>JALYRV010000358.1 GCA_030855205.1 Acidobacteriota bacterium | reverse complement strand
CGTCACCATCATCAAGAACCACTAGGCTGACACGCGGCACACCAGTAGGTGCCGCGCGCGTCCAGCCCCGATTTCACATACCTGATGCTCGCAGCACATCGCCGGCACGGTTTGCCGCCGCGTCCGTAGACCCACAGGCGCGCCTCGGGATCCGTGCGGCCCGTCGTGCGGCGAAGGCCACGATACGTGACGATCTCGGCGGAGGCATCGGCCACGTTGGCTCTCAGCAGCCTGCGGGCGGTTCGCAGCAGCGCGCGCACCGCCGGTTCGGGCACGCTCGACGCGGGCGTCTGCGGATGCACGCGCTCGAGGAACAGCACCTCTGATTTGTAGACGTTGCCGATGCCGGCCACCACACGCTGGTTGAGCAGCGCCTCCGCGATCGGCTGCGCGCCGCGCGCCAGCAGCCGGCGCACGGCTTCGTCCTCATCGAAGCGCTCGCCGAGCAGATCGGGCCCGATCCGCTTCAGGTCGTCCTGGCGGTCCTCGCGCCCTTCCTCGAGAAACTCCGCCACCGGCACGTTGAAGCCGACCGCGACGAACGCCGCGGTCTCAATCACGATGCGCGCGTCGCGCCGGGGGAGCTGCCATCGCTCGCCGTGACGATAGATGTGCCAGCTGCCGTGCATGCGCATGTGCGTGCGCAGCACCATCGCCTTCGCGGCGCGGCTGTCGTCGCCGTCCGGCGCCGCGGCAAAGTGCATGAGCAGGTGCTTGCCGCGCGCCTCGACGCGCGTGACCACGCGTCCCGCGATCGGCGCATCCTGATCGACGCGCGTCAGCGCCGGGTACATCGACTCGAAGCGTGTGACGATGTGGTCTGCGAGCGCGCGGTGCAGCGTGTGCGCCGCGCGGAATATCGTGTCCCCTTCAGGCACAGATCACCGCGCGAGCCGCTCGGCACGCCCCATCTGGTAGCCCATTGGCGACGCGATGTATCCGGCTTCGGGGAGATAGCGCGCGAGCGGATGGCTCGCCGCCGGCACGCCACTGATCTCGGTGACGAGCAGGCCCAGCGCCCCTAGCTGCGCGGCAATCGCGCGCCCCGTCACGCTCCGCTGCGGCTCGTCTTCAGGCAGCCACGCGAGAATCTGACGCCCCCGTCCAATCCATGCCGCCGCTTCGCCGTTGACGAGCACGACGAGCGATCCGACCGTGCGAGTGGGACCGCGTCCGGGATCCGATCGTTCGCCCGGCCACTTGAGCAGTGTGCCGTACGGGTTCGCCGGATCGGCGGCCGCGAGCCTCACGATCTCAGGCTGCTCCGGATCGATCTTGAGGGACCGTAGCGTGTCGAGCGCCGACGGCATCGCGAATTGCGTGGCGGCGACGCCCGCCACGAAGTAGCCGCGGCGGATGCGGCCGGCGTCTTCCATGGCGCGCAGCACTTCGTAGACGGCCGAGAAGCCGCCCGGAATGCCTTCGGCCGCCGCGACGTCGCGCGTAATCACGCCGTAGCGCTGCAGCAGCTGTTGCGCGAGCGCGGCTGAGCGCTCCGTAGGCTTCGCCGCACCCGAAAGACGATCGGCCACGAGCGACCAGCGCCCCGCTCCGGCGGGGGGCGACATGCGGCGGCTGCGGAATGCGGCGCGGCCCGCCGAGGCCCGCGATGCCTTCGACGCGCGGCCCGATGGTGTGACGCCGGCCAGGAACGCGCGGAGGGCGTGCATCGAGTCGTTGGTCACGAGGCCCATCCACACGAGCGACCACAGGGCATCGAGCGTGTCGCGCGGGTACCCGCCTCCGGCCGCGTCGTGCATGGGCGTGAAGAACGACGCGCCTTCGCTGCCGAGGTACTCGAGAATGCGCGCGTCCTTCGGGTCGAGCGCGCGGCCGCGCGCGCTGGCCTCGCGGGCGATCCACAACCGATCGATCTGATCGGCGAGAAACAGCGCCACGCGCCCGTCGCGATCGCCGAGAGGTTCGACGCCGGTCCAGACCACTTCTCCCGCGGCGATCAGCGTATCGAGATCGGCCGGCGAGTAGCCGAGCACACGCGACGGCAGGATCGCAGTCTCGAGCAGCGACGCGGCGAGCGCGGCCCCCTGCAGGTGCTCCACCGAGTCGAGCAGCGCGTCGAGTCCTCGACGCGGGGTGACGACACCCTGCCATCGCGTGATCAGGCGGCCGAGCGCCGCAGGCTCGACCGGCTCGACCTGCCGGCGCAGCTTTGCCAGCGATCGCTGGCGGATCGACGTGAGCGCATCGGGGTCGCACCACTCGCGGCGCGTGCCGCCTGGCGTGAACTCTCCCTCGATCAGCGCGCCGCCGGCCGCGGCTCCCGCGAGCACCGCCTGTGCGCGCGCCTGCGGCAGCGCGTAGCGCGCGGCGAAGTCTGCCGTCGCGAAGGGGCCC
>JALYRV010000357.1 GCA_030855205.1 Acidobacteriota bacterium | reverse complement strand
ACGGTAGCACCCGGCTCAGTAGCCGACAAGGAGCAGACTTTGTCCAGCGCGCAGATTCTGCAACCGTTGCACCGTGCGCCCACGCGCGTAACCTGAATCCATGAATCCCGACGATGGGGACGACCTCACGGACGACGACCGCGCGGCCCTGCACCGCGTCCTGGAGTTGTCCATGCAGCAGGCCAAAGCTGGCAACGTCAGGCCGGCATCCGAGATCGTCGACGAGATACGCCGGCGCACGTGAGCCGGAAGATGCGGAACGACGACCTGGGGGTGAAGCGACATGGCAAGGCGTAGTAGAGACTGGAACGCCGGACGCTCACCGTGGCGCCGATCGACCGGCCAAGAGGACGGCGCGCGGTGTAGATTGTGGATTAGCCTTGTGACGTGACTGGACCGATTCCGGACAGCTATTGGGTCATCGAGAACCGCTTCCTCGCGGGCGAGTATCCTGGCGCCTTCGATCCGGACGAGGCCCGCGCCAAGCTCGAACGGTTTCTCGATCACGGGGTCAACCTGTTCATCGACTTCACGGAAGACTGGGAGCTGAACGCCTACGCCGGCCTCGCGAAAGAGCAGGGCGACGCCCGGCAAATGCGCGTCGCGCACGAGCGATTCCCGATTCGCGACGTGTCCATTCCTACAGAGGAAGAAATGGACGCGATCCTCGCGCGGATCAAGCTGGCGCTCGAGGCGGGGCACACCTGCTACGTGCATTGCTGGGGCGGCGTCGGCCGTACCGGCACCGTCGTCGGCTGCTGGCTGGTGCAGGAGGAAGGAACCTCGCCAGAGAACGCGATCGCGCGCATCGCGCAATGGCGCTCCGATACGCCCGATGGATGGAAACGCTCGCCGGAGACGGACGAGCAGCGCGCCTTCATCGAGCGATGGGCCGCGCGGACTTGACGAGAAGTAGAAGAGCTATTCTTCGAGCAAGACGAGCGGCTTGATCTTCCCGCGGAACGCGCGGTCGAACGTGACCAGGGTGAGCTGTGCAGATTCCGCGAACGCCGCGAGGTACGCGTCGGCCCAGCTCTTCGGCGCCGCATGCTTCAATCGGGTGCGCGCCCGGAAGCGTCGATCAAGACCCGGCGGTTCTTCCAGCGCGTCGACGCGGTCATCCTGCATCCAGCTGTCGTAGATGGCCCAGGCCTCGGGCTGGTGCAGCACTTCATCGCCCATCACCGCCTCCGCCGTCAGGAGGCGCAAGAGCCCCAGTTGCGTGAAGCGACAGAAGCAGAAGCGCGCATCCGCGTCCAGTTGGTTGAACCAGTCGCGCGCCACCGTGTGGTGAACGTGCCGGCCGTGGGTGAGCGCCACCCAGACGTTGATGTCAGGGAAAAGAAATGACGTCATAGATCCGGGCACTGTCGATCCGCATGGTACCGGGGCGCTTTGACTTCACGAGGGGGAGCTGCACACGCCGACCCGGCGGCGCCGATGTGCCCTTCATGACCTGCTCGACACCTCGCAGGATCAGGGCTTTCGTGGACGTGCCCTCACCAGCGGCGCGCGCCTTCAGCTTGCGGTACATCCCGTCCGGAATGTCGATGGTCGTGCGCATACGGCCATTCTGCCATATTTATGGCAGACGGCGAGCGGGAAGCCGCGCGGAACTCACGCCGACGCGCTGAGGTCGTGCAGGCGGTCCGCAAGGGCGACGATGTCATCGCGCCGCCAGATGCGCTCGACCCATTCCTCCGGAATCGCCGACACGCCATAGTGCGCGCCCGCGATCTGGCCATACACCGCTCCCACGGTATCGGCATCGTCACCCAGGTTGACCGCGAGCAGAGCGCCGCTGCGGAAATCACTCGTCTGGTGAAACGCCCACAGAGCGGCCTCGAGGGTGTGGACGACGTAGCCGGATGACTTGATGGCTGCGCGCTCCTTGGCCCTGAAGCTGCCAGTGCGGATGCCGGCGATTGCCGGGGCGAGCGGCGGCTGCGACCAGTCGATGCCCGGCGGGGCGTGGTCGTGGGCGAGCAGAGCTTCCTTGTTCTCGCCTGCGAGAGCGCCAGCGAGCAGCGCGGCAAACCAGCGGCAGGCGTCAACGGCTTCGGGCGTGGCGTGCGTCGTCCGCGAGCTGTCAGCCGCACGGGCGACGGCGTCTGCCGGTGTCGCCGCGAAGCACATCGCCACCGGCGCCAGACGCATCAGCGATCCGTTGCCTGCCGTCCCGGGATGGGTGTCGCCGCTGTACGGCTCGCCCGTCTTCTCGAATCGCTCCAATGCGGTCCGTGTGATGTTTCCAATGTCGAAGCAGAAGGGCAGGCTGCTGTTGTAGCCGTCGCGCCACCATCGCACGTAACGGCGCATCTGATCGGAGGGATCGAAGCCGCCGCATTCAACCAGGCTCTCGCC
>JALYRV010000027.1 GCA_030855205.1 Acidobacteriota bacterium | reverse complement strand
GGCCGGCGCCGATGCCGGCGAAGTGGAAGAGATCCGCGTCCCTCGCAACCCGAGCGAGAAGTTACGGCTGAAGCTACGCGTGGTGGAGGAGCTGCGCGGCCTGGTGCGAACGGACTCGGTCGCGTCGATTCAGACCGATGGTCTCGTGGGCAACAAGTTCATCCAGATTGAGGCCGGTACGGACGGTGCGCCGCAGGCGCCCGAAGGATCGACGATCGCCGGCTCGCCGCTCTACGACTTCACGGATCTGTTCGCGCAGGCGAGCAAGACGCTGGCGACGGTCAACGAGATGATCACCGACGTGAAAGCCTCGGTCGACCTCGCGTTCGGCGGGCTCACGGAAATGACGGAGCACGCCAAGCAGGTGATGCAGCTGCTCGACACCGAGATGCAGGTGCTCTTCAAGAAGGGGCGCGTCATCACGACCGACCTCGGCCTGATCGTCAACGACATCAAGACGGGCAAGGGCACGGCGGGCAAGCTGGTCAACGATCCGGAAATCTACAATCGCGCGAACGCGCTGATCGCTGAAGCGCAGTCGGTCGTGGCCACCGTCAATGGGGCGGCGGAAGAGGCGAAGGCGCTGGTGGCGGACATGCGCTCCAACAACGGACCGGTGCACGGCGCCATTGCGGATCTGCGCGGCACGCTGGCCGGCGCGCGCGAGGTGATGGCCGATCTGGCGGAGAACTCCGAGGCGTTGAAGCGGAACTTCTTCTTCAAGGGCTTCTTCGAGCGCCGCGGCTACTACGACCTCGACGACATGCCGGTGGAGGAATACCGGAAGGGCGCGCTCGAGTCGAACGATCGCCGCGTGGCACGCGTGTGGTTGCGCGCAAGCGTGCTGTTCGCGGTCTCTCCCACGGGGGAGGAGACGCTCACGGACGCCGGGAAGGCGCGGCTCGAATCCGCGATGTCGGAGTTCCTGTCGCAGCCCAAGGACGCGCCCCTCGTCATCGAGGGCTACGCCGCCGCGTCGTCGTACGACGCGCGCTTCATCGCCAGCCGGAGGCGCGCGACGCTCGTGCGCGACTACCTGACGAGCCGGCTCCAGCTCGACGCGGCCCGGATCGGCGTCATGCCATTGGGCAGCGAGGCGCCCGGCAGTCCCGATCAGGGTGCGTGGGACGGAATTGCCGTCGCGATCTTCCTGAAAACGGCGCGCTGACCCTGCCGGAGGGGCGTACCGGCACGAACTTTGAACCTCTGCCCTTCGGCAAAGGGAGGATCAAACGTGACGGATACGAATCGTGTGTGCTGGGCTTCGGCCCTCGGAGCGCTGGTCGGCGGAATGTTCGGCTACTTGTATCTCACGGACTCGGGCCGCGAGTTCCGCGTGCAGCTCGAGCCCCGGATCGACGACTTTCTGAATGAGATGCACCGGATGCAGGGCACCGTGCACAAGGCGCGGGAGGCGGCCGGCGAGAGCTGGGCGTCGCTCCAGGAAATTGCGAACGACGTGACGAAGCAGAGCGCGAGCTCGGGCCCGTCGCACTAAGGATCTGACATGCCTGGATCACTCGACACGACCAACACCATGCTCGCCATCATCGCGGCGGTGAGCGTCCTGCAGGGGCTCGTGCTCCTCGGGATCGGTATTGCCGCCTTGAAGCTCTACAAGGCGGCAACCGTCAGCATGCGCGAGATCGATGAGAGGCGCGTCAAGCCGCTCATGGCCAAGGTCGAGGGGATCACGGCCAAGGCAGAGGGCATCCTGGATCAGGTCCAGCACCTGACCGCGCGCGTGCAGAGGAAGGCCGAGAAGGTGGAAGCGGCGTTCGACGGCACGGTTGAGCGCGTCGACGAGACGGCCCACAAGGTGCGCTCGAGCGTCAACGACACGGTGCATCGCGTGACGGATGTCGTCGGCGGTCTGCGCTCGGCCATCGTCAGCGCGCTGACGACCGAGGGGCGCACGACTCCCGCACAGATTCAGCAGTTCCCCCCGGTCGCGGCATCCCGCGAGCGGCTCGACAATCTCGACAACACAGACAGTCGGCAGGTCCGACAGGGAGGCATGTAATGGCGTACGAATACGATCGTTTCGATGACGAAGGCGGAGGCGGCGGCTTCATGATGGGGCTGATTGCCGGCGCAGTGATTGGCGCGGGCATCGGTATGCTGCTGGCGCCCAAGGCGGGCTCCGAGCTGCGCAGCAAGCTCGGCGAGACGCTGGGCGACACGGCCTCGAAGCTGCGCGAGCGCGCGAGCGAAGGCTACAGCGCCGCGTCGACCAAGGTGGCCGACGGCTACAACGCGGCGTCGAGCCGCGTGACCGACATGTACAACCGCTCGGGCGCGTCGACCACCACGGGCGCGACCGGCGCGGGCACCAACAGCACCTACCAGGCCGGCGGCGCGTATTCCGGCGGTACGGCGGGCACGTCGGGCATCTCCGACGCCCCGGTCACCAACACGGAGTTCTGAAGCAGCCGCCATGACCAGAGAAAACGCGGAAAAGACGGCGAACATCATCCTCGGGGTTGCGGGCTTCGCTGTCGGGCTGCTCGTGCTCAAGAACCCGATGCTTCGCAAGACGGCGTTCCGGCTCGGGCGCACCGCGCTGGTCGCCGGCGGACCTCTCCTCGCCAAGCAGGCCGCGCAGGTCTGGCAGGCGACCCGCAAAGCCTAGACACACACCGGTTCCGGCAGCCGGGTCGCAGGTCCCTCGACGGGAGCTGCAACCGGCCGCCGGAATCTGGATATGATCTCCCCTGTGCAACGCCTTCGGCGCGTCATGCGCCGTCTCTGGCGCGAAATCCGGCTCGGCGGCCTGTCCATCGTCAAGGGCAGCGTCGATTTCTACAGCAGCGACGATCTCACCTTCGCCGCGTCCATCGCGTACTACGCGCTGCTCTCACTCTTTCCCTTTCTTCTGCTCGCACTCTCGGTGCTCGGAGCTGTCACGGTGCCGTACGCCGAAGGGTCGGCCGTGCTCGCGTTCGTGTTCGAGTACTTCCCGACCGACTTCGACTTCGTGCAGGCGCAGCTGGTCAATCTGCAGACATCGACGGTCAAGATCGGCGTCGCCGGTCTGCTGCTGCTCGTCTGGGCGTCCATGGGGGTGTTCGGCGCGCTCACGTCCGCGATCAACCATGCGTGGGGCGTCGAGAAGCAGCCGAGCTATCTGAAGCACAAGCTCGTCTCGTTCATCATGCTCGTGGCGGCCAGCGTGCTGCTGCTCGTGGGGCTGCTGCTCCTCAGCGCCATCCAGATCGCCGGCGCGACCTGGTTCGCGCAGGTGATGGCCCACACTCCCGGCCTCGAGGTGTTTCGCGGGCTGCTGCTGCATTGGGCGACGACGATGCTGTTCATCTCGATCACCGGGCTGATCTACTACTTCGTGCCCAACGCCAAGGTGCACTTCCGCGACGTGTGGATCGGCGCGTTTCTCGCCGGCCTGCTCTGGCGCGGCGCCTTCGACCTTTTCTCTTACTACGTGCGGGACATGTCGAGATTCAGCATCCACGGCACGATTGCCGCGGTCGTCGTGTTCCTCTTGTGGGTCTACGTCTCGGCGGTGATCCTGCTCTTCGGGGCGGAAGTCTCCGCCGCATACGCACGTCTCCGCCGCCATCGTCCGGACGAGATTCCTGCCGCGCCAAGTCCGCGCGTCTGAGGCGCTGCTACCGGCACGCTCCTTGATGCAGTGATCTGGATGAGCCTTGCCGATCGCGAACCCAAACCTCCGTTTCCAAAGCAGCATCTCGAGAAGCCTGGCCTCGAGTCCGACCTTGAGCCGCGGCCCCGCTACAAAGCGACGGCCTACAAGCCTGCGGGCAAGCTCGACAAGAAAGTCGCGCTGATCACGGGAGGAGACTCGGGGATCGGCCGCGCCGTCGCTCTGATGTTTGCGCGCGAAGGGGCGGACATCGCGATCGTGTATCTGGCGGTCGAGGAGCCCGACGCCCAGGAGACGGCGCGCGCCATCGAGAAGGCAGGGCAGCGCGCGCTGCTGATCCCCGGTGACGTCTCCAGCGCCGCATTCTGCCGGGAAGCGGTCGAGGAAACCGTGCGCACGCTCGGCCGGCTCGACGTGCTGGTCAACAACGCCGCGTACCAGAACCGGCAGAAGAGTCTCGACGAGCTCACCGAGGAGCAGTGGGACCACACCTTCCGCACCAACATCTACGGCTACTTCCACATGGCGAAGGCCGCGGTGCCGCACCTGCGGCGAGGTTCCGCCATCATCAACACGGGCTCCATTACAGGGCTGGAGGGCCACAAGGAACTGCTCGACTACGCGGCGACCAAAGGCGCCATCCATGCCTTCACGAAGTCGCTCGCGCAGAATCTCGTGGATCAGGGTATCCGCGTCAATTGCGTCGCGCCGGGGCCCGTCTGGACGCCGCTCAATCCGTCAGATAACAAGACGCCCGCCGAGATCGCGAAGTTCGGCGCCGAGACACCGATGAAGCGGCCGGCCCAGCCCGAGGAGATCGCGCCGGCTTTCGTCTTCTTCGCGTCGGAAGCCGACTCCAGCTTCATCACCGGCGAGGTGCTGACGCTGCTGGGCGGCGAGACGACAGCGGCCTGAGCGTGTCGAACGGCGCGTATCAGGGCAAATCAGCAGGCGGGAGCGGCCTGGACGCCGGCCCGTGAATCACACTGCCATCGGGACGGAACCTCGATCCGTGACACGGGCAGTCCCACGTTGCAGCCGCCTGGTTCCAGCCGACGATGCAGCCGATATGCGTGCAGGCGGCGGAGAGCGCGGTCAGCTTGCCCTGCGCGCTGCGCGACACCGCAAGCTTGGTGAGTCCGCTGCGCAGGATCGCGCCGGAGCCGCGCGGAATCTCATCGACGTGCGCGACATCGCCTGGCGTCACCCAGTCCGCCATCTGCGCGACGACATCCGCCTGCTCCTTCACGAACTCCGCGACGGCGCTCACGGGCACGCGCGCCGGATCGAAGACGGCCGCGAACGGATTCGGCCGGTCGAGCATCAGGTCGCGGATGATCATCCCCGCCAGCACGCCGCCCGTCAGGCCCATGCCTGTATCGCCAGTGGCGATGAAGATGTTTCCGCTGTCACCGGGGTTGCGGCCGAAATAGCCGAGGCCGTCGATCGAGTTCATCACCTGCCCCGACCACCGCCACTCCACCGTCGTCGCCGCGGGAAAGTGCGCTCGCGTCCACGCCTCCAGCGCTTTCCACCGCCGCTCCCCATCGTTCTCGTGCGCGGCCTTGTGATCTTCGCCGCCGGCAATCAGCAGGTCGGTGGCGTCGTCGACCGGCAGCACGCGCACGTAGTGGAACGGGTCTGCGGTGTCCCAGTAGAGCGCGCGCTCGATCGCGCCGGCCGGCACGCGCATGCCGACGACATACGTATGGTAGGGCGCCTGTTTGGTGTGCATCGTGACGAGATCGTTCATCGGACTGTTGGTCGCCACGACCACGAATCGCGCAGTGACAGACAGTCCGGCATCGGTCTCGACGATGGCTGGATCGCCTGAAGTGATCTTCGTGACCTTCGCGCCGTAGATTGCGCCGCCGTGCCGCTCGAGCACGCCGGCGAGGCCGTCGAGATACGCGAGTGGGTGGAAGATGCCCTGATTGGGAAAGCGCAGGGCGGCACGATCGCCCGGACCGGCCGGGGCGTGGTCGAGCCGCTCCGGCATCCACCGGGGTTCGTTGCACCGCTCGGCCACCGAGAGCTCGTCGCCGATCTCCGCGTCCGCCTCGGGCGCGTGCGCGATCAGGTACCCGTCGACGCGCGCGAAGCCACACGCGATGTTGTGCGCCGACGCGATCTCTTCGATGCGATCGATGGCGGCCATGTGCGCGTTGGCGGCCGCGCGCGTGGCGTCGAGTCCGGCGTGACGCTCGATGTAGCTGAAGCCGGCGTCGAAGACGTTGCTGAGGTGTGCGCTGGTGTTGCGTGTTTCTCCGGCGCCGGGTGCCGACGCCTCGAGTACCACCACCTTGAGGCCCGCCAGTGCGGCCTCGACCGCGGCAGACATGCCGGCGATGCCTGCGCCCACGACGCAGACATCGACGACGAGGTCCTCAGCCAGAGAGGGCGGCGCGGGCTTGTCGTGACCGTGAGTCCAAACGGATCGTCCTGAAATCATACGCAGGCGTGTGCAAGAAACGTCCCCGGGGGGTCGTCTGTGCAGGACCTTGCGTCGCTCAGTGCTTTTTCGGTGCTTCTTAAAGACGAGACAGGGAGGCCAAATGACACTCCCTGTTGTCGGGTGACGGGCAAGCGCTGGAGCGCTTGTGTGTGCCTCCCGCGGAACGCGGGAGAGGTTTGTCTCGACGCCGTGGCGTCTCGATGTCCCTTACATCAGCAATGCTGATGCCAGGTTCTCGAGCCCGTCCTTTTCGGCGAGCTACTTGCCGGATGCCACGGCTACGAGCGTCTCGCGCCGCCGTTCGAAGGCGCCGATCGCGACACGCGTGAAGACCCAGTGCAGCAGCAGGGCGATCAGCAGCCATCCGGCCGCGAGCGCCACGATGGCCATCTGGCTGTCGAGGACGCGTGCGCCCAGCAGGCCCGCGCCGACGCCCGGGCCGGCCGCCGCGAAGATCAGCAGACCGCCGAGAAGGCCCGCGGCGGCATGTGCGTTGCTCCGCTGTCCGATGCTCGTCAGGTCCACGCTCTTCCCGAAGTAGATCGAGAGCAGCGCCGCGAGGGGCGCGATCACCAGGAATCCTGCAACGGCCGACACGAGCAGCAGGATCCAGTACGCGGCGGGAACGGGGGCGCCGATCAGCAGACCGCCGGCCATCGGGATCCCCGCCATCACACCCATGAGCATGGCCGCGCCTGCCATCTTCCCGCGGACGATGCGCGCGCTCGACAGAGGCTGCAGGCACAGCATGGTGAGGCCGGCCTTGTCGATGGCGAACTGGTTCATCCACAGCTGCACCGACGACATGAACGCCATGACGACGCCGAACAGCGCGACCGCGAAGCCGTGCCGCAAGGGAATCGCGCCGAAGGTCACGCCGCCCCGTACGGCGATGAGCGTGCCGAACACCACGGTGATGACGATCGAGGGCAGCACGGTGATGCGCCCGCGCGCGGTGCGCAGCACATGCTGGAGAAACGTAAAGGCCAGGCCGAGCGTGACGGAGCGCATCCACGGCGATCGGGCCGTCGACTCGCCCCGGCTGCGCGCCCGTCCACGCGAAATGCCGCCGCGATCGATCGTGCGCTTCCAGATCGCCCATCCGCCTGCCGTGGCGCCCGCCGCCATCAGCACGAGTCCCGCCAGAGGGAGAGCCACGTGCCCCGCATCACGTCCGGCCGCGCGGGCGCCCGACGCGATGAACAGCTCGCTTGGCAACGCGGCGAGCAAGCCGCTCGCGGGGCGCTCGAACATCTGCTCCATGCGCGCCTCGAGCTCCGCCTCGCGCTCGCGGCGGTCGCGTCGCGTGCCCGGATCGCCCGCAATCGTGGAGGGGAGCAGGGCGAGAAGGGGAATCAGCGTGAACACCAGCACGAGAATCCACTCGCCGCGCCGGCGATCGCGCATCAGCATGTGCAGCAGCGCGCCGAAGAATGCGCCGAGCGCGATGAGCGCGGTGACGAGGGCGGCGGCGCCCGCGAGGGAGACGGCGGCAAGGGTGAGGTGTCCCGCGGCCAGGGCTCCTGCCGGGACCATGACAGCCATCAGTGCGCCCAGCAGGATCCACGGCTCCGCGAATCCGCCGAGCATCTCCCCGGTATAGAGGGTGCGGTGCGGCACCGGCAGCAGCAGCAGCCGCGGCAGAGACGCGAGGCCGCGCCCGGACGGCAGCAGCACCGGACCGAGTACCGTCAGCGCCACGACGAGGAAGAGGACGATGCGCATGGCGTGCATGAGCGGCACGCCCCACGCCGCGCCCGAGCCGAGTCCGAAGCCGGCGGCCGCGCCCAGGGTCATGGCCATGAGCGCCGACGGGATCATCATCACGGCGACGAGCACGGGGCCGAGCGCTTCGAGCGCGCGCGACAGGCGCTGCACGCGGTCCACCCGCTCGCTCCGCTCGATCGCGTTCATGATCGTCCGCCAGCGGACCCACGCCCACGCGCGGAGGAAGCGTGCCATCAGAGCCAGTCGAGCGAGATGGAGGCCGCGTCCCCCGGGCCGCCGACGAGGCCGACGAACATCTGCTCGAGTGACTCGCCAGCGCGTCCCTCGCGCATCGACGCGAGCGTGCCCTGCGCCACGATGCGCCCGCGCGCGATGACGCCGATGTGATCGCACAGCTTCTCGACAATCTCGAGGATGTGCGACGTGAGGAAGATGGTGCCGCCGCGCGCGACGAACGTGTGCAGCAGGTCCTTGATCTGGCGCGACGCAAGGGCGTCGATCCCTTCAAACGGCTCGTCGAGGAAGAGCAGCCGCGGCGCAGGCAGCAGCGCAGCCGCGAGCGCGAGCTTCTTGCGCATGCCGTGCGAGTAGTCGGCGACGAGGTCGTTGCGCGCGTCGGTGAGCGACATCAGCGCGAGGAGCTCTGACGTGCGCTGTTCGATCGTCGCGGAGGGCAGGGCGTGCACGCGGCCGATGAACGTGAGCGTCTCGACGGCGGTGAGCCGGTCGAAGAGCGCGAGATCCTCGGGCACGACGCCGACCTGTTTCTTGACGGCGACGGGATCGGCCAGCGGGTCGATGCCGAGGATGCGCATGGTGCCGGCCGTTGGCTGCAGCAGGCCCGTGAGGCACTTGATCGTGGTGCTCTTGCCCGCGCCGTTGGGTCCGAGGAAGCCGAAGAACGATCCGCTCGGCACCGCGAGATCGATGCCGTCGACGGCCCGCAGATCCCCGAACGCGCGGGCGAGGCCGTGCGTCTCGATCGCGAGTGTCACTCGCCCGACCCGCCGGGGTCGAGCGCCGCGATGATGGCCTCGTTGAAGAACGGCACATCGTCCGGCTTGCGCGACGTGATGAGGTTGCCGTCGCGCACCGCGGGACGATCGACGTACAGGCCCCCGGCGTTCTTGACGTCGATCGCAATCGACGGCCAGCAGGTCAGCGTCCGGCCGCCGAGGACGTTGGCGTTGATCAGCAACTGGGGGCCGTGGCAGATGGCGGCGACAGGCTTGCCGCTTTCGAAGAAATCCCTGGCGAGGTCGACCATCGCGTGCCGGAGGCGCATGCGGTCGGGCGCGTAACCGCCGGGAATGACGAGCGCGTCGAAGTCCTTCATGCGCGCCGCGCTGGCCGCCATGTCGGAGGTGACGATGGCTTCCCCTTTCTTGCCGCGGAACTGTTTGCCGGCGGTGGGCCCCACGAGGACGACTTCGGCCCCTTCCGCCCTCAGCGCGTCGAGCGGCCCCGTGAGCTCATAGTCTTCGAAATCCTCTTCAACGAGCAGGGCGATGCGCTTGCCCTGAAGGCGCAGACTCATGCGAGGCATTGTAGCTTGCTGTGACGCTGGCGCGGGCTTAGCATGGCTGCCGGTCATGCTGAGCGCGCCCGTCACCACGCCGGAGGATCCCGATGCCAGTCTCGATCGCGTTTGACGAAGGGGGCTCGCGCGCCGCGCTGCGCTTCTCGCACCCCAAGGGGAACATCCTCACGCGCGAGATCATGGCGGGCCTTCGCGCCGCCTGCGAGGATCTGAGCCGCGCGCCGCGCCTCAAGTTGATCACGCTCGCGTCCGACGGCCCCGATTTCAGCTTCGGCGCGAGCGTGCCGGAGCACGCGCCTGACGAGATCCGTCACGCGCTGCCCGAGATGCACGCGCTCGTGCGTGAGCTGCTCGCGCTGCCTGCGCCGACGGCCGCCGTCGTGCGGGGACGTTGCCTCGGCGGCGGCTTCGAGCTCGCGCTCGCGTGCGACTTCATCATGGCCGGCACGGGCTCGACGCTCAGCCTCCCCGAGATTGCCCTCGGCGTGCTGCCGCCCGTCGCGAGCGTGCTGCTGCCGATCAAGGCCGGCTACGCGCGCGCCGCCCGCGCCGCGCTCACCGGGGCGCCGCACGCGGCGGATGACTGGCTCGCCGCCGGCCTCATCACGCTGACCGCCGCGCCGGACCTGCTCGACGCGGCCGTCGACACCTGGTTCGACCGTCATCTCGCGCCGCACTCCGCGATCGCGCTGCGCCATGCCGCGCTCGCGCTCAGACTCGACGTGCAGGACGCGGTCGGCCGCCTGCTGCCTCGCATCGAGCAGCTATACTTGTCGGACGTGATGGCGACCGAAGACGCCGTCGAAGGCGTCCGTGCCTTCGTCGAGAAGCGCGCGCCACGCTGGAAGGATCGCTGACACCGTGACCTATACCGTCGAAGTGGTACTGCGCGAGAAGGACTTCGCGATCTCCGAGGAGGTCACGACCCCCACGCCGGCGTCGCGCTGGACCGAAGATGACGTCGAGACGGCGCTGCGCGGCATCCTGCGCGCCATCGATCGTGCGCGCAATCCCGGCGCCGACCAGTCCCGTCCCGTCGTCCTGCGCGGCTTCAGCTGGATCGTCGAGCCGTCAGAAGGCGGCGTCGTCATCGCCATCGAGATTCCGATGGGCGCGGCGGTCGCCGGCCCGTTCGACGTCGCGCAGGAGCAGCTCGACGCCCTCATCAGCAGCGCCCTCAAGCGGCAGCAGATCGTCAGCGCACCGGTGGGACCGACAGTCCACTGAGGTGCGCGGCGCCTCTACGAGAAGTAGTTCAGAAACGCCGTGATGATCGCGGCGTTCGTGAAGTCGATGAAGAACGCACCGACCATGGGCACGACGAGGAAGGCCCTCGGCGCAGGCCCGTATCGCTCGACCAGTGACGTCATGTTGGCCATCGCGTTCGCGGTCGTGCCCAGCATGAAGCCCACGAACCCGCTCGACATCACCGCGGCCTCGTAGTTCTTCCCCATCAGGCGCCATACCAGGAACATCGCCATCAGTGCCACGGCGATCACCTGCGTCAACAGCATGATCAGGATTGGCGTCGCGAGGCCGACCAGCTCCCACAACCGCAGTGTCATCAGGGCCATGACGATGAAGAGTGAGAGCGCGACGTTACCGAGGTCATCGAGCGTGCGCTGCGACAGTCCGAAGATCCCCGTCACATCGTCGATGTTCCTGATGATCGCGGCGACGAACATCGCACCGATGTAGGCCGGCAGAATCAGGCGCACGCCCGCGCCGGCAGCGAGCTCGACCAGCCACCGGCTCATCCAGGAGCCGATCCACATTGCCGCGAGAATGACCACGATCGACTTGAGCAGGTCGTAGCTCTCGGCGTCTTCCCCCTCGGGCACTTTCATCACTGCCGGCGGCGGGAGTTCTGCTTCGACGACGTGATGCGCGACCGGCTGCGCCATGAGCGTGGGATTCGTGCGCGCGTCGGGCGATCGGCGTACGAGCCACGTGCCGACGGGGCCGCCGATCAGTCCGCCGGCGACGATGCCGCCCATCGCGGCGACGACGGCGATCGTGGTGGCGGCAGGCACGCCCGCCTGTTCGAACGCCGGCGCGAACGCGAGGCCCGTGGCGGGGCCGCCCGTCAGCGTGACGGACCCCGCGAGCACACCCATCAGCGGATGCTGGCCGAGGGCCATCGCGAGTCCGGCCCCGATCACGTTCTGCAGGATCGCCATGGCCGACGAGAAGAGGAAGAAGATCAGCACGGCCGCGCCCCCTACGCGCAGCAGCGCGACGCTCGCGCCGAAGCCGATGCTCGTGAAGAACGCGATCATCAGCGGCGACTGCAGCGTGGTGTCGAAGGCGATGGGGTAGCCGCCGTAGCTGCGGTTCAGCGTCAGCAGGAGGGCGACCATGAGGCCGCCGACGACCGGCGCGGGGATGTTGTAGGTGGCGAGAGGCGTGATGATGCGCCGGATGAAGTACCCGGCGAACAACACCATGCCCGCGAGCGCGACGGTCTGAATCAGATCCAGCGACACGGCCCGAATCCTACATGTCCTACCGGCCGATGAGGATGAGGATGCCGGCGACGACGGCGAGCAGGCCCATGACGACCGCCGGAATCGGCAGCGCCATCAGCACGCCGAGGCCGGCGAGCACGAGGTAGACGCCGAGGAGCAGCATGCCGATCGAGCGGTTGGAAAAGGTGTTTGCCATGCGCGGAGCATACCCCGAACCGGCTCGATGTTCTGCAGCGCCGTACCTGTGCGCGCGCCGCCTAACCTACAATTGACCCCCCCTTGCCGGGGTGGCGGAACTGGCAGACGCTCGGGACTTAAAATCCCGTGACCGTAAGGTCGTGTGGGTTCGATCCCCACCCCCGGCACGCACGACGCGCCCGCACCCGGTCACGCTTGAGCTGCCTGGCTGGTGTGCAAAAGCGAACAGGCAAGGGGACTCCGCCGCGCTAAAGTTGCTACGCACTATTTTGTCGTCCGTGCCGGCGTCGCCACCCTGCGGCCGTCACGCGCCTGCCGTCCACCCGTCGTGATTTGCCCCTTTGGCCGGGGCCCGCGTATCGTGCAGGCGTCATCATGCCCAGGATTCCAGAAGCTCCTCCGGACGCGTCCGAAGTCACACGCGCTGTGCGCCATGCCGAAGCGCTCCTGACGACGGGCGCGCTGCAGAGCGCGATCTTCAACAGCGCCAATTTTTCGAGCATCGCGACGGACGCGAAGGGGGTCATTCAGATTTTCAACGTCGGCGCGGAGCGGATGCTGGGGTATGCCGCCGCCGACGTGATGAACAAGATCACGCCGGCCGACATCTCCGATCCGCAGGAACTCATCGCGCGCGCAAAGGCCCTCAGCGTGGAGCTCGGCACCGCGATTACGCCGGGCTTCGAGGCGCTCGTGTTCAAGGCGTCGCGCGGCATCGAAGACATCTACGAGCTGACGTACATCCGCAAGGACGGGAGCCGCTTTCCGGCGGTCGTCTCGGTGACGGCGCTGCGCGATGCGCAGGGTGTGATCATCGGGTACCTGCTCATTGGTACCGACAACACCGCGCGCAAGCAGGCAGAGGAAGCGCTGCTGACCACCGGCGCGCTCCAGAGCGCCATCTTCAACAGCGCCAATTTCTCGAGCATCGCGACCGACGCGAAGGGGGTCATCCAGATCTTCAACGTCGGGGCGGAGCGCATGCTCGGCTACACGGCCGCCGACGTGATGAACAAGATCACGCCGGCCGACATCTCGGATCCGCAGGAAGTGATCGGCCGCGCGCGCGCGCTCAGCGTGGAGCTCGGAACCGTGATCACGCCGGGCTTCGAGGCGCTCGTGTTCAAGGCGTCGCGCGGCATCGAAGACATCTACGAGCTGACGTACATCCGCAAGGACGGGAGCCGGTTCCCCGCGGTCGTGTCGGTCACCGCGCTCCGCGACGCGCAGGAAGTGATCATCGGCTACCTGCTCATCGGCACCGACAACACGGCGCGCCAGCAGGTCGAAGAAGAGCGCCGGAAGCTCGATCAGCGGCTGCGCGACCAGCACTTCTACACGCGCTCGCTGATCGAGTCGAACATCGACGCGCTGATGACGACCGATCCGCGCGGGATCATCACCGACGTCAATCGCCAGACGGAAGCCCTGACCGGATGCACGCGCGACGAGCTCATCGGCGCGCCGTTCAAGAACTACTTCACCGATCCGGCCCTCGCGGAAGAGGCCATCCACCGCGTGCTCGCCGAGGGCAAGGTGACCAACTACGAACTGACGGCGCGCGCGCGGGACGGCGCGCTCACGGTGGTGTCGTACAACGCGACGACGTTTCACGACCGCGACCGCAGCCTGCAGGGCGTCTTCGCCTCGGCGCGCGACATGACGGAGCTCAAGCGCTTCGAGCAGACGCTGCAGCAGAAAAACGTGGAGCTCGAGGAAGCCAGCCGGATGAAGTCGGAGTTCCTGGCCAACATGTCGCACGAGCTGCGCACACCCCTCAACGCCATCATCGGCTTCTCCGAGGTGCTGCGCGACGGACTGATCGGCGATCTCACGGAACAGCAGCGCGGCTTCATCAGCGACATCTTCGGCAGCGGCAAGCACCTGTTGTCGCTGATCAACGACATCCTCGACTTGTCGAAGGTGGAGGCGGGCAAGATGGTGCTCGACCTCGAGCCCGTGCAATTGTCATCGCTTCTCGCCAACAGCCTGTCGATCATCAGGGAGAAAGCGGCGGCACGGGACATCCGCCTCGATTTCGCCGTGGCGGAGGAGTTCGGCTGGCTGGCGGGCGATCCGCGGAAGATGAAGCAGATTGTCTACAACTTGCTGTCCAACGCCGTGAAGTTCAGCGGCGACGGAGGCAGGGTGACGCTGCACGTGAGCCGCGTGCCGGCCCAGCAGGTCGCGCGACTGTCGGGGGAGTGGCCGGGCCGCAGCTTTCCGCTGGGGCAGACGGACGTCGACGAGTTCATCGCGATCACCGTGACCGATAACGGCATCGGCATACCGGCCGAAGCGCTGCCACATCTGTTCCGTCCGTTCACGCAGATCGACAGCGGCCTCGCGCGGAGGTTCGAAGGCACCGGGCTGGGCCTGGTGATGGTGAAGCTGCTCGCGGAGCTGCACGGCGGCAGCGTGGCGGTCGAGAGCAACGCCGGCGAGGGGGCGCGGTTCACCGTGTGGCTGCCGCTTCGCCCGCTGGAAAACGAAACGCCGCTCGCTGGGAGAGCGGCGGCGATCGCGCCACTCGCGGAGAACCTTCAGGCCGGCCGTCGCACCGCCCTCGTCGTGGAGGATGACTTCAAGTCGGCCGACCTGATTCGCGTGCAGCTCGAAGCTGAAGGGTTCACCGTCCTCCATGCGGCGTCGGCCGAAGCGGCGCTGGCGATTGCCCTGCAGCAGCCCCTCTCGCTTATCACGCTCGACATCATGCTCCCCAACATGGACGGGTGGGAGTTCCTGAGCCGCGTGAAGCAGATGCCGGAGCTCGGGCGCACTCCGGTCGTGATCATCTCGATCGTGGCGGATCGCAATCGCGGTTTCGCGCTCGGCGCCGCTGCCGTGATGCAGAAGCCGCTGTCGCGTCAGGAACTCTACGACTCGCTCGTGGATCTCGGCCTGTTCCCGATCGCCCAGGGGCGTACGCTCAAGGTCCTCATCGTCGACGACGATCCGAAGGCGATCGATCTGGTTGCCGTGCGCATCCTGGATCTGGCCAGCAGCGTGCTGCGGGCGTCGGGCGGCCGGGAAGCGATCGAGATCGCGCGCCGGGAGCTGCCCGACTTGATCGTGCTCGACCTGATGATGCCCGACGTCAACGGCTTCGACGTCGTCGAAGCGCTCCAGCTTCGGCCGGACACCGCCCGCATTCCGATCCTCGTGCTAACGGCAAAACGCATTGCGGCCTCCGACCGGGAGCAGCTCAGCCAGTATGTGGCCGCCATCATGGAGAAGGCGGAGTTCGACGGGACGCGCTTCATCGCCGAGGTACGCCGCGCCATGTCGGGCCGGCGTGCGGTGGACGCCTGATGGCGCGCATCCTGATCGTCGAAGACAACCCCGCCAACATGACGCTCGCGAAGTTCCTGGTCGAGTCGGCCGGGCACACCGTCATCAGCGCC
Organism: Acidobacteriota bacterium; assembly: GCA_030855205.1. Taxonomy (GTDB): domain Bacteria; phylum Acidobacteriota; class Vicinamibacteria; order Vicinamibacterales; family SCN-69-37; genus JALYRV01. The sequence goes on along the minus strand of JALYRV010000027.1, from coordinate 8,522 downwards.
GCCGACGCCGAGGAAGGCCTCGCGATGGCGCGCATGGGGATCCCGGATTTGATCCTCATGGACATTCAATTGCCGGGCATGGACGGTCTGCAGGCGACGCAACTGCTGAAGCAGGACGAGGCCACCGCACGCATCCCCGTCATCGCCCTTACAGCTCTGGCCATGAAGGGTGATGAAGCACGGATCCGCGCCGCGGGCTGCGACGGGTACATCGCGAAGCCGATCGCCTACCGCACGTTTCTTGAAACCGTCACCACCCACCTCGCGCGGATCGCGCCCTAGCGCCTGCCATGCATCACGAATTCGAGATTGCCCCATCGCGCGTGCTCATCGTCGACGACGAGCGGCAGAATCGTCAGTTGCTGGAGGTGATGCTCAAAGCCGAGGGGTACGAAGTGACCCTGGCTGCAAACGGAGCCGACGCTCTCGCCGCGGTGGCGTCGAGTCCGCCCGACCTGATCCTGCTCGACATCATGATGCCGGAAATGGACGGCTTCCAGGTTACGGCCGCCATCAAGACCAACGTCGCGACCCGCAGCATCCCGGTGATTCTGGTCACGGCGCTCGACGACCGTGACGCGCGGCTCCAGGGGCTGAAGGCAGGAGCGGAAGATTTCCTGAGCAAACCGGTTGACCGCGTGGAGCTGACGGTGCGCGTGCGCAACCTGCTGCGGCTGAAGTCCTACGGCGACTTCTTCAACAAATACAGCGCCACCCTCGAGCGGGAGGCTGTCGTGCTCTCAGGAGAACGAGTCGCGACGATCGAGCGCCACGGCGCCGCGATGCGCGCGAGCGAGGATCGCATCAACTACGCGCTCGAAGCCGCACGCATGGGCGTATGGGACATCGACATGGCCACGAAGCGCCTGACCTGGTCGGACTCCATGGCGCCCATTTTCGGGTTGACGCAGGATCAAATTCCCGCGAGCGGGGACGAGTGCCTTGCCCTGATTCACCCCGACGATCAGGCCATGGTGGAGGGGGCCATCGCGAAGGCGACTGAAGCGCGCACGGATTATCAGGTCGAGTTCCGCGTGATATGGCCCGATGGCAGCCTGCGGTGGATGACGGGGCGGGGGCGCATGATCTGCGCGGCCGACGGCACGCCGGAGCGCCTCATCGGCGTCGGCAACGATATCACTGACCGGAAGTCGCTCGAGGCGCAGCTGCGCCAGTCGCAGAAGATGGAAGCGGTCGGCCAGCTCGCCGGTGGTGTCGCGCACGACTTCAACAATCTGCTCACCGCCATCCTCGGTTACTCCAACTTCGTCATCGACACGCTCGAACCCGCCGACGAGCGCAGGGAGGACATGGAGGAGGTCATCAAAGCCGGCCATCGCGCCGCGGCGCTGACCCGGCAGTTGCTCGCTTTCAGCCGCAAGCAGGTGCTGCAGCCGACATCCGTCGATCTGAACGAGATGGTGAACGGCATGCGCCAGATGCTGAGCCGCTTGATTGGCGAACACGTGGACCTCGTGGCGACGCTCGCGCCTGAACTCGGCAGCGCGCGCGCCGATCTTGGTCAGCTCGAGCAAGTGCTGATGAATCTCGCGCTCAACGCGCGCGACGCGATGCCGGACGGCGGCCGCCTGTCGATCGAGACGGCCGACGTCGAACTGGACTCGTCGTTTGCCCAGGGCGTCGAGCTCCAAGCCGGCCGCTACGTGATGCTCGCGGTCAGCGACAGTGGAGTCGGCATGGACGGTCACACGAAGCAGCGGTTGTTCGAGCCCTTCTTCACGACCAAGGATCCCGGCAAGGGAACCGGCCTCGGCCTCGCCACGGTCTACGGGATCGTGAAACAGAGCGGTGGCTACATCTGGGTCTCCAGCGAGCCCGGCAAGGGCGCCAGCTTCAAGGTCTACCTGCCGCGCGAGGACGCGCCGGGCGAGGCGCTACGGCCGAACGCAGTCGAAGACCGCGTCGTCTCTGGTACGGAATCGATCCTCGTCGTCGAAGATGAGGCGGCCGTGCGGCTGCTGACGTGCCGGATTCTCGAGCGTGCCGGCTATCAGGTGATCGACGCACCGAACCCGAAGGAAGCGGAGGCGCTGTTCGAGAAGCACGAACACGCGTTCAGCCTGCTCATCTCCGATGTCATCATGCCGGGGTCGAGCGGCCCCGCGATGTTCGCACGGCTCGCACGGAAGTCTCCGTCTCTGCGCGTCCTCTACGTCTCCGGCTACACCGACGACATGATCGTGCGTCAGGGCGAGCTGCTCGCCGGTGTCGAATTCCTGCAGAAGCCTTTCACGGCCACCGCGCTCACGCGCACCGTCCGCGATGTCCTCGATCGCGCTGGATCCCTATGACCACCAACACTGCCACGCGTCCCACCATCCTCGTCGTCGACGATGAGGTGTCCATCCGCCAGGTCGCCCGTCGCATTCTCGAAGGGGCGGGCTACGACGTGCGCGAAGCGGCCGACGGTCAGGCGGCGATCGACCTGCTCGCCGACGGCGCGCCGCTCGATCTGCTGATGGCCGATCTCGACATGCCAGGGCTCGGCGGCGACGACATGGCGCAGCAGATTCGGACGACGCGCCCGGCACAGCGCGTCCTGTACGTGACGGGTCACATCGACAGGCTCATGGACGCGCGCCTGCTGCTCGGCGACGGCGAAGCGTTCCTCGAGAAGCCGTTCACGGGTCCGGGCTTGCTCGAAGCGGTCGCGCTGATTCTCTACGGCACACTCTCGAAGCCGTCGTGACGCCTGACTACAAGGCGGTCTTCGAAGCGTCGTCGTCGCTGCAGCTGCTGCTGACACCCGAGTTGCGCATCGTTGCGGCATCCGACGCGTATGTCGCGGCCACGCTGACCCCGCGCGAGCAAATGGTCGGCAAGCTGCTCTTCGACGTCTTCCCCGAAAACCCCGACGACAGCGCCGCTGGCGCGTCGACAGGCGCCAGCCGTCTGTCCGAGTCTTTCGACATCGTCGTTCGGACGCGGATGCCGCATGTGATGGACGTCATCAAGTACGACGTGCGCGTCTCCGACAGTGACGGCGGGGGATTCATCGAGCGCCACTGGGCGGCCACCAATTCGCCGCTCCTCGGCGCCGATGGCGAAGTACTCCTGATCATCAATTGCGTCGAAGATGTCACGGCGCAGGTGCGTCTTGAAGCGGAGCGAGACCGCATCCTGGGCGAGCTGCGCCGTGCGGTCGACGATGTCTCCACGCTGAGCGGCCTGATTCCGGTCTGCGCCTGGTGCAAGAAGGTGCGTGACGATCAGGGCTTCTGGTACAGGGTCGAGGAGTTCATTGCCGCGCGCACCGATGCCACGTTCACCCACAGCGTGTGCGCGGACTGTGCGCGGAAGGTGAAATAGGGGCTCACTCCCGGCGCCGGAACAGAGCCTGGCGGAGGCTGGATAGTGGAACCGGCGCCGGCGTCAGGGTGCTGTGACGAGCCGCCCCGCGAATGGGGCCGTTCATCCCAAGTTGCGGCCCCGTGCATCCCGGCGGCCCTAGCCTCTGCTCCTGGAGGTTCCATGAGACGGCTGATGACATTCGCGCTCGCGTCGTTCGCCAGCGTGACGCTTCTCGCGCAGTCGCCCGGACCGCAGACGCCGCCCACTTACGAGCAACAGGTGTTCGCGACGTGGAGAGCGCTCCACCAGAAGCTGCTCGCGATGGCGAAGGATTTTCCGGAAGACAAGTACGCGTAGAAGCCGCATCCCGACTCCCGCAGTGCGGGGGAGGCGTTCCGGCACGTCACGATTGGCCTGGAAATGACGTCGGCGCAGTTGCGCGGCGACAAGTTCGACTACGCAGGGCGCACGAAAGCCGACGAGAGCAAGCCGGCCACCCGCGCCTCGATCGTCGCGGACATGGAAGCGGCCATTGCGGTTTCGTATCCGCTCGTGCAGGACAGGCCGAGCCCGCGTCTCATCGGCTGGATCGATCACCAGGGTGAGCACTACGGCAAGCTGGTCAACGCGTATCGATCCAACGGCCTCGTGCCGCCGGCCAGCCGACCTCGCTGACGCCGCTTATTTCACCGCCGCCTGCAGCTCGGCGATCTTGGCGCGGAGGCGCGCCGTGAAGCCGTCGGTGAGCTGCGCGCTCGCGCCCGCCGCGGCGAACGCGTCGCGCAACTGCGCGTCTGTCAGTTGCGAGAGCAGACCGGCAAACCAGCGCGCGTGCTCGAGCGGCACCTTGTTGATGCCGCCATAGCCCTCGTAGTCGAGATCGACCGCGCCGTCTTCCACCTTCTCGATGAACTCTTCCTTCTGGAAGTCCTCGAGGTTCCACTTGCTGCGCGGCGCCGGGAACTGGCCCATCTTGCCGAATGTCGCGCCGAGATCCGAGACGATGTACCGCTCTTCGCCGGCGATCTTCAGGATGCGATTGTTCCGCTCACCCTGGATGTCCCAGTTGTTGAGCAGCGTCATCAGAATCGCCAGCCCCGACAACTCCTTCGAGCCCGCGAACGGATTGCGCGCGAATGTCCACCGCTCTTCCGCTCGCTCAGCCGCGTCGTCGCGCAGCCGGAACCGCGCATTCGTGAACGCGCCGTTCGCGGCGATGTGATCCTTGGCGCGTCCGGCATCTCCCGCGCCGGTCACCTGTCCGCTCGCGACGAAGTACACCTCTTCGACCACGTAGCCGAGGGCCCAGACGATGCGATTGGCGGCAACCTCGGCGTGTACTTCCTCGCCGAACTTGACGTCCCACTCGCGGCCCGAGCCGTCACGCACCCGGATCTTCGGCTGCGTGCCGCCCGTGTCCTGCTTGAGGAAGGTGAAGGGCCCTTTTGGCGCCCTGTCCGCCGCGCCGCTGCCGTGCGTCAGATTGCGCCCGGCGATGGGACCGGGGTCCGTCCAGAGTGAAGCCTTGGCGGCCTGGGCGGCCGCAACAGCGCCGCCGGCGGTCAGGCACGCGATCAGGGCGATGGCGGTACGGGTGACGAGGCGAATCTCAGCCATGGTTGTCTTGAACTCCACTGGATTCTTAGCAGGAGCCGTGCCGATCCCGCCGTTGAGCCGCGTGACGGTCATTCAGCGCACTTATATACATGACTCCTCTAAGACTTTCCCTGCTCGTATTCACGCTGCTCGTGCCGGCAACCGCCCACGCCCAGGTGGCGAATCGTTTCTCCGCCGGCGTCGAGGCGGGCATCGCCCGCACATGGAATGACGAAGGCGTGGTCGGCGACGGGTTCCTCACCGGTGCGCGCCTCGGGCTCATGCTGAAGGAAGGCCTCACGCTGGAGCTCAGCGGACTGCGGATGCCACACAGCCGTGACTTCGAAGACTCGCCCGTATCGACGGACGGGACGTCGTTCTTCACCGGGCTCTCGCTCAAGTACGACTTCACTCGGGGGGACGTGCGCCCGTTCGTGGTCGCCGGCTACGGAATCAATCGCTACAGCGGCTCATGGACCGAGCCGGTGCTGGGGCGCCGCGAGTTCTCGAGCACCGACCATGGCTACAACGGGGGGGGCGGCGTTGCCTTCAACCACGGCCGCCTGGAACATGGGCCGGAGGCGCGGTTGTACATGCTGCAGATCGAGTCGGACTCGTCGCCGGCCATGATCATCTCGGGCAGCTACCGGGTCACGCTGCGCTTCTGAGTTCCGGCGTGGGTCCCGCGGCGTCAGGGACGGTTCCCGGCAGGGACCGCGCATCCCGGCTATACTCGGGGCGGATTCCCATATGACTGTTCTCTGGTGGCACTGGCTCGCGCTCGGTCTCGTGCTCGTGGTGCTCGAACTCGCGTCTCCGGGCGGCTTCTTCGTGCTCTTCTTCGGCCTAGCCGCCATCGCGGTCGGGCTGTTGTCGGTGGCGGGGCTCGATCTGCCGCTCTGGATGGAGCTCGCGCTCTTCTCGGTGCTGTCGGCGGTGTTCCTGCTGCTGTTCCGCAGCCCCATCATGCGGCGCATGCAGCTCGATCGCGGCATGGACGACGTCGACTCGCTGAAGGGGGAGCCCGCGAAGGCGCTCGAGGATTTCGGTCCCGGCGACACAGGCCGCGTAGAGCTGCGCGGCTCGACCTGGAGCGCCCGCAACGGCGCCGACGTGCTGATCGCACGCGGCGCCCGCGTGCGTGTGATCGCGGTCGACCGGCTCACGGTTGTTGTCATTCCTGAAGGAGCACACGCGTGACTGGTGGCGTCATCGTCTTTTTCGTCCTGGCCCTTGTCGTCATCATCATCATCGCCAAGACGGCTGTCGTGGTGCCGCAGCAGAGCGCGTATGTGGTCGAACGCCTCGGACGGTTTCACGCGACCATGCAGGCCGGCTTTCATATCCTGCTGCCGTTCGTCGACGTTATCCGCTACCGGCACTCGCTGAAGGAAATGGCGCTCGACATCCCGGCGCAGGTCTGTATCACCCGCGACAATGTGCAGGTCGGTGTCGACGGCGTGCTGTATCTCAAGGTGCTCAACGCCGAGCGCGCGTCGTACGGCATCTCGGACTACCTGTTCGCGATCAGCCAGCTGGCGCAGACCACGCTCAGGAGCGAAGTGGGCAAGATCGATCTCGACCGCACGTTCGAGGAGCGGACGAATATCAATCAGCAGGTCGTCGCCGAGCTCGACAAGGCCTCCGAGCCGTGGGGCGTCAAGGTGCTGCGCTACGAGATCAAGAACATCACGCCGCCGCACGACATCCTGGCCGCGATGGAGAAGCAGATGCGCGCCGAGCGCGAAAAGCGCGCGGTGATTCTGACCTCGGAAGGCACGCGCGACGCGGCCATCAACACGGCCGAAGGCGCGAAACAGGAAGTCATCAAGGCGTCGGAAGCGAATCGTCAGCAGCAGATCAACGAGGCGGAAGGTGAAGCGGCCGCCATTCTTGCCGTGGCCACGGCCACCGCGGAAGGCCTGCGCCGCGTCGCCGAGGCGCTCCGTACCGAAGGGGGCATGGAAGCGCTGCAGCTTCGCGTGGCCGAGCAGTACATCGCCGAGTTCGGCAAGCTTGCCAAGCAGTCGACGACGCTCGTGCTGCCGGCCAACGTCTCGGACATCGGCTCGATGATCGCGCTCGCGACGAAGGTCTACGAAGGGGCGCACGCCCCGGGCGGCACGTCAGCCGCGCAGAAAACGCGCTAGGCGGTCGAGCCCCTCGCGGAGCACGTCCGTGCGGCCCGCGAGGCTGAGGCGGATGTTCCGCGGCTCTCCGAAGAAGTGTCCGGGCACGACGGAGACGTCGTGTCCGGCCTGCAGGCGCGCCGCCAGATCCCGCGTGTCGGCCACGCCTGTCACCCTCGGAAACACCACCGACGCGCGCACCGGGCCGGGCAATTCCAGCACGTCGATGTCTGCGACCCACTCCCTGAACACCGCGATGTTGGTCGAGACGAGCGCGCGCGCCCGCGCTCCGAGCTGCGCGATCTGGGCGAACGCCAGTACTGAAATCCGATCGACTGGGACAGGGCCGATGCCGTCGACCACGTCTCGCGCGCGGCGCATCCCTTCCGCCGCGTCGGCGCTGCCGATGGCCCAGCCGCACCGAAGCGCGTTGAGGCCGTAGGACTTGGTCAGGCTGTTGGTCGAGATCGCGTTGTGCGCGAGCACGGCAGCGGGTGTGTGGCGCGGGCCGTCGCCGAGCAGGTTGACGATATCGAGATAGACCTCGTCGACGAGGAGGCGCGCGCCGTGCGACGCCGCGACGGCTGCCGCGGCGGCGATCGACACATCGTCGAGCAGCACCCCGCTCGGGTTGTGCGGGTTGGTGAGGACGAGCAGGCGCGTCCGCGGCGTGAAGGCGCGGGCGAGCGCGCCGGGATCGATTTGATAGCCCTCCTCGAAGCGCCGCTCGAAGTAATTGACCCCGGCGCCGAGCAGCCGAGCCGTGCCGGCAATCGGGTCGTAGTACGGCGACTCCAGCAGCACCTCGTCGCCCGGCTTCAGTGTTGCGGCCATCGCGAGCAGGTTCGCGCCCGAGCATCCGCTCGCCGTCATCAGGCGAGAGGGCTCGACACCGTAACGAGCGGCGATTGCCTCGACGAGCGGTGTGTAGCCGTCCGGATTCGACCCCTCGAGAGACAGCGATTCGCGCGCGCCCGCGATGTCGTCGATGGAGCAGCCGAGCAGATTACTCGCGGAAAGATCGAACGCTGCGGGCGCGCGATGCTTCGCCCATGCCATGTACGGTGCCCGGTGCTGGGTGCTCATTGGCGGCGGCTCTGGAAGTAATAGAAGACGGGGATGCCGCTGGCGATCAGGAGGGCGCCGGCCGCCGCGCGCGCGGGAGCCTCGATGATCACGCTCACGACAACGGCGATGGCGACGGCGACGAAGAAGCCGGGGAGAATCGGGTAGCCGGGAGACCTGTAGGCGGTGGCCGGGAGTTCGGAGGTGTCACGAGATCTCGCGCGCCACACGAACAACGCGGCGACGGTCAGGCCGAAGAAGATCCAGTCCGCGAAGACGACCGAGTTGAGCAGGTCCCCATACGTGCCGGTGAGCACGAGTCCGATGGCCCACGCGGCCTGCACGACGATTGCGAGCGTCGGCGTGCCGTAGCGCGGGTGCAGGCGTGCCAGCGCCGACGGCAGATAGCCGTCGGCCGCC
>JALYRV010000175.1 GCA_030855205.1 Acidobacteriota bacterium | reverse complement strand
TGCTGGTCAACGTGATCACCAACGGCCTGCTCCTGACCGATGCTGTGGTCGATCGGCTCCTCCCGTGCGGGCTCAACGGCATCAAGGTCACGCTCGACGGCAACCGCGAGGCGCACGACCGCATGCGGCCGCTCCGCGGCGGGCAGGGCACGTTCGACAAGATCATCGCGAACGTGCGCAAGGTCTCGCCGAAGGTGCGCATCTCGATTGGCGGCAACTTCGACGCCGGCTCGGTCGACAGCTATCCGGCGCTGCTCGATTTTCTCGCCGCGCAGGAGTTCGCGCCGCGCCTGTCGAAGGTCGCCTTCAAGCCGGTGATCACGCCGGCTGCCCAGAGGAACATCATTCCGCTCATGGCGGTCGGCGAGAGCGGCAAGCCGCTCGGCGGCGCGTGCATGACGGCCGCCGGCTCGGGCATCGGCAGCGGCAAGGCGTCGAGCGTGTGCGACAACTGCCACTTCGTCGACGACCAGATGATTCGCCTGATGGAGGAAACCGAGAAGCGCGGCTTTCCCACGATGGACGGCGTGCACATGGGGCCGTGCGAGATTCACAAGAAGCACGCGCACACGGTCGGGCCCGAAGGTGCTCTCTACGCCTGCCCCGGTTTCGCGGGCGAGAAGCAGCACGCTGTCGGCAACATCGAGGGCACGCGCGATGTGTTCCAGACCGCCGCGGCGGAGAAGTACGACGCGCTCGCCGCGTGGAAGTCGTGCGGCGACTGCGCATTCATTCCGGTATGCGCCGGCGGCTGTACGACGGCCGCGCACGCCGAGTTCGGCGACATTCAGAAACCGAACTGCCACATCGGGCTGTTCGAGGCCGGCGTGAAGGCGCTGGCCATGAAGGCGGCCGGCTTGCCGCCTGCCCCATCGACATCGGCCGCCGCCGGCGCGGCCTAGACCTCTGGCGCGGGATGGTCCCGCGCCATTTCAACGCAGAAGAAGAAGGACAGAAGACATGACCAAGAACAAAAAAGGCACTGGCAAACCGAAGGCCGGAATTCTCCGCCCCTGGCTCGTTGACGTTCCCGTCGATCAGCTCCGTTAACCGACCGTCAACGTCAATTTCAACGCGACAAGGACACAGACCATGAAGCTCAACATCCGCGTGATCACCAAAGCCTCCACCAAGCCTGCCGATTCGCACTGCCCCTGGATCATGGACGTGCCGCCCGAGAACGCCGGCAAGTAGCGGCCTGGCACCGAGGAAATATCGACAATGAAAACGAGAATCACCGTCATCAAGCAGGGCACGTCGTCGAAGCCCGCCGACTCACATTGCCCGTGGATCATGGATGTGCCGCCGGAGGCCACCGGGCGGTAACGTGCCGGTGACCCGCTCTTCGTTCGCGCGCGGCGTTCTCGCTGCCGTCCTCATGACGGCAGCGGCGGGAAGTTGCGGGCGCGGCGCGCGCACCGACGTCGATTTGGTCACGCTCCGGATGGGAGCGGCCATGCCCATTCTTCAGAGCGGCAGCACGTCGATGAACTATCTACGCACCACGCTCACGCGGGACTACCTCGTGGGCGGCGGTGAGGACGGACGCGCAACGCCACGGCTGATTGAGTCGTGGTCGGCGAGCGAGGATGGCCTGACATGGCATCTTCGCCTCCGCGCCGGCGTCAGGTTCCACGATGGATCCGAGATGACGTCGGCCGACATTGCCCCCGCCATCGAGGGTCTGCGCAGGTCGATGTTTGCCGCGAGCCGGGTGGAGTGGGCCCGGCCGGTCGACAAGTTGAACGTCGACGTCCGGCTCGCAGACCGTTCGTCGTTCTTTCTCGACGACCTCGCGGCCATTTACCCCGAGCGAGTTGCCGACGGCAAACGCGTCGGCACCGGACCGTTCGTTGCGCAGGCCGAGAACGAGGAAGGCCGCCTGCTGCTTTCCGCGTTTCCTCAGTACTTCCGCGGACGGCCCGCCATCGATCGACTCGAGATCGCGACCTATCCCGATCTGCGCAACGCGTGGTCGGCCCTCATGCGGAACGAGATCGACTTCCTCTACGAATTGAGCCGCGAAGCGCGGGAGTTCGTCGAGGCAGAATCGAGCGTGCAGGTCTCGACCTTCCTGCGCCCGTTCGTGATCCTCCTGGGATTCAACGCCGCGCGGCCGCCCTTCCAGTCCGCGACGGTGCGCCAGGCGATCAGCGCCGCGATTGACCGCGAGGGACTCGTGCGCGACGCCCTGCGCGGACAAGGGGAGCCCGCAGCGACCCACCTCTGGCTGAAGAACTGGGCCGTCAGCCCGGCGGCGACGCGCGTGGCGTTCACGCCGACGCGCGCGATGCAACTACTCGATCAAGCCGGCCTCAGGCGCGCGCCTGCAAGTGAAGCGATGCCCGCGCGCCTGCGCTTCAAGACGATGGTGTACGCGCCCCTCGAGCGCATGGCGCTGGCGCTGCAGCGCCAGCTCGCGCTCCTCGACATCGACATGCAGATCGAGCTGCCCGACAGCGGCACGCTCGTAGCGCGCATGAAGAGCGGCGACTTCGACGCCTTCCTCTTCGAGATGAACGGCGGGCGCACGCTGAAGTGGCCATACTTGTTCTGGCACTCGAAGGCGGTCTTCCGGCCTCAGTTCGGCGTCGACTACAACGCCGCCGACGCCTCGCTCGACAGCATCCGCCTGGCGCCGGATGACGAGTCGGTCCGCGCCGCCGTGATCGAGTTCCAGCGCGTCCTCGAGAAGGATCCGCCCGCCGTGTTCCTGGCATGGGGCGAAGTCGCCCGCGCCTCAAGCCGCAGGTTCGTGGTTCCCAGCGACGGCGAAGGCGACATCTTCGCCTCGATCTGGCGCTGGAAGCCTGAAGCGAAAGGCGCCCAGTGAGGTCCATCAAGGCGCGCTTCATTCTCTTCATGGCGATTGCCGCCGTCGCGCCGCTCCTCGCCTACGGCGTGCTCTCGGTCGCATCCCTCGTCACGAGCACGCGCCAGTCGGTGACCGCAGGCAACCTGAACGTCGCCGAGCGCGCGGCCGAACAGATCGACCAGTACCTCGAGAGCAACATCAAGATCCTGCGCGCCCTCGCCGCCGATCTGCACGACACGCATCAGCTGCAGTGGCAGCAGAACCGCATCCTCAAGAATTACGCGCTCGATTTCCCCGAGCTGCGCGAGGTCACGCTGTTCGACAAGGCCAACGTCGCCATCGCCACGAGCCGCCTCGACGCGCCCAGGCTCGCACCCCCCTCCGCCACACTCGTCGGCAGCCGCGGCGTGTGGATCTCTCCCGTGTCGATCGACGCCGACCTGCTCCCGACCACGACGATTGCGGTCCGGCTGCGCGGCGCGGCGCACGCTGACGACGGCTGGCTCGTCGGCGAGTTGTCGCTCGAGGAGCTGTGGCACCTCGTCGACCGCATCCGGGTGGGCAACGAAGGGTTCGCAGTACTCGCCACACAGGAAGGCCGCCTCATCGCCCACGGCAATCCCGACGAGAAGCGCCGCGTCGCCAGCGGCGCGGGCTTCGCGGCGCAGGCGCTGATCGACGGCGCGCGCCTCCAGACGAGCGACCCGGGCATGCACTACTTCAACGCCGACGGCGTCGAGATGCTCGGCGTCGTCTCCCCCGTCGACGGGCCCGGCTGGTGGGTCGTCGTCGAGCAGCCGACGCACGAGGCGTATGCGATCGCCACGCGCACGCGGTGGGTGTTGATCGGAGCGGCGCTCGTCGCGCTGGTGGTGAGCGTCGGGATCGGCTTCCGGTGGGGACGGCATTTCATCAGCCGCATCCTCGCGGTCAAGACCGGCACGCAGGCCATCGCCGACGGGCGGCTCGAGGAGCGCGTGCATGTCGACGGCAACGACGAGGTCAGCGAGCTCGGCAACGCCTTCAACTCGATGGCCGATCGGCTCGTGGAACTCACCGAGAACGTGAGGAAGCAGGAACGGCAGGCGATGTTCGGCCGCATCGCGGCGGGCCTTGTGCACGACATCTCGCACCCGATTCAGAACATCGGCAACAGCTGCAAACTGATCCTCAAGATGCACGAGGATCTCGAGTACCGAGATCTGTTCCGGCGTACCGTCGATCGTGAGCTCGCGGCCATCAAGCGCGTGCTCGAGGATCTGCGCAACGTCGCGCGTCCGATTCCGCTCGAGCGCTTCCCGCTGGATCTGAACCGCACCATCGCGGAGGTCATCGAGACGATGCGCCCCGTGGCCGAAACGGCGGGGCTCACGATCGCCGCCGAACTCACGCCGGCCACGCCGTACATCGAAGGAGACGTGTTTGCGCTCGGCCGCGTCTACCGCAACCTGATTCTCAACGCGCTGCAGGCGACGGCGCCCGGCGGCAGCGTGACGGTGACGACGGCGGCCATCGGCGAGCGCGCACGCGTGGTAATTGCCGACACGGGCTGCGGCATTCCCGCCGACCGGCTTCCGAAAATCTTCGACGACTTCGTCACGACCAAGCGCCGCGGGCTCGGGCTCGGACTCGCGATCAGCAAGAAGATCATCGAGCAGCTCGGCGGCGGCATCTCGGTGGTCAGCGAGATCAACCGCGGCACGACGTTTACCCTGGATTTTCCCGCGACGGCGGCACGCCCCATGGCGATGGAAGCCGCGGGCTGAGTGGAGGAATAGAAATGCTTCGCAAGCTGATGAAAACGGTGAGAATCGAGCTCGACGGAGGCGCCCAGGCGGCGATCGACATCCGCTACTTCGAGCAGCGCACGGCGCGCGGCGAGCGCCGCTACTCGTCGGAGCTGCTGATCGGCGGCACCGACCGCATCATCCTCGACGACGACTCGATGACCGGGCTCGAATCCAAAGTGGACCGCCTCGTGCCCGCGGTGCTCTGGAGCCGCGCGCTCGCGGCGCGCGCCACGACGGTCGCCGCCTAGGACGGTCCTCCAGGACAGGCTACATCCTGTAGGACAGGCTAAAGCCTGTCCCTACCAATGCCTGTCCCTACTGCTTCGGAAGGACCGCGTCCTTCATCTGCTTGACGATACGGGCCTTGACGACGGTCTTCGCGGGGATCTTGATGCTCGCGCCGGTGGCCGGGTTGCGGCCTTCGCGCGCCTTGCGCTTCTGCAGCACCAGCTTCACCATGCCGGGCAACTGAAATTCGCCCGAGCGCTTCAGCTCCCGCTCGGCGAGCGCCGCGAGCTCATCGAACAGATCGCGGACCTGCGTGCGCTTCATGTCGAAGCGCTCCGCGAAGTGCGCGAACAGCTCGGACTTGCCCATCCTGCGGGCATCGGCCATCGGGTTTTCTTCTGACATCGGGCGCGCTCCCATTCATCGATAGCCACACGGCGCGAGCGCTGGTGGCGACCTTCGTTTCACTCCGAAAGCGGAGCGTATCCTACTGAATTAAACCCCGGATATACAATCGTCTTCGTGGCTGCAGCGATTGAGACATTCCCGAATCCCCGCCCCGAGCGCGAATACGAAATCGACATTCGCTGCCCGGAGTTCACCTCCATGTGCCCGAAGACGGGCCTCCCGGACTTCGGTGAAATCCGGATCCAGTATGTGCCCGGCGACCGGTGCATCGAACTGAAGGCCCTCAAATACTACCTGCTCGAGTTCAGGAACCGCGGGATCTTTTACGAGGCCGTGACGAACCAGATTCTCGACGACCTCGTGGGCGCGACGGCGCCTCGCCGCATGACCGTCACCGGCGCCTTCACGGCGCGCGGAGGCATCTCGACGTCGGTCGTCGCGCAGTTCCCTGGCCCGCCGCTTGCCTGAGCCCTCCCCGATCTAGTTTCCCGTCGGCGATCAGCGCAGCTTCTGCGCATTCCGTGGTGATAGACGATGCAGATATCGCACGGTGCTGTTACGGGCGCACGTGGATGGCTGTGGCGGGTCGAGCGCATCGAGACGTTCGGGCCGGAGCACGTCACACTGGTGCATCTCGCGCGGCCCAGCCCTGAGGGCACGCGGCGTTGGATCGCCGTGCGCCCCTTCGAGCCGATGTCCGTCGCGCATGAAGGGGGCGAGATGCGCCCGGTGCCCGTCACGCTGGCATCAGGCGCGGTCGCCGACGCGCGGCAATCGGCACGGCCGGCCTTCGCGATCGGGGCGGCCGAACGCCTGTCGGGCGACATCCACCCCTGGCAACTGGCGGCGGCGCTCGCGTTCGAGCGCGGGCACAGCCGGGTGCTGCTCGCCGATGGCGTCGGCATGGGTAAGACGGTGTCGGCCGCCCTTGCGATCGCGCAATGCCTCGGCGCCAGCGGCGAAGCGCGCTGCCTCATCATCGTCCCTGGCCATCTCGCAGGCCAGTGGGTGCACGAGCTGCGGCGGCGCGTGGCGATCGAGGCGCGCCTGATCGACGCGCCCGCCTTGCGCAGGGCCGCGAGCGAGCTGCCGGCAGGCAGGACCGTCTGGTCGATGCCGGGCTGCCTGATCGCCTCGTCTGACTTTCTCAAACAGCCGCACGTGCTGCCGCAGCTGACGGCGCGGCGCTGGGATCTGCTGGTGATCGACGAGGCGCACCTGGTGTGCGGTGCGAGCGAGCGGCACGCGGCCGCCGCCTCGCTGGCACGGCGATCGAGGCACGTACTGCTGCTCACCGCGACACCGTCCGACGGCGACGGCCACAAGATGCGCGCGCTCGACACGCTCGGCGCAGCCGATCCGGCCGAGCCGATCATCTGGCTCCGACACGCGGCCCGCCCTCCCGCGCGCATGCGCAGGATCACGGTGCGGTCAGACCCCGCCGTGGCGGCCCTCCACGCCGCGATCGGGGACTACGCCGCATGGATTGCGGCGGGGCCATGCCGCCATGCCGCCGGCATTCAATTGCTGGCCCCGCTGCTGGTCAAGCGCGCGCTCTCTTCGACGCACGCGGCCCGCATCTCGATTGGGCGGCGGCAGGCCCTCCTCGGCACGGTGCGGGAGGTGCAGCCGTCGCTGTTCGACATCGAAGACGATCCCGGCGTGCTCGGCGCCGGAAGCGGACATCCGATGGCGATCGAGCGCGCGCGGCTCGATCGTCTGCGCGCGCTGGCAGATGCGGCCGTGAGTCACGACACCCGCCTGCACACACTCATCCGCCTGATGCGGCGCACGTGCGAGCCGGCCGTCATCTTCACGTGCTTCCGTGACACCGCCGTCCTGATCGCGACCCGCCTGTCGCGGCGCATGAGTGTGCGGTTGGCGCACGGCGGCCTCGCGCCGGCGGCACTGGATGAGGCGATCGGGGCGTTCATCGATGGACCTGCGCGGGTGCTCGTGGCCACCGATGTCGCCGCCCAGGGGCTCAACTTGCACGCGCGCTGCCGGCGCGTCGTGCACTACGACCTGCCGTGGCGCCCGTCGACGCTGCGGCAGCGCGATGGGCGCGTCGATCGGCTCGGCCAGTCGCGCACGCCCCATTCGACACTCCTCGTCGATCGCACGCCGCTTGCGGAGTCGATGACGAGGCGTGTTGCGGGCTTTGCGGCACGCATGACGCAGCAC
>JALYRV010000174.1 GCA_030855205.1 Acidobacteriota bacterium | reverse complement strand
GGCCAGGCGTGTCGCCGACGCGCTCGCGCCCGAGGCCTCGTCGCCGTACCTCGCGGAGCAGGCGCGGCTGCTGGCCGCGGACATCGCGCTCTCGCAGATGGATCACCGCGCGGCCATCACGCATCTCGACGCGCTCATGCTCGCCAGGCCGCTCGTTCCCGAGCGGGCGCTGCTGCTCGCCGGCCGCGCGCAGGCGGCCGCCGGCGATCGCACCGCCGCGGCGCTCGCCTACACGCGCGTCTACTACGAGTTTCCGCTGTCGAACGAAGCGTCGGCCGCCGCCACCGAGCTCACGACCTTGCGCGACATTGCGGGGGCCGGCAGCTCGCGGCCGGACACCGTGCAGCTCGAGCTCGGACGCGCGGAGCGCCTGTACGCCTCGCGCAAATATTCCGAAGCGCGCGCGTCCCTCGCGCTCATTCGCGATCTGACCGGCGGCGAGGATCGCGCGCTCGTCGACGTGCGCCTCGGCCAGATTGCGTTTCACACCGGCCGGCACGCCGAGGCCCGTACGTCCCTCGCGGCACACACACGCCGGGGCCCTCGCGAGGCGGAAGCGCGCTACTTCGATCTGCTCGCGCTGCGGGAGACCGGCCAGGGCACGGCGTTCGTGGGGGCCGTGCGGGCACTCGTGCGCGACATGCCGTCGAGCACCTGGTCGGCCGACGCGCTCGATGCGCTCGCGACCTATCACGTGCGCGCAGACGAGGACGGCGCTGCCGCGCGCGTTTTCACCGAACTGTTCGATCAGTTTCCGTCGAGCGACAAGGCGCAGCGCGCGGCCTGGATGGCCGGCTGGCACGCCTACCGCTCCGGCAATCACCCCGAAGCCATCCGCATCTTCGAGCGCGCCGCGGCGGATTTCCCGCGGTCGGATCAGCGTCCGGCGTGGCTCTACTGGTCGGCCCGCTCGCAAGGGGAAGCCGGCAGCAAGGCCAACGCGAGCGCGCGGCACAAGCTGGTGCTCACCGACTACGCGCACTCGTACTACGGCCGCCAGTCGGCCCGGCGCCTCGGCGTCGCGCAGCCCGTCTTCGACGTGGCCAGGGCGGCCGATCGCCGGTCGACGCGCTCGACCGAGCAGACGGCGCGCGAAGCCCTTCCCGCCGGCCTCATCATTCACCGCCTGCTCCGCGCCGGCCTGTATGACGATGCGCTCGGGGAATTGCGCGTGGCCGAACGCGCCGGCACCACCCGGCAGATTCAGGCGACGATCGCGTGGGCCACGCGCGAGAAGGGGGACCTGCTGCGCGCGAGCGTGCTCATGAAGCGCGCGTATCCGCAGTACCTGTCAGCCGCCGGCGCAGGGCTTCCCGATGACGTGCTGCGCGTGACGTATCCGGTCAACTATTGGAACCTGATCAAGACGCATGCGACGGCGCGCAATCTCGATCCGTATCTGATTGCCGCGCTGATCGCGCAGGAGTCTGGTTACGAGCCGTCGGCGCGCTCGGCCGCCGACGCGTGGGGCCTGATGCAGGTCGTGCCCGCAACGGGGCGCATGTACGCGCGCAAGCTTGGCATACGCGGCTTCACCACGCGCTCGCTGACCGACCCCGAGATCAACATCCGCATCGGCACCGCGTACTTCGCCGATCAGGTCGCGAGCCTCGGCAGCGTGCACGCGGCGCTCGCCGGCTACAATGCGGGCCCGACACGCGCGCGGCGATGGGCGGCGCAGAAGCCGGGCCTCGAGCGCGACGAGTGGATTGACGACATCCCGTTCCCCGAGACGCAGTTCTACGTCAAGCGCATCATCGGCACGGCGGAAGACTATCGCGCGCTCTACAGCGGCGGGTTCGATCCGGCCCTCAAGCGCACAGCCGCGCGCCCGCGCGGCGCCTCTGGCAACCAGTAATTCTCACGGGTGATTGTTCCCGGTTAGACTGCGTCATGCCTTCGAGCCGGGAAGAATCGACCGGGAAGAATCATGCGCGTCCGCGCACGTCCGAGAAAGCCGGCCGCTTCACCGAGTCGGTGATCCGCGAGATGACGCGGCTCGCGCACCGGCACGGGGCCGTGAACCTCTCGCAGGGCTTTCCCGATTTTCCGGCCCCTGCGGCGCTGAAGCAGGCCGCCGCCGACGCGATCTTCGCCGACGTCAATCAATACGCCGTCACCTGGGGCGCGCCGCCGCTGCGCCAGGCGATTGCCGCGGACGTCAATCGCCGCTACGGCGCCGCCATCGATCCCGACCGCCACGTCACCGTCTGCTGCGGCTCCACCGAAGCCATGATGGCGACGATGATGGCCATCATCGATCCCGGCGACGAGGTCATCGTCTTCGAGCCGTTCTATGAGAACTACGGGCCCGACGCGATCCTGTCGGGCGCGACGCCGCGCTACGTGACGCTGCGCGAGCCGGACTGGTCGTTCGATCCCGACGCACTCGCGGCGGCATTCAACAATCGCACGCGCGCCATCATCATCAACACTCCCAACAATCCGACGGGCAAGGTCTTTTCGCGCGGGGAGCTCGAAGCCATCGCGGCGCTGTGCCGGCATTGGGGCGTCATCGCGATCACCGACGAGATCTACGAGCACATCGTCTATGACCCGGCCTCGCACGTGCCGCTCGCGACGCTCGACGGCATGGCGGACCGCACGGTGACCATCAACAGCCTGTCGAAGACCTTCAGCGTGACCGGCTGGCGCGTGGGCTGGACGCTCGCGCCCGAAGACATCAGCGGCGCGATTCGGAAGGTGCACGACTTCCTGACCGTGGGGGCCGCCGCACCGCTGCAGCAGGCCGGCGCCGCCGCGCTCGCCCTTCCGGACTCGTACTACGCGGAGCTCGCCGCCGGCTATCGGCGCCGGCGGGACATGCTCGTCGGCATCCTCGAGCAGAGCGGCTTCACCTGCTTCGTGCCGTCAGGGGCGTACTACATCATGACGGACATCAGCGCGTTCGGCTTCGCGGACGACGTCGCGTTTGCGCGGCATCTCGTGACCGACATCGGCGTCGCCAGCGTGCCCGGCAGCAGCTTCTACCGCAACCCCGAGCTCGGGCGCACGAAAGTGCGATTCTGCTTCTGCAAGAAGGACGAGACGCTCAACGCCGCCGCCGAGCGGCTGGGGCGACTCGGCAGAAAAGGGTAGAGGGCCCTCTGCCCTTTTACGGGTATCTCAGAATCTGATAGAGCGCGATGTCGCCGTCGCGATCCACGAACTGCAGCACGCCCTGGGCGACGTAGTGGGCGAGTCCTTCTTCGATCTGCGGCCGTCGCGTGCGCTCGTACCAGTCGAGATGCATGACGACGTACTTCGCGCCGTGGTCGCGCAGATGGCCGAAGGCGCGCGGATCGGTCGGGAAGTCCTTCACGATGTCCAGCATGTCGAGAAACGGCTTCGGGTAGTGATCGCTGTAGCCGTTGATGAGCGGCTGCCAGTGATACGTCGACATCAGCATGTAGTTGGCGTGCCGGTTGAAGTCGAGCGTGCGATAGAAGAACGGGAACTCCGCGACCGCGCCCCTCGGCGCGCGCGCCAGCGCCCGGTAGACGGTCGGTACCGGCAGCGCGTCCGGGTAATAGAGCGGCGCGATCCATGAGTCGGCCGCGATGGCCGTGAAGAGCGCCACCGCGCCAACCGCCGCGCCGCGGCGGCCACGCGTCCACCAGCGCTGCATCAGCACCACGGCGAAGCCCAGCCCCACGCACAGCACCAGCGTGACGAGAATGGCGAAGCGTTCGACCGCGCGCAGGAACGCGAACACCGGAATCGTGTTGTGCAGGAGCGTGTACAGCCCGCCCTGCGGACCGAACGACGCCCAGAATGTCAGGGCGCCGATGATCACGTAGAAGCCCGCGTGGACACGGCCGCCCGCAATCGCGCGTGCAGCGCGGTTCGAGAAGAGCAGCAGGCCCAGGCCGGCGAAACCCAGCAGCACGCGTGTGACGCCGGGAAACGCGACTCCCTTGAAGCCCTCCTGCAGCAGCCAGCCATGCGTGCGCACCGGCGACGCGAGCCAGCCACGCAGATTCACGCCGTAGCGCCGCGCCTCGTCGAGCGTGCGCTCGAATCCCTGTTCGCGAATCGCCATGTAGGGCAGGAAGAAGGGCACCATCACCAGCGCCAGCGTCACGAGCGCCGCGGCAATCGCGGCCCAGTACGTGCGCTGACGCCACAGCCCCAGCGTCGTCCCATAGAAGAGGACGCCGACGCCGACGGCCAGGCCAATCAGGATCCCGTAGTACGCCGACGACAACGCGGCCACCGCCAGCGCCAGGCCGAGCACCGCCCCGCGCACGATCGTCGGGCGATCGACGAGGCGGTGGAATGCCAGCAACGCCAGCGGCATCCCGAAGGTCATCTGCAGCTGGATGTGCGGCAGGCGGGCGTACACGTAGGGCGCGTAGGCGAACGCGAGCCCCGCCGCGGCGGCCGCGGTGCGGCTGCCGGTCAGCCGGCGCACCAGCGCATACGTGCAGATGAACGACAGCATGAACCCCAGCAGCACGGCGCTGTTGTAGGTCGTGTAGACGTTGCGCGTGGCCAGCCACGCCGGCGCGGCCAGCACGCCCGCGCCGATATTCCCTTCGGAGTAGGCGAGCGTGCCGGTGTGCGGATGGAAGATGTTGGCGTCGAACAGGTGCCGCGGATCGGACGTCAGCGCCCGGGCGACCCACGCGACGTTCCACATCGCGTACATCGCATCGGTGCTGTCGACGCGCGCCGCGCGGTGCATGCGCGGGGCCACCGGCCACGTCATGACGACGGCCAGTACGAGTGCTGACGCCGCCACCAGAAGCGGCTCGAGATACCGGCTGCGGGGGCGGGATCCCGCCTCGGACCCTGATAGAATGTCGGCCACGCGAATAGGCATTCTAGCGTCACTAATCACCCGATGAAGATTCTTGTTACCGGCGGCTGCGGATTCCTGGGCTCTCACATCTGCGAGTTGTTCCGCTCGAAGGGCTGGGATGTTGTCGCCTACGACAACCTCACCAAATACGAGCTCAATCGCACCGGCTACAGCGTGGATGCCGCGCGAGGGCACAACACGGCATTCCTCGAGTCGATCGGCGTCAGGATCGTGGTCGACGACGTCCGCGACATGAGCGCGCTCACGCGCGCCGCGGCCGACGCCGACTTCATCGCGCACACGGCCGCGCAGCCGGCGATGACGATCTCGTGGGAGGATCCGCGGCTCGATTTCGAGACCAACACGCTTGGCACGTTCAACGTGCTCGAGGCGGCACGCGCGCGGGGGATTCCGGTCGCGTCCTGCTCCTCGATCCATACCTACGGCACGGGCATCAACGACGAGATCCGTGAAGACGGCACACGCTTCTCGCGCGAGCCCGCGGCGATTGCCGAAACACACGACGTGCTGACGGGCGTGCTCACGCCGCTGCACGCGTCGAAGCACGCGGGCGAGGTCTACACGCTCGTCTACGGCCACACCTACGG
Source organism: Acidobacteriota bacterium (assembly GCA_030855205.1). GTDB lineage: Bacteria > Acidobacteriota > Vicinamibacteria > Vicinamibacterales > SCN-69-37 > JALYRV01. Next base: position 2,034 of record JALYRV010000174.1, on the reverse strand, counting down.
CGTGAAGGCCGCGGCGTTCCGCTACACGGGCATCTACGGCCCGCGCCAGTTCGGCGCCGAGGATCACGGCTGGGCCGCGAACTTCGCGATCCGCAACCTCACCGGCCGCGCCATCCGCATCTTCGGCACCGGCCGGCAGACGCGCGACATTCTCTACGCCGCCGACGCGGCGCAGGCGTTCTGGGACTACTTCCAGACGCCGGTGGCCGGCGTCTACAACATCGGCGGCGGCACGGCCAACACGATCTCGCTGCTCGACTCGATCTCGATGATCGAATCGATTACCGGACAGAAGTCCGAGGTGCAGTTCGAAGCCGAGCGTCAGGGTGACCTCCGCTACTTCGTGTCGGACATCGGCAAGGCGACATCGACATTCGGCTTCCGCCCGTCTGTCCGGCCGCGCGAGGGGCTGTCGTCGCTCATCGAGTGGGTTCGCGCCAACATCCGGCTCTTCGAGGGTGGCGCATGAAAGCGCTGATCCTCGCGGGGGGCAAGGGCAGCCGCCTGCGCGATCAGCCGGACGCGCCGCCGAAGCCGCTCCTGCAGGTCCGAAGCAAACGCCTGATGGACTTCAGCCTGCAGAATGCCGCCAACGCGGGCGTCACCGAAATCGTCATCGTGGTGAGCTATTTCACCGAAGCGGTGATCAACCACTACGGCTCGAGCTATCGCGGCATTCCGATCATCTACAAGATCCAGAACGAGCCTCGCGGCCTCGTGCACGCCATCGAGTGCGCGGCCGGCGCGCTCGGATCGTCGGACTTCATCCTGATGCTGGCCGACGAGGTGTTCCTCAACATCAACCTCGCGGCCATGGTCGAGCGGTTCAAGGCCGAACAGCTCTTCGCCATCCTCGGCGTCGTCGAAGTCGAGGACCGCAGCCAGATCAGCAAGACCTACTCGCTGCTGGAAGACAGCGGCACCGGGCGCATCCACCGGCTCGTCGAGAAACCACGCCGTCCGCACAACAACACGATGGGCACCGGCAACTGTGTGTTCGCCAATGCCATGCTCTCCTACATCGACGTCTGTCCCGTCAACCAGACGCGCGGCGAGAAAGAGCTGCCCGACCTGATTCAGTGCGCGGTCGACGATGGGCAGACCGTCAAGACGCACCGGGTGGGGGAGCGCTACATCAACGTCAACGCCATCGACGATTTCCGGGCCGCTTTCGACCTGCTCGAGAAGCACGCCGACTCTTTCTGATGCCGGACCCGGGCCGCGCCCTCCCAAAGACACTCGTCGTCATTCCGGCGTACAACGAAGCCGAAAACATCGCCGAGGTGGTCACACGTGCGACGGCGCACGCGCCGGTCGTCGTGGTCAACGACGGTTCGAAAGATCGTACCGGTGAGATCGCGGCAGCGCTGCCCAGGTGTTCCGTCATCAATCACGCACGCAACACGCACATTCCGGGCGCCATCAAGGATGGGTTTCAGTTCGCGATCGCGCAGGGATACGACTATGCCATCACGATGGACGCAGGGTTGAGTCACGACCCGGGCCTGATCACCCAGCTGATGGCGCAGCCCGACACCGACCTCGTGCTCTCGTACCGGCCCGCGCCCGAGAACGTGCCCTTGTACCGGCGCGTGCTGTCGCGATCGGCTGCGCTTCTCGTTAACGCCGCGATTCGCCAGCCGCGCTGGCAGGTCTGGCGCCCGGGCTATAAGGATGTGACGTCCGGCTACCGGCGCTATTCGCGCCGCGCGATGCAGGCGGTGCTCGACGCGCCGATGGTGGCGCGGTCGTTCGATTTCCATCTCGAAGCGCTGGCCGTGATCAGCTACGCGGGCCTCGGCATCCGGGAGTTCCCGATCACCTACGTCTTCTCGAACAGCTCGCTGACGCGGGGCGTCGTGGGACAGGCGTTCCGCACGTGGCTGCGGCTGCTGGCAGGATTGCACCGGCCCTCATGATGCGCGCCGCGGCGGCCGTCATCCTCGCGGTCGCGCTCTGGCTCTCGGCCGCCGTCTTTGCGCCGGTGTCGCCCGAACCGGACGCCGGCTGGCTCGCCGCACTGCCGCCGCCTGC
>JALYRV010000026.1 GCA_030855205.1 Acidobacteriota bacterium | reverse complement strand
TTCATCCAGTTCGCGGTGGCGGCGGCGCAGTTCGCCATGGACGATTCCGGGCTGAAGGTCACCCCGGACATCGCCGACAACGTCGGCGTGTTCATCGCGTCGGGCATCGGCGGCTTCACCACGATCGAGCGCGAGCACCGCGAGCTGATCGCGGGCGGGCCGCGCCGCATTTCCCCCTTCTTCATCCCCGCGACGATCATCAACCTGGCTGCGGGCCAGGTGTCGATCCGCTTTGGCGCGCGCGGGCCCAACCTGGCGACCTGCACCGCGTGCACGGCGTCGGCCCACGCGGTTGGCGAAGCCTACGAGATCATCAAGCGCGGCGACGCCGATGTGATGATCGCGGGGGGATCGGAAGCGGCCATCACGCCGATGGGCGTGGGCGGCTTCGCGGCGATGCGCGCGCTCTCGACGCGCAACGACGAGCCGCAGCGCGCGAGCCGGCCGTTCGACAAGGGGCGCGACGGCTTCGTCATGGGCGAGGGTGCGGGCATTGTCATTCTCGAAGAGCTCGAGATGGCGAAGGCGCGCGGCGCGACCATTTACGCGGAGCTGGCCGGCTACGGCCTGACATCCGACGCGTATCACCTGACCGGGCAGCCCGAAGAGGCGCACGGCGCGGTGCGGTCTATGACAATCGCGATGCGCAAGGCCGGCGTCACGGCCGGACAGATCGACTACATCAACGCACACGGCACCTCGACGCCCATCAACGACCCGACCGAAACGCTCGCCGTCAAGACCGTGCTGGGGGCGCATGCGAAGAAGGTCGCCATGTCGTCGACCAAGTCGATGACCGGGCACCTGCTCGGGGCGGCCGGCGGGCTCGAGGCGGGCATCACGGCCCTCGCCGTGCGGCACCAGATCGCGCCGCCGACCATCAATCTCGAGGATCCGGACGACGCCTGCGACCTCGACTACGTGCCCAACGCCAGCCGCCCGATGAAGATCGACTACGCGCTGTCGAACTCATTCGGCTTCGGCGGTACGAACGGGACGCTGCTGTTGAAACGATACGAAGACTGATCGGCTCACGGCTCACGGCTCACGCCGTGGCCGAGAGCCGTGAGCCGACCACACCATGAAGATTGCCGTTTGTATCAAGCAGGTCGTCACCCGCGAGTGGCAGCTTCGCCTCAATGAATCGAAGTCCTGGATCCGCGATCAGGACGCCAGCTGGGAGCCGAACGAGCCGGACGCCTATGCGCTCGAGGAAGCGCTGCGGCTGAAGGAGAAACACGGCGGCGAAGTGATCGTCGTCTCGGCCGGGCCGGCGCGCGTGCAGCAGGCCATTCGAGACGCGCTGGCGCGCGGCGCCGACCGCGCGCTGCATGTCGAAGACGACACGCTGGCCGCCGCCGACGCGTTTCAGGTAGCCGGCGCGCTCGCCGCGGCGCTGCGCGACGAGCAGGTCGATCTCGTGCTCACCGGGCTGCAGTCCGACGACCAGGGATTCGCGTCGGTCGGCGTCATCCTCGCGGAGAAGCTCGGCCTGCCGCACGCGACGATCATCATGGAAGTCGCCGTCGACGGCAGCGCGCTTCGTGTCAAGCGCGAGCTCGAGGCGGGCTGGTTCCAGTGGGTCGCGATGCCGCTGCCGGCGGTGCTGACGATTCAGAGCGGCATCAACCAGCTTCGGTACGCCACCCTCAAGGGGATCATGGCGGCGAAGAAGAAAGAGATCAGGAAAGTCGCGCCTTCGGGCGTCGCAGAGGCGAAACAGGAAATCGTCAGCGTGTATTTCCCCGAGAAGGGGAAGAAGACGCAGATGATTACCGGTGGCGCGGCGGCAGCCGCGGCGGAGCTGGTCAGGAAACTCAGGGAAGATGCGCGGGTGATCGGATGATTCTCGTCGTTGCCGAACAGCGCGAAGGCGCACTCAATCGCGCGAGCTGGGAAGCCGTTGCCGCGGCGCAGCAGGCCGGCGAGCCCGTCAAGGTGGCCGTCGCCGGAGCCGGTATTGCCGCCGCGGCGCAGGAGCTCGCCGCCGCAGATGTCGACGAGGTGATCGCGCTCGAGCACGACGCGCTCGCGATGTACACGCCCGACGGGTTCGTTGCGGCGCTCGAGGCGCTCATCGCGGCGGAGCAGCCCTCGCTGGTGTTCTTCGCCCACACCTACCAGACGCGCGACTTCGCGCCCAAGCTGGCCGCGCGTCTCGATCGCGCGATCATCGTCGACGTCGTCGCGGTGAAGGGAGCGGGGGCCGATCGGGTGTTCGTGCGTCCGGTGTTCCAGGGAAAGCTGAGCGCCGACGTGAGGCCGAAGGGGCCGGCGCCGCACTTCATCTCGTTCCAGATTGGCGCCTACCGCGCGGACGCGGTCAGGAAGGGCAGCGGCGCGCCGGTGCGACAGGCCGCCGCCACGCTCGATGCGTCGGCGATCCGCCAGAAGCCAGAGGCGCCGTTCAAGGAAGCGAAGCAGGCGGTCGACCTCTCGCAGGCCGAGCGCATCGTGGCCGTCGGGCGCGGCATCAAGGGGCAGGAGCACCTCGCTGTGGCCGAGGCGCTGGCAAAGGCGCTGGGCGCTGAGATCGCCGCGTCGCGCCCGATCTGCGACGCGGGCTGGCTGCCGATGGATCGGCAGATCGGCAGCTCGGGGCAGACCGTTGCGCCGAAGCTCTACTTCGCGCTCGGGATCTCCGGCGCGATCCAGCACCTCGTGGGCATGAAAGGCTCGCGCACGATCGTCGCGATCAACAAGGACCCTGAAGCGCCGATCTTCGAGGTTGCCGACTATGGCATCGAAGGCGATCTGTTCGAGATCGTGCCGGCCATCGTCGCGGAGCTCCAGAAGGCCTGAGCGCGATATGATGATCGACGGTGACAACGAGAGAAACGCTCGATGTTGACGTCCTGATCGTCGGCGGCGGCCCCGCCGGCATGTCGGCGGCCCTGAGGCTCTCGCAGCTCCAGAAGGCGAAAGGGGGCGAGCCGCTGTCGATCGCCGTGCTCGACAAGTCCCGCGAGCCCGGCCAGCACATGCTCTCCGGCGCCGTGCTCGATCCCTCCGCGCTCAGGGCACTCATTCCCGATTTCGAGGCGAAAGGCGCGCCGCTCGCGTCTCCCGTGCTGCGTGACGAGGTCTACTTCCTCACCGCATCAAGCCGGCTGAAGTTCCCCATCACGCCGCCGCCGATGAACAATCACGGCAACTACATCATCTCGCTCAACAAGTTCGTCAAATGGCTGGGCGCCGAAGTTGAAGCCGCGGGCATCGACATCTTCAGCGGCTTTGCTGCGTCCGAAGTGCTGTACGAGGGCTCGACCGTCGTTGGCGTGCGCACGGGCGATCGCGGCATCGGCAGGCACGGCGAGAAGAAGGGGACGTTCGAGCCGGGCGTCGACATCAGGGCGAAGGTCACGATCTTCTGCGACGGCGTGCGCGGCAACCTGACCAAGTCGCTGAAACGGACGCTGTCGCTCGACGCGGGCCGCCAGCCGCAGATGTACGCGATCGGCATCAAGGAGCTGTGGGAGGTTCCGAAGGATCGGCTCGCACCCGGCACCGTGATCCACACCATGGGGTATCCGCTGCGCCAGGAAGAGTTTGGTGGCGCGTTCATCTATGCGATGCCCGATGGTGTCGTATCGATGGGGTTCGTCACGGGTCTGGATTACAGGGACCCGATGTTCGATCCGCACCTCGCCTATCAGCGCTTCAAGCAGCACCCGATGATCGCGAAGCTGCTCGCGGGCGGCACACTGGTGCGCTACGGCGCGAAAGCGATTCCCGAAGGGGGCTGGCACACGATTCCCCGCGTGCACATGGACGGCGCGCTCATCGCGGGAGACGCCGGTGCCTTTCTCAACTCGATGCGGATCAAGGGAATTCACCTTGCGATGCGCACGGGGATGCTTGCGGCCGAAGCGGCGTTCGACGCGGTCAGCGCCGGTGACACGAGCATGGCGCGCCTGGCGTCGTACCAGCAGTTGATCGACGCGAGCGACGTGCGTCGCGAGCTCTATCCCGTGCGCAACGTGCATCAGGCGTTCAGCCACGGCCTCCTGCCGGGTGTCATGTATGCCGGCCTCTCGATGGTGACGGGCGGGTGGTGGCTGAAGGACCCGATGCCCGCGCATCCGGGCTTCTCGCGCATGGAGACGCTTGCGGAATATTACCGCGAGGCGCGTCCCGACCCGGACGTGCCCGTGCAACCGGTGAAGATCGATCGCGCGCTGACATTCGACAAGCTCACGAACGTGCACTACGCGGGCACGCGGCACGCAGAGGATCAGCCGTCGCATCTGATCGTGCTCGACACCGACGTGTGCCGCACGCGCTGCCGTGAGGAATACGGCAACCCCTGCACGAAGTTCTGTCCCGCCAACGTCTACGAGATGGTCGACGATGGGGAGAAGGGGAAGCGGCTGCAGATCAATGCCTCCAACTGCGTGCATTGCAAGACGTGCGACATCATGGACCCGTATCAGATCATCGAGTGGGTGCCGCCCGAGGGGGGTGAGGGGCCGTCGTACGAGGGCATGTAGCTGGTGGCTTGGTGATGTGGTGATTTGGTGTTGAGCCGGACGCAGCGCCTGAAGGCCGGTACGATTGCGGCGCTGGCGTCACCGATCGTTGGCGCGCTCGGGCGCACGTATCACTGGGTCGAGGACGGCGCCGACCATCTGCAGCAGCTCGACGCCGAAGGCCGGCCCGTCATCCTCGCGCTCTGGCACGGGCGCATTCTTCCCGCCACCCTCTACTTCCGCGACCGCAGCGTCGTCGCGATGACCAGCCGGAATTTCGATGGAGAGTGGATCGCGCGGCTGATGCGGCGATTCGGCTACGCGCAGGCGCGTGGGTCGACGTCCCGCGGCGGATCCCGCGCGCTTGTGCAGATGAAGCGCGAGCTCGAGGCGGGCCGAACGGTCGCGTTCACGGTGGATGGTCCGCGCGGTCCGGCGCGGGTCGTGCAGCCGGGCGCGGTCTGGCTGGCGTCGGCGACGGGGCAGCCGATCCTGCCGTTTCACATCGAGGCGTCATCGGGGTGGACGGCGAAGAGCTGGGACGCGAGCGTCGTGCCGAAGCCCGGGGCGCGGGTGGCGATCGCCATAGGCGCGCCGATGTTCGTGCCGCCTGATCTCGACGGTGCCGCCCTCGAGGCGCAGCGGAGCGAGCTCGAGTCGGTTTTGCACAGCCTTGAAAAGCGCGCATTGCAGATTCTGCCTCCCCCTCATTGACCCGATACACGTGGTGTCTTATCCTCTGCAGGAACCGTAGATTCCGTGCGAGCGATGCCCACTTCCGTCTCGTTGAGCTATTCGTCGTCAGGCGTGCGCGACGCCGCGCTGATTGTGTGCGAGCCGGCGGATCTCTTGGCCGTTCCGCATCATCGCCGCGTGTTGCTGGTCGACGATGATGTCGTGTCGCTGCAGGTGTGGGCGCTGCTGCTGGCTGATGCTGGCGTGGAGGTACAGGTTGCGCCTGGCGCCGAAGCGTGTCTGCGCGCGGTAGGTGAGCGTGACTTCGATCTGATCGTCATCGACCTGCGTCTCGAGGGGGACAGCGGGCTTGATGTGATGCGGCGGTTGCGTGATCGCGGCGTGCTGGTCCCGTTCATTCTGGCGACCGGCCATGCGTCCGTGGCCGTGACGGTCCAGGCGATGCGGCTCGGCGCGCGCACCGTGCTCGAGAAGCCGCTGGTTGGCGAAGACTTTCTTGTGCCGGTGCTGCGCGAGTTGCAGGCGGCCGGGTTGGCGGCCGTGACCGATCTGCACGCCGTACAGTCCACGGCGCAGCGGTGGGCCCTTTATGTCCTGCGCGCCACTGATGTCGTGTCCGATCCGCGCACGCTGGCCGATTGGGCGCGTGCAGCGGGTGTGAGCCGTTCGGCGCTGATTGAATCGTGTGCGCGGCTCGACATCCCTCCGCGCGACGGGCGCGACCTTGCGCGCGTGCTGCGCCTGGTTCGTCGGGTGTCTGAGTCTTGGGATCCCGAAGCGGCGCTCGACGTGGCCGATCGCCGCACGTTTCGCAATCTTCTCGTTCGTGCCGGTCTTGCCGATCCTCCCCACGGCAGCAGACCGGCGCCGCAGCAGTTTCTGGCGATGCAGCGCTTCGTTCCCCAGACGAATGCGGGCCTTGCTGCGCTGCGGCAGATGGTCGGGAACTAGATACCCGCCGTCACTGCGTTTTCGTTCGAACAATATTCCGTCCGAAATTACGGGCGATTCTGTCTTCCACGCGCCATCTTCCGCCCGTAGGATGCCGCACAGACAAGGAATGACCACGATGCGAACGCTTGTGTTGATTGGACTGATGACTCTTCTGCCTGCGCCACAGGCCGCGCCGGTTATGCCTCGGACCAACGCCGACGCCCCCTATTCGCTGAAAGGCAAGAAGTTCCTGGGACGGCGGCTGTCGGTCATGGTGGTATTCGCGACAGAGTGCAAACCGTGCGTTGAGTCGATTCCCTTCTACAAACGACTCACCGAGCTACCAGTGCTCGACGGCAAGGAAAGGAAACTCATCATCTTCAGTCAAGGGGGCGTGTGGCCTGTGCGCGACATTATTCAGGCGCATCCGCAGAAGTTCGAGCACAACACCATCTCTTTTCCAACCACGAGACGCTTCGACATCAAAGGTGTTCCGACCGTGTTGCTCATCAACGCTGCGGGCGACCGGATTGGCGAATGGCCTGGCAAGCTTTCGCCCGCGCAGGAGCAGCGCGTCATCGCGGCGATAACCGCCGCGGCGAAGCGGTAACCATCAGAAGGAGCTTGGCTGCATGGCTGGTGCGTCATCACGTCTCGAAAGAACAGGACACGTCGCGTTCATCCTGATGTGTCTCGCGATAACCGGCGCCGCAATTCAATATGTCGCCGCCGCTCGCAGTACGTCACCTGCGACTGTGGCCCGAGCGCCGGTCGCGCGTGGCACGAGAGTGGCCGTGCCGGCCGAACTCAACGGCACACCGCAGCTGCTTCTCGTGTTGAGCACCACGTGTCGGTACTGCACGCAAAGCATGCCGTTCTATACGCAGCTCGCGAAGCTGCCGCAGGTCGCTGCGGGACGGTTGCGCCTCTCCGTTGTCTCGCTGCAGTCGCAGGAACAGATGCAGGCCTATCTGGAGGCCAATGGCCTGCGGATGGAGCGCATTGTGTCCTTGCGCGACTCTGGTCTCAACATCACGGGAACGCCCGTTCTGGTGCTCGTCAGCCCTGATGGCATCGTCCGTGACAGTTGGGGCGGGTGGCTGCCGCCGGCGCAGGAAGCCATGGTGCTCGACACGATCTCGCATCTGATCCCCTCGTAAACCAGTAGTTTGTGAAAGGACTCCGTATGCTGAAGTTCGCCCGACTCTTGGCCGCGATGGCTGCCGTCATCTTCCTCGCGACCGCGACACCCGTGCTGGCGCAGGAAGACGAGTATGGCTGTCAGACCTGCGAGAACTGTCATCCCGGTCTGCCGTGTTACCAGTGCGCGTCGTACGTTGTCGCGGCCATCGGTCACTGCTGCGGATCTCAGCCAGGCTGGTCGTTCTGCGTGAACAACGAATGGGGCTTCGTCTCGCAGTGCAGCGACGGACGGCGCTGCCAGTGTGACGACGAAGGCGGCGAGTGCAACGAACTGTTGCCTGAATGAGTGGTCTTCGCCAGCTTCTCGGCAGCCGTGTCTTCACGGTCACGGCTGCCGTCAGCATCGCGCTGTCGGTCGGCGCCAATGCCGCGATCTTTTCGATCGTCAACGCGCTCTGGCTGCGCCCGTTGCCCGTCGCGCGGCCCGCCGAGATGGTTGTGCCATACATCCCCGTCGTGCACTCGTCCGATGGCGAGGTGCTCGACAATTTCTCAGCGCGCTCGCGGGAAAGTCTTGAGTCGCTCGACTGCTTCTCCGCGGTCACCTTCCAGCTCAGCACCGCTGGACGATGGGGCGACTGGGCGCCCGTGATCCGCCTCTCGGACGACGGGCCGTTGATCAAAGCGACGGCGGTGTCGCATGACTACTTCGCCACGCTCGGAGTACCCGTACGCGGCAGGGAATTCGTGCAGGCTGAGGACCGGTGGGGCACCGAACCTGTCGCAATCGTCAGCGAGCGGTTCAGCCGGGTCTATCTGAGTGGCGCCGGGGAGCCGGTCGGCGTACGGCTCTCGACGACGCGAGGCCCGATCCTTATCGTTGGCGTCGCCGATGAGGACTTCCACGGTGCTCGCCTGGGCGACGACCTCGACCTCTGGCTCCCATTTGGCGCGCTGGGACGCTTTTCCGACATTGCTTCGTCGGAACGACTCGAACCGCTGATGCCGATCACGATGTTTGCCCGCTTAGCGGGAGGCGTGGGGCTGGAGACTGCGCAGGCGAGAATCAAGACAATCATCGATCGCAAAGCCACGCTACGGGGCTTGCGGGACGTGGCCTTCTCGCTTCGGTCCGAAAGTGACCTGACACGGCAGTCGTCCCTGTTGCGGCTGTTGTGGACTGCCGCAGTGCTCATGCTGCTGCTAGGGTCCGCAAACCTCGCCGCCCTTTTGCTGGCAAGAACGGAAACGCGCGGATACGACCTTGCCGTCCGCTTGTCGCTTGGTGCCCGCCGCGCACAGCTGGCACGCCTGATCATTGCCGAAGCACTGATCCTGTGTGTGATCGGCGTGCTGCTTGGCTTGTTGTTCCGCCACTGGATGCTGGCCAGCATCGGATCGATGCCGCTGCCGTCCGGCGTGAGAATCGACTCGCTGGATCTCAGTCTGGACCGAACAGTGCTGCTGTTCAGCCTGGGGACGGCCTTGATATCGACACTGATCGCAGCCGTGAGCGCCATTAGGCGCGCAATGCGCACTGATGTGTCGGTACTGCTCTCGGCTACAGCGCCGTCAACCGGGCGAACGATGCGCACCCGGCAGTTACTGCTCGGCGCGCACGTCGCGTTGTCCATCATGTTGCTGATTGGCGCCGCGACGCTCGTCTTGACAGTACGGCGCGCCATTAGCGCGGAGATGGGCTTTGCGCAAGACGAGCTGTTGTTCGTTCGCGTCCGGCCGCGTCTGACTCAATACATGACGGAACGGAGCGACGACGCGGCGGGAAGGCAGCGCGATTATGGCGCACTGATGGAACGAGCAGCAGCGCTTCCGAATGTCGCTGGCGTCTCATACGGCTCGCCGCTGATGCGCATGCGCGAGGACCTTGCGCGGCAACAAGTAACTGACGGCGCCGTTCGCCATGAACTGCCGCTGCATTTTCGATCGGTGGGCGCAGGCTACCTTTCGACAGTCGGTGCCAAGTTCCTGCAGGGCAGGGACTTGACGGCCGCGGATGGCGGTCGCGCAGTCAGCCCTCAGGACGTGATGATGGCGAGAGTGAACTCCATCCGCACGGGCACACGGTTCCGTCAGCCGGAAGGATTGCCGGCGGTGGTCGTCGATCGCAGCTTTGTGGAAGCTGTCTGGCCGGGGCAAACCGCCATCGGCCGGACCTTCACTCGCGGAGGCATCGGCATCACATACGAAGTCGTCGGCGTCGTCGAGCGGATCGGACGTGATACGCGGAATGCAGTAGAAACGAATGCCTTCGAATTCCAGCCGCTTTCCAGTGACGATGGTACGAGCGGCTTGAGCGTCGTGATGCGAGCAAGAGAGGGCACCAGGGCCGGCGATCTGAAGCCTGCGGCGATCGCTTTGGTACGGCAGCTCTTTCCGGATCCTGCCTTACTGCAGACGCAGACAGTGGCAGACATCATTGCCGAGGAGCGGGCGAATGAACGAATGGGCGCCTGGATGTTCACGTGGTTCGGTGTGGCCTCAGGCATACTCGGCTTGATTGGCGTCTACGGCCTGGTCGCGTATGTCGTTGCGCGCAGCCGGCGGGAGCTCGGAATTCGATCCGCCCTCGGCGCAAGCCATGCACATCTCGCACGGCTGTCAGCGCTACGTGCGCTCAAACCGCTCGGTGCAGGTCTCGCGGCAGGCGTTGGGGCAGCGCTACTGCTGACGAAGCTCGCAGCCTCGCAGACTGCGGGCATCGCCGTCATCAGCGCGCCGGCGTACTTCATCGCTGTTGGTGCGTTCCTGCTGGCCGCGCTCGTCGCGAGCCTGTTCGGGGCCAACGGCGTGCGACGCGTCAGCCCGTACGAAGCGCTGCGGTTGGAGTAGAGAAAAACCCGATGCCCAATTAACCTCGGCGGCAGCACGGACCCAGACGAATGCGGGCCTTGCTGCGCTGCGGCAGATGGTCGGGAACTAGATACCCGCCGTCACTGCGTTATTCGTTCGAACAATATTCCGTCCGAAATTACGGGCGATTCTGTCTTGCGGGTCGCTGCGCGCGCCGCTACTGTGCACAGGTCGTTCAGCGAGTCACGCAGGGAGGAGCCGAGATGTCGTGGAAGCTTCCCGGGTTGGAGAGAGTGGGTCAGATCGCGTTCATCGCGATGTGCCTCACGGTGACGGCGGTCGGAGTGCAGCGGCTGGTGGCGAACGGCTCCACGTCGGCGGCCCGTAAAGCGCCGCCACCGATTGAGCCGGGCACGAGGCTCGAGCTTCATGATGAACTGCGCGCCGGCCCTTCGCGCGCAAGTCTGATCCTCGGATTGAGCACGGCGTGTCAGTTCTGTACCGAGAGCATGGGGTTCTATAGAACCCTTGCGGAGCTCGATGTCGTGCGCGACGGCCGGCTGCGACTGGCTGTTGTCTCGCTTCAGACTCCCGACGCCACGCGCCTCTACCTGTCGGAGCATCGGCTCGCGATTGGCCCGGTCGTCCAGTTCCGGGAGAGTGGTGTTCCGATCGCGTCCACGCCGACAGTGATCCTGGTGAAGGGGGACGGTGTCGTTGAACGAAGTTGGGCAGGGCAGTTGGCCAAAGAGGAGGAGCGGACCTTGATCAAGACAGCGCGGGATCTGGTGAATCGATGAGGCGAACGTCAATGGTTCGTCACGGGGTGTGGGTCACGGCAGGCCTGTGGCTGCTGCTCGCTGTCGCGGGCGGTGCGCAGCAGCCGAAGAAAAAGTTGCCGAAGCCACCACCGATGCCTACGTCGTACGACGTAAAGGGACTAGGGCTCGGAAAGCTCTCGACCGTGGTCGTGGCGATGGCAAGCGATTGCAAGGCATGTCTGGATGCCGTGCCGTTCTATAAAACGCTTCTGGCGTTACCCGGGATGGATGGGAAAGCTCGGCGCCTGGTGGTCGTGGCGATGGACGGGGTGTGGCCGGTGAAGTTCAAGACGGACGCGGCGAAGTTCACGCCGCATCGCTTGACGTCGGGGCCGTACCCAGGCCTCGATTTCCCGGGCGTCAGGAGGGCGCCAACGATCGTCGTGCTCGACGCGGCCGGTAAGCAGCGGGGGGCCTGGGCAGGCCCCCTCACTCCGGAACAACAGAAGGCGGTTATTGCGGCCGCGATGGCGCGTTAGCGTACTCGTGGCGAAAGGATGACTATGAAGCTCAGATTTCTGCGTGCGGCGGTCGCCGTGTGTGCGGCGGGATTCATATTCACGGCGTCGCCGGTCATGGCCGACGAAGGGTACTGCAGGCCCTGCGAGATGTGTTACGAGGACACGTTCTTCTGCCTCGAGTGCGCGGAGCAGGTCATGAAGGCCATTGGCGGCTGCTGTGGGAACGGTGGCGGCGTTACCTACTGTGTTCCCGACTACGGCGGCTTTGCGACCAACTGCGACAGCGGCATCGCGTGCCAATGCAACATGCACGGCGGTGACTGCGATCCTCTGCTGAACTGATGAAGGCAGCCATCCGTCAGCTTGCGCGCGCGCCGGCGTTCGCGTTGACAGCCAGTGCCAGCCTGGCGCTGGCTGTTGGCGCGAACACGGCGATTTTCTCAATCGTCAACGCGCTCTGGCTGCGCCCGCTGCCAGTCAGCGCGCCCGATCGTATCGTCGTGCCCTATTACCCCGTCGTGCATTCCGGCGATGGGGAGATGCTCGATGATGTGAGGCTGCCCGACGCCGAGGCACTGCGCGGGGTTGCCGCGTTCGAAGCGGTGACGTTCGAACTGAACGCCGGACTCCGTATGGGCGACTGGCGGCCCATCGTCCGGCTCAGGCCTGGATTGGAAGAGATTGCGGCGACAGCAGTAGAGCGCAGCTACTTCGAGACACTTGGTGTCGCCGTGCGAGGCCGGTACTTCCGTGAAGAGGAAGATGCGTTCGGCGCGCCCGCCGTGGCCATCATCAGCAGCCGGCTATTCCGGCGATTGTCACCTAAAGGAGGGCAGCCGGGCGCCGTGCTGGATACGGCACGCGGTCCCATTACCGTCGTGGGTATCGCGGCAGACGGCTTTCATGGACCGCGCGTTGGTGATCAGGTCGATCTGTGGATCACCATCGGAGCGCTCCGGTCGTTCTCTGACATGGCGATAGATCCCCGGATGCGGCCGCACACGCCTCTCGCCGTGTTCGCCCGTCTTCGGTCAGGCGTCGCCGTGGAGGCTGCGCAGGACGAGTCGAGGGCGATTCTGGACAGTCGTACGACCCTGCGATCGCTCGAGGAGGTTCCCTTCGCGCTTCGTTCCGAGGGAACTGTGGCGCGACAACGCATTCTCCTGAAGACGCTCTGGATCGCCGCCGGTCTCGTGCTGGCGCTCGGAGCCGCGAATCTGGCGGCCCTCCTTGTCGCGCGCGCGGCCTTCAGGCGTCATCACTGGGCCGTGCGACTCTCGCTCGGCAGCACGCGAGGCGCCCTGATCCGCAATGTGCTCGCCGAGGTCGCGCTCATCGCTGCCGGCGGACTCCTCCTTGGCCTTGTCTTTCGAAGCTGGCTTCTCCAAAGTGTTCCCGCGCTCGAACTGACGGTCGCCGTGGCGCGTCTCGACCCCTCGCTCGACTGGCGCGTCCTCCTCTTCGCGCTCGCAGTAGTGATTGTCTCGATGGGAATCGCATCGGCTGGCGCCATACGCCAGGCGGCGCGCGCGGACCTCGCGCTCGTGCTAGCCGCGGCCTCATCGACCGGAACGCGCAGGACCGCGCTGACCAGGCAGGCCCTGCTTGCCGCGCACGTGGCCCTCGCAGTGGCCCTGCTCGTCACCGCGACCGCGCTGATTGGGGCTGTCCGGCACGCCCTCAGTATCGACATGGGGTTCGTCCGTGACCGCACCATCTTTGCCCGCGTGCGCCCGGCCCTAACGCAGTACATCGGCGAACGCGACGATGCCGGGAAACGCCAGCAGGACTATAGGGCTGTCATCGCCCGCATCGCGCAGTTGCCGTCGGTTGCGGCCGTCACCTACGGCGCTCCAATGCTCCGCCCGGTCCGTGAGGAGACAACCACGACGCCCATCTCTGTTGACGGGGTCACGCGCCAGATGGCGTTGACGCGTTACGAAGTCGGGCCTGCTTATCTCACCGTCGCGGGCGCCGGATTCATCGAAGGGCGCGATCTGACTGCCGCGGACGCCGATGCCGCGCCAACGCGGCAGCAGATGATGAAGTACATCACGCTGCGCCGGCTGGGTCGCGAGGCCGGTCTGCTGCCGGGAGGCGGCCGCTCGGCCGCAGTCATCGACAGTGCTCTGGCGTCGGCCCTCTGGCCCGGTCAAAGCGCGGTGGGCAAGCTCTTCACCTGGGCGCCGCTGCAGATGACGCACGAAGTTGTAGGCGTTGTCGGAAACCTGGGACGCCGGCCCGCCCGCGACGGGGCGGTACCGACGTTGGTTGTGGCGATACCGCTTTCGAGCTACGAGGGCACAGCCCCTTACGACTTGATCGTGAGCACGCGTGCCGGCGCGCGTCCAGAGACGGCCGCAATCGTTGCCGTACTTCGGGAGCTGTTCCCCGAAGCGCCGTTTCTCGAGGTGAGAACCGCGCGACAAATGATCGAGCGACAGATCGCGCAAGAGCGTATGGGCGCACGTATTTTCAGCTGGTACGCCGTCGCGGCCGCGGTTCTCGGTCTCGTCGGCACGTACGGCCTGCTGGCATTCTTCACCGCCGAGACACGGCGCGAGCTCGCGATACGCGCCGCACTTGGTGCCACCGGCTCCTCGCTGATGCGCACAACCGCAGCCCGTGTGCTTGCCCCGGCGGCAATCGGTGTGCTCTCAGGGCTCGTACTGTCAGCCTGGCTGAGGCGCATTCTCGGTTCCACCGTCATCGGACTGGGCGACACCGGCGCGATGGCCGAGGCGTCGGCGGCGACGCTGTTCCTGTCGGCGTGCGTCATCGTGACGATGATCGGCACGAGGAAACTGCGATGCGTCAATCCGGCAGAAGTGCTTCACCGGACCTAGCTACGGCGTCCGTGCCGCCGCACGTAAAATGACGTGGGCAGGGTGCCGCTGTGTCTGGTTGGTTGTTGATTGATCAAAGACTAGGATTCAGTCATGCGCATCCTTGCAACATTGCAAATGGTAATAGGGATAACCGTACTGGGATTGGGAGCGGTGAGCAGCCGTTCACGGAGCACCAGGCTGATGATCGCCGGCGGTATCAACATCGCGTTGGCGGCCTGTTAGGTGCCGGATCGGACGCCCTCCGAGGCACAGCGCTGGCAATCCTGACGGTGGTTCTGGTTGTGACCTTCGCAACGACCAGCCGCGCTGCTTGGCGCGTGTTACGCGTCGAGCTTCTATTGGCCGGAGTCCTGATCGCCGGGATCGCGGCTTCCCAACTCGTGACGAGCATTCCGGCCAGCGGGCAGATGGGGCCGCTTGCCGTCATTGCCACCGCGGGAATCCTGCTGGTCGCATGGCCGATTGCTCGATTGGTGAAGTTGGTCCGCAGCGATCTCGTATCGTGACGTGAGCCGTTGGCTAGCCGTTTGGGCCCCGGTTGGTGTCTAATGCTCAACCTGCTCCCCAGCGGCTCGTCCATGCTTGACCCGATGGAGGCTCCGATGACCCGCTCCAAATGGCCGCTGTACTCGGCAATCACGTCAATAATCTTCGTTCTGACGGGCGTAGTTCTCTGGAAAATGCTCGTTCCAGCTTCATCGCTGGAGCCCTATGACATCAGGCAACTTGGACTCGGGACCCAGCGCACCCTGGTCATCGCGATGTCGACCGATTGCAAACCCTGCCTCGAGTCGATGGAGTTCTACAAGAGTCTGATGTTGCTGCCGGCGGCCGATGGAAGTCTGCAGATCATCGAGGCCTTTACCAAGACCTGAGGTCTGCTGTGCGCGCCTACGGAACATAATGTTCCGTGCCGATGATCGTCATCGCCTCTCCACGTTTCGAAGAGCACACGACTCCTCCCGGTCACCCGGAGCGGCCGGAACGCGCGCACGCGATGGACGCGGTCGCCGGGCGCTGGCGCGCCAGGGGCGGGGACGTCCGTGAGCCGCGCGCTGCCACACGCGACGAGCTCATTCGCGTGCATACCGCCGAGTATCTGGACGTGGTCGACGCCGTGCGCGGCAAGCCAGCGCAGCTCGATCCCGACACCTACACCAGCCCTGAGTCTGTCGAAATCGCGGAGCTTGCCGCCGGCGCGGCGATCGAGGCCGCGCAATCGGCGCGGTCGGGCACACCGGCGTTCGCCTTCGTGCGGCCGCCCGGACATCACGCCGAGCCGGACAAGGCCATGGGCTTCTGTCTGTACAACAACATCGCGGTCGCGGCTGCCGACCTGCTGGCATCCGGCACGAAGAAGGTCGCCATCGTCGACATCGACGTGCACCATGGCAATGGCACGCAGTGGGCGTTCTATGCCGATCCCCGCGTGCTGTTCGTGTCGACGCACCAGTTCCCGTTCTATCCCGGCACGGGCGCGGCAGACGAAACCGGCCACGGCCCCGGCAAAGGCTTCACCCTCAACATTCCAATGGCGGCCGGCTCGGGAGACGAGGAATTCGACCGCGTGTACCGCGATATCGTGCAGCCCGCGGTCGAGGCCTTCGCGCCTGAAGTCCTGCTGATTTCGGCGGGGTTCGACACCTGGATCGACGACCCGCTGGCCGGCATGCGAGTCACGCGGGAGGGATTCGTGCGGATCCTCGGGCGCCTGCGCGACGCGGCGAGCGCGACGTGCGGCCGGAACGTCATGCTGGTCACCGAGGGGGGCTACGACCTGCCGGGGCTGGAGGCCGGCATGGAAGCGGGCCTCGAGGTCTTCGGCGCACTATAATGGTGCTTTCTCGCGAGCCCCGCCGTGGCCGACTACAAACCGCAAACCATCGAAAAGAAGTGGCAGGACACCTGGGCGCGTACTCGCGCCTTCGAGGTCACTGAGGACCCCTCCCGCCCGAAGTTCTACTGCTTGGAGATGTTCGCGTACCCCTCGGGGCACGCGCACGTCGGGCACGTCCGCAACTACATGATCGGCGACGTCATGGCGCGCCTGAAGCGCATGCGCGGCTTCAACGTGCTCCATCCGTTCGGATGGGACGCCTTCGGGCTGCCGGCCGAGAACGCCGCCATCAAGAACGGCACCCATCCCGAAACGTGGACGCTCGAGAACATCGCCCACATGAAGGGGCAGCTGCAGCGGCTCGGCATCAGCTACGCCTGGGAGCGCGAGTTCGCGACCTGCCAGCCCGAGTACTACCGCTGGAATCAATGGCTCTTCACGCGCATGTTCGACAAGGGCCTGGCCTACAAGCAGCGGTCGACGGTCAACTGGTGCGAGAGCTGCCAGACGGTCCTCGCGAATGAGCAGGTCGTTGACGGGGGCTGCTGGCGCTGCGGCACGCCCGTCACCCAGCGCGATCTCGAGCAGTGGTTCCTGCGCATCACGGAATATGCCGACGAGCTGCTGAAGGGTACGGAAGCGCTCGGCACCTGGCCCGAGAAGGTGCTGACGATGCAGCGCAACTGGATCGGGCGCAGCGAAGGCGCGCGCGTGCGGTTCCAGATGTCCGGCAGCGCGAGCGACGATCTGATTGAAGTCTTCACGACGCGCATCGACACGATCTACGGAGCGTCGTTCCTGCTGCTTGCGCCCGAGCATCCGCTCGTCGAGCGCTTCGCGTCCGAGTCGCCAGACGCTGCGTCGTTCCGCGCGCGCGCGCAGGCCTTCCGCTCGCAGGACCGCAGCGCACGCATGACCGGAGAGCTCGAGAAGGAAGGCTTCGACACGGGCCGTCGCGTCATCAATCCCTTCACGAACGAAGAGATCCCCATCTGGGTCGCCAACTTCGTGCTCGGCGGCTACGGCACCGGCGCCGTCATGGGCGTCCCTGGCCACGACGAGCGCGATGCGGAGTTCGCGAAGAAGTACGCGCTGCCGGTGCGCATCGTCGTCGACGCCGGCGACCGGCTGGTCGATTCGGGAGACTACACGGGACTGCCCGCAGCCGACGGCATCGTGCGAATCACCGAAGCCGCGGAGGCGCGCGGCATCGGCAAGGCCGCGGTGCAGTACCGGTTGAAGGATTGGGGCGTCAGCCGCCAGCGGTACTGGGGCACGCCAATCCCGATCATCTATTGCGAGAAGGACGGGCTCGTGCCCGTGCCCGATGACCAGCTGCCCGTGATGCTTCCGCGCATGGAGACGTTCACCGGCCGCGGCGACTCTCCGCTCACGAGCGTGCCGGAGTTCGTGAACGTCGCGTGCCCGAAGTGCGGCGGAGCCGCCAGGCGCGAGACCGACACCATGGACACGTTCGTCGACTCGTCCTGGTATTTCTATCGCTTCTGCGATCCGCACAACGACACGCTGCCGTTCGACCGCGCGAAGGTCGATTACTGGGGGCCAATCGATTTCTACAGCGGCGGCGTCGAGCACGCCATCCTGCACCTGATCTACTCGCGTTTCTTCGCGAAGGTCTTCCGCGATCTCGGCATGACCGCGCTCGACGAGCCGTTCTCGCGGCTCCTCACGCAGGGGATGGTGCTGCGCCACGGCGCCGTGATGTCGAAGTCGAAGGGGAACGTCGTCGACCCCGACGACATGATTCAGCAGTACGGCGCCGACGCGCTGCGCCTCTACGTCATGTTCGTGGCCCCTCCCGAGAAGGAAGTGGAGTGGAACGACGCCGGGCTCGAGGGCAGCTTCCGCTTCCTGCTGCGCGTCTGGCGTCTGGTCAATGGTCTCGCGCAGACGATCGGCGGCGAAGGCATTCCGGCGGCGGCGGCCCTCACGCTCAACAGCGAGGAACGCGCGCTACGGCAGAAGACGCACGAGACCATCCGCCGCGTCACGCTCGATCTCGATCCGCGCGTGCATCTCAACACCGCCGTGTCAGCCCTGATGGAGCTCGTCAACGAGCTCTACGGGTTCTGCAAGGGCATCAACTTCTCGCGCGGCCTCGACGGCGAGGGGGAAGCCGACGGCGTCGCCGTGCTCGAACGCGTCGAAGCGATTGCCGTCACGAAGGAAGCGATTGAGTCGCTCGTCCTGATGCTGTCTCCCTTTGCGCCGCACATGTCCGAGGAACTCTGGGTGATGCTCGGCCACGCCGGCGGGGTGGTGGCGGCAGGCTGGCCGGAGTACGATCCGGAGGCGGCAAAGGCGCTCGAGCTCGTCATCCCCGTGCAGGTGAATGGCAAGCTGCGCGGACGTGTGACCGTCGCCGCCGACGCGACCGAGGCGGAGATCGAGACCGTCGCGCTCGCGGATCCGCAAGTGCAGGCGCATGTCTCGGGCAAGACGGTCGTCAAGGTCATCGTCGCCAAGGGAAAGCTGGTCAGCGTGGTGGTCAAATGATGATGCCTCTGAATCTCCGCGCGCGGCTGCTCGCGGCCTGCGCGGTGCTCGCCATGGCGGCGTCGTCATCCTGCGGGTACGCGCTCGCGGGGCGCGGCTCGACACTCCCCGATTACATCAAGACGATCGGCGTGCCGCAGTTCAAGAACGCCACGCCGGTGTTCGACCTCGATCGGGTGATCACCGAGCGCGTGCGCACGGAATTGATCGGCCGCGGCAAGTACCGGGTCGAGACCGCGCCGCTCGGCGTCGACGCGGTCGTCGATGGCACCATCACGAGCATTTCCTACTCGCTCGCGACCACCGACCAGAACAAGCAGGCGTCGCGCTACTTCATCACCATTACCGCGAGCGTGAGCTTCCGGGACCTGAAGACCGGCAAGGAGCTCTGGTCGAATCCCGCGGTGTCGTTTCGCGACGAGTACGCCGTCGCCAACGCGGTGTCCGGCGCCGAGGTGTCTGCCTTCTTCGGCCAGGAGACAGAAGCGCTCGCGCGGCTCGCCACCGATTTCGCGCGCTCGGTCGTCAGCGCGATGCTCGAAGCGTTCTAGTGCCCTCCATCACGGCCGACGCGTTCGTCCAGCAGCTCAAGGCGCGCAACCCCCAGCCCGTCTACGTCATCATCGGCGACGACGATCAGGAGAAGTCGGCGCTCTCGCATCTCGCGTCGGAGCTCGTCGAGGACGAACTGCGCGCGTTCAACGTCGAGCGCCTGTACGGCACCGACAAGTCCACGACCGCCGACGCGATTGTCGAGGCCGCGCGCGTGCTGCCCATGCTCGGGGATCGGCGCGTGATTGTCGTGCTTCGCGCCGACTCGCTGCTCAAGCCGCGCCGCAAGAAGTCCGATGACGAGGAGGAGGCCGCCGGTGATGACGAGCCGGCCGTCTCTGCCGACGCGCTCACCGCCTATCTCGCCCGGCCCGAGCCGATGACGACGATGGTGCTCGTGGCGGACGACATCGACCGGTCACGCAAGCTTGGCAAGGCGCTCGTCAAACAGGCCGCCATCGTCGAATGCTGGGGCCTGAAACCGGGCAAGGAAGTGAAGGGATGGGATCTGCCGCAGGTCGCGCGCGCGGCGCAGGCATGGGTCAGGAAGCAGGCGGCGGAGGCGGGGAAGCAGCTAGATCCCGCGGGCGCTGTCCTTCTGGCGGAGCGCGCCGGCACCGACATTCAGCGGCTGCGCGGCGACTGGCAGCGTGTGCTGCTGTACGCAGGCAACCGCGCGAAGATCACGAGGGAGGATGTGGCGGAGGTGGTCTCGCCCGAGTCCTCGCAGGATGACTGGGCCGTGACGGGGGCCATCGAGCGCGGCGACGCGGCAGGCGCGCTGCGCCAGCTCGGACTGGCGTTCGACGCGGGC
This sequence comes from Acidobacteriota bacterium, assembly GCA_030855205.1. Lineage (GTDB taxonomy): Bacteria > Acidobacteriota > Vicinamibacteria > Vicinamibacterales > SCN-69-37 > JALYRV01. The sequence continues at coordinate 4,323 of JALYRV010000026.1, read as the reverse complement.
ACGGTGGCTCACGCGATGCTGGGCCAGCTTGGATGGTGGGTGCGGACGAAACTTCCCGCCGTCGCGCCGGCGAGGGTCAAGCCCGCGGTCGACGCACTCTTACGCACGGATCTGGATTTGAAAAGCTCGAACGGCGAGCCGCGCGTGTTGCTCGAGCGGCTCGTCGTCGAATTGTGCGCGAGGCGCGCGCGGTAGTCCGCGCGCGGCAGGGCCGCTAGGCCTTCGAGGCCTTGGCCGCCTTGGTGCCCTTTGCGGCCTTCGAGCCCTTCGCGGCGGGCTTCGGCGCCGAGGCAGCCCGCGTCGCGCGCTTGACGAGGCGCGACTTGTAGCGGCCGGCCGCGTTGTCGTGAATGATGCCCTTGCCGGACATCTTGTCGATCAGCGAGAAGGCCTCGTTGAGCGCGTCTTTCGCGCCGGCGTCGTCGCCGGCATCGAGGGACGTGCGGATCTTCTTGAGACCGGTGCGCAGACGCGAGCGGAGCTCACGGTTGTGCGCCTGCTTCTTCTCGGACTGGCGGTGCGCCTTTACCGCCGACTTGTGCTTCGCCAAACTGGATTCCTTTTCCTGTGGCGGCCCCAGGGCCACCCCTCAAACCCCTAATCTTAGCACGGCCGAGCACGCCCGCAGGCGCCGGCTACCAGTCGCCGCGCTCCCTGTACTTCGCTTTTCTGGCCTCCCGGCGGCCGCGCTTGTCGCCGGCGGCCTGATCGATGGCCTGATTGACGCGCACCATCCGGCGCATGGCGGCTTCTTCGGGCGTCGGGGGCGGGGTCGTATCGTCGTACATCTGCCGCGCCTGTGCCTTCGGCAGGTGGCTGTCGGTGACGGCCTTGACCGTGACCGACTGCTTTTTTCCGAGTGGCCGCGTGATCAGCAGACGGTCGCCGACCCGTACCTGGCGGTTCGGCTTGGCGTTGTCGCCGTTGACCTCGACCTTGCCGCCCGTGCAGGCACGCTGCGACTCGGAGCGGGTCTTGAAGAGGCAGGCGACGTCGAGCCACACGTCGAGGCGCACGGAATCGTCGGACATCGATCTCGATGCATCATAACGTTTGAACCGAAGGGGGCTGCCGTGTTTGGACGATCGTTGCTGAAGTGGATAGGGCTGGAGGAACAGTCGATGGAGCCGGCCGTGCTCGACCGCGCCGCCGCCGCGCTCGAGACGTTCCCTCCCGAGCGCGCGCGCTATGTCGCGGGGTTCGCTTATCTGCTCGCGCGCGTAGCGGGCGCCGATCTGCAGGTTACGCCTGACGAGCTCGATCTCATGCATCGACTCGTGCAGCGCGAGGCAGAGCTCAGCGACGAAGAAGCCAAAGCCGTCGTCGATCTCGCCCTCGGGGATGCGGCGCGTTTCGCCGGCACGCACAACCTCGAAGTGACGCGCGAATTCCTGACGCTCACGACTCCGGAGCAGCGGCTCGGTCTGCTCCGGTGCCTGTTTGCCGTTTCGGCCGCCGACGACAGCGTCGGCACGACCGAAGACAACGAGATCCGGCGTATCAGCCGCGAGCTGAAGATCGAGCACAGCGAGTTCATCCACGCGCGCGCCGGCGTGCGCGATCGGCTGTCGTTCCTGCGCGTCCCGAAGAGCGACTAACGGGTCGACGCCTTGAGCGGCGGTCAGACCACTATCGAGCGGGCGGCGAGAAGAGGACCCGCCAGCGTCGTGTCCCCGTCGATGCGCACGGCCGACGCGGCGGCGTCGGGCGGGAGGGCGTTGAAGAGCAGGCGCCATGCGGCATCGCCGGTCATGGTCACGCGGGTCGCGGGGGAGGTGTGCGTGCCCTCGAGCAGGCGCCAGGCCCCGTCTACGCGCTCGAGCGTCCACGCGCCGCCGGCAACCCCCGTGACGTCGAGCGTCAGGGCCGTGCCGCTGACGGTATGGTGGTCCCGGAACGCGTGAGGGAGCCCGCGCATGGCGATCCCGAGGACCGCGCGCTGCCAGGCCGGCTCGGTCATCGGAGGCGCGCCGACGGCCTCGCGAACCTGCACCTGGTGATGCCACTGTTCGGTGAACTCGCGGCCGATGTCGAACCAGCCCGCCGACTCCATCTCGCCTGCCCACGACACGCCGAACAGGCCTGGGCCGTCCTCGGGAAACGCCTCCATGAAATCCGCCAGCTCGGTGCTGCTCGCGTCATACAGCGCGGTGAGCTGTCGTCCGCTCAACCGGCGCGATGCCTCGACCCAGTCGGCATTGATGCGGTTGATGAACCGGACGAAGTCGGCCGGGCCCTCAATCGGAAACGGCGGGGGCGGCGGCGGGTGGCCATCTCGTTGGAAGGACACGCGGCGCATGGCCGTATCGACCATGTGGGCGACCACGTCGCGAACCTGCCAGCTGCCGACGGCCGGCTTCGCCCAGTCGTCACTGCTGAAGCGGCGCAGCAGAGCGGCAAGTTGCGAGGAGACCGGACGGAAGAACGCCCGGGTATCGATGGGGGCAGGCGGCGCGAGTGGCACGCCCGAATTCTAACGCGCGCGGAGCTCCACGACGGCGTGTGCGGCTTCAGGCTTCTTGTCGGTGTACTTCGTGACCTCGCGGCCGTCGGCCATGACTTCGACGTACGAGTAGAACGTGTGGCCGCCGCGCGTGAAGGCCCTGATGTCCTTGATGCGCGTCGCGAGCTTCGCGACGTAATTGCGCGTCTCGCGATACGGCGGCACGCCGTCGTAGCGTTCGACGGCGCCGGGGCCCGCGTTGTACGCGGCCAGCGCGAACTCCACGTTGCCGTCGAAGCGATCGAGCAGCGAGCGCAGGTAGGTGGTGCCGCCGCGAATGTTGTCGGACGGATCGAACGGGTCGGTGACGCCGAGCTCGCGCGCGGTGCCCGGCATGAGCTGCATCAGCCCCATCGCGCCGACGCGTGAGACCGCGCGCGGGTTGAACGCCGACTCGGTTTCGATCACCGCGCGCACGAGCGCCGGGTGCAGGCCGTTGGCGCGGGCGTGCTGGTCGATGAGCTCGTCGAAGGCGGCCGATCGCGATTCACGGAGCGTGCGCACTGCGGGCTTCGCGACGGCCAGGCCGCCGATCACGGGCGTGCCGTTGGCGGCCCGTGAGTAGGCGAAGCCGCTCGAGATCGCCTGTGCCTGCGCCACCGAGGAGGCAACGGCGAGGCAGATGGCCACGAGCGCGATCCGGACCAGGAGTTTCATAGGGCTGCTGAAGGACTCATCTTACAACCGGCGTACCTGTCTGTATCGGCGAAAACAGGCCTGTTCCACAGCAGGGCTTACGAATTCCGTAACGGATTTCGTCGGCGGATTGCAGTTTTGTCAGGGCCCGTAGATAGGCAAATGACCGGTGATCCTAAGAGTCAGTCAGCCGTCCCGACAAGCTCCGCCGCCTTTGCGAGCAGCGCGTCGATGGCGGAGGCATCCTTGCCGCCGGCTTCGGCGAAGTCAGGGCGGCCGCCGCCCTTGCCGCCGACGATCGGCGCGAGCGCTTTCGCGAGGTTCCCGGCGTGCAGCCGCCCGGCGAGATCCTTCGTGACGCCGACGACGAAGAGCACCTTCTCATCCTGTTCGGCGGCGAGCACGACGACGCCGCTGCCGAGACGATCGCGCAGTTGATCCGCCATCGCGCGGAGGCCGTTCTTGTCGAGGCCCTGGACGCGGCGCGCGATCAGCTTCGTGCCGCCGGCGTCGATCGTCTGATCGCCTGCGGCGGACGCGTCAGCGGCTCCGCCGCCCATCGCGACTTTCATGCGCAGCTGTTCGTTCTCGCGTGACAGCCGCCGGACGTCCTCGCGCATCCGCGCGATCGCGTCGGGGGCCTGTTCTTCACCCGCGCCTGCCGCATCCACCAGCCTCGCGAGCGACGCGACCTTCGCCTGGTAGTAGCGGACCGCGCCGTCACCGGTCACCGCTTCGATCCGGCGCACGCCGGCCGCAACGCCCGCTTCCTGTGTGACCGCGAAGAACCCGATGTCTCCCGTGGCCCCGACGTGCGTGCCGCCGCAGAGCTCCATGCTGAAGCCCTCGATCGAGACGACCCGCACCTTGTCGCCATACTTCTCGCCGAACAGGGCCATGGCCCCCGATGCCATCGCCTCTTCCGTCGAGCGTACCTCGGTCGAGACTGGCACGTTGCGGAAGATATGGGCGTTGACGATGCGCTCGATCTCAGCGCGCTCGTCGTGCGTGACGGCATTGAAGTGTGTGAAGTCGAATCGCAGCCGGTCGGGCGCGACGAGCGAGCCGGCCTGGCGCACGTGGGTGCCCAGCACCTGGCGCAGCGCCGCGTGCAGCAGGTGCGTCGCGGTGTGATTGCGGCGCGTGGCGTCGCGCACGGTGGCGTCGACCGCGGCCGTGACGAG
>JALYRV010000025.1 GCA_030855205.1 Acidobacteriota bacterium | reverse complement strand
CTGGGGCAACGGTCTGGTCTAGGGCAACGACAATTCCACGGCAAATATGATCGCGAGTAAATAACAGCGTGGTGTCCAACAGAGTTCAAAGTGTTCAAGGATTTATGAGCAAAGTTATTGTTTGGGGTAGCTAGAGTGCGAGGCTCCGGCGCGGCGTTTGAGCGCGTCGGCAGGTTCCTACATGTTGCTATTTAGACAACTGGATGCGCGGGCCAGAACCTATGTCGCAGTCGTTGCGACTCTTGGCGGCGGTGTGTTGTTGGATTCGGTCCTGCGACTTGCCTATGCGCCTTTCGATGTCCGATGGTTCGTCCTTGCGGGCCTGACGATTCTTACCGGCTCAATCACGGTCAAGATTCCGTCGGTAGCAGCCACACTATCGGTTTCCGAGGCATTCGTTTTTTCCGCATTCATCCTATTTGGTCCATCTGCGGGAATCGTAATTGCAGCCATAGACGGGCTAGTTATCTCGCTTTGGCTGCAGAGGTCTAAGCAGCCTGCGTACCGAGTTGTCTTCAATGCGACGGCGCCTGCGCTTTCGATCTTCGTCGCTTCCTGGACTTACTTCTGGTTGGGTGGCTCCGCCGTAAACGCAACTGCCTTCGATGTAACTCAGCTACTAGTTCCGCTCTGCGCATTCGCAGCAACCTATTTCTTAGCTAACACCCTACTGATCGCTGTCGCCATAGCCTTGGAGCAGGGACTGGTTGCGACCAAAGTTTGGAAGCAGAACTTCGCGTGGCTATGGCTCAACTACTTCAGCGGTGCCTCCATGGCCGCGCTGCTTGTTACCGTGGGAGCCAAGAACGGAGCTACGGCCCTTGGCGCCATCTGGGTTGTGCTGCCACTCCTTGCCATCTCTTACTTCACCTACAAGTCATCAATGGCGAGGATCGAGGATGCGAATAAACATGTGGAGCAGCTGAACACTCTCTACCTGTCGACCATCGAGACGCTCGCCATGGCAATCGATGCGAAGGACCAGATCACGCATGGCCACATCAGAAGGGTCCAGAAATTCGCGGTCGCCCTCGCACGCGAAGTGGGTGTGACGGAAGACTCTCAACTGCGTGCAGTTGAGGCCGCTTCGTTGCTACATGACATGGGCAAGTTGGCGGTGCCGGAGTACATCCTCAACAAGCCCGGTCCGTTGACGCCTGCGGAGTTCGAGCGCATGAAACAACATGCGACTGTTGGTGCCGATATCTTGTCGGCTATTGATTTCCCTTATCCCGTGGTGCCTATCGTCCGACACCACCACGAACATTGGGACGGAGGAGGCTATCCGGCCGGGCTGAAAGGCTCAGATATTCCAATCGGCGCAAGAGTGCTCTCGGTCGTCGACTGCTTTGATGCCCTAACTTCCGACCGACCCTATCGTCCGCGCCTAAGTGACGAAGACTCGCTTCAAATTATCCGAGACCGACGAGGAACGATGTACGACCCGTTGATAGTCGACACATTTCTCAACCTTTACAAGCGCGTGCGGGTAGAGGAGGCGGCCGAAGGCCGTGCGGACTCTGGCTCGCGTCCGAGAATCCACACTCCCGGCACGTCCTTCGCCGAACTCGCTCCCATCACCGCCAGCGCTGGCGAATCCAGAGCAATGTACCGCCTCATTCAAAGGCTTGCCGCTCAGCAGTCATTCGATATCGCCATTAGAGACGTCGTGGATGAAATCGTCACGCTGATTCCTGCAGATGCTGTCGCGTTCTATTCGATGGCATCAGGCGGAAGCGAGCTCGAGGCAACTCATGTTGCAGGAAGGCATCCAGATTGGTTGAAAGGAAGAAGAGTCAACCTGGGAGAACGGATTATCGGCTGGAGTGCCTCGTCCGGCCGTTCCGTTCTTAACGCGGATGCGCTTGGGGAGTTCGGTGAAGTCGCGAGGTCTCTCGCGCATCCATTGCGAAGCTGTCTAACCGTGCCCGTGACGTTGGGCTCCGAGCGCCTCGGGGTCTTGGTAGCCTTTTCGTCCCAAGAGGCCGGGTTCCGCACTGAAGACCAACGAGTAGTCGAAGCAATTCTTCGTCACATTGCCCCGGTGCTCGAGCGACTCAACCCGCATGCGGACAAATCGAGGCTCAAGATCCCAGCGGTCGAAAGCCTAGAGCTCACTCCCCTTGGAATGATTGCATGCCGATGCGCGCCAAGTACCGCTGCTGGAAACGAATCCGTGGGAATAGCGCTGGCGGTGATTCGTCGACATCTCGGCAACCACGCTCTAACCCAGATCATTCACGACAACGACATTTTTATCGGAATCGGAACAGCAGGCATTGAGGCCATTGACGCGACCGCAGATGGCTTGCGAAAAACTTTACTAGCATCGGGTCTCATGCACAGCGGGGCTGACGTCGTTCTCGCTGTAACGCCGAGAGACGGAACCAACCTTGAACACCTCCTCTACACGTGCCGGCAGAGATTGATGTCCAGGATGGAGAGTCCGAGAGTCCATTGAGCAAGGTTGCAGTTTCTGCAACCTCCCAGAGAGTAATTTGAGCGGGCCCCACAGGCGGTGGCGGCATTGCGATTGCTTCAAGAACGCAATTCCAACGGACCCGAGGCCTCCTGTATGACAGATGACTTGAAACTCGCGCGCCTCAACTATGCGGAGGGTCAGTTTACTGCCGCTCTGAAGGCTGCACGCAGCGCGTCGCCTCGAACAAAGAACGAGCGAGAGGAACAAGAATGCCTCATCTGCCAGTGCGTCCAGTACGCTGGCGAGTTTGAGTCGGCGCTGCGTACGGCTGAATCGGCGTTAACCCGCGAGTTAACTGCGGAGCACACAGCGCGATATTGGGAAGTGATTGGACGCTCGCTACTGGATCAAATGAATCCTCAGGACGCCGCCGCGGCCTTCAGGAAAGGAGTTCGAGCTGCGGAAAAGTGCCCAGACTTGCGTGTACTCGCCTCTGTTCAGCAGATGTGGTTGGTTACTGTAGGCGAGACTTTGGGCACGGGCCTGAGCCCTGCGGTGCGCGAGGCGTACCACACGGCGGTGAGATCGGCAGATCCCGCTTCCCTAGCTGGATTCCACGTAAGGCTCGCACGCCTGGAGGGGCAGCAAGGTGCATTTGGCCAGTCGCTCCATCATCTTTCGCTCGCCAAGTCTCTGCTGGATCGATGCAGTCACGCCGGACTGTCTGCCCTCTACTCTATCAACAGGGCCTGCGTCCTGGCTCTTACCGGGTCGTATGACACCGCCAGACGCAGTGCTGAAATCGGCGTGTCGGAGGCGGAGCAAGCAGGCCATGTCAGGCTCGCGATGGCCGGCGCTGCGACCGTCGCCCATATCGCGATCTCCGCCGGCGAACTGTCCGTCGCGGAATCGTGGTTGCGCGTAGCTCGCAAAGCTGCTGCTCGAATCGGAGTAATGGAAGTGGCGCTCCTAGACAGCCTGGCAAGCCTCGCGCTGGTTCAGGGCGATTTTGAAAGCGCGGGCCGGTATCTAGCAGAGACCAGGTCGGCGATGGAGGCAAGAGGCCTTCGTTGGGTTACGGCCACCGAGACGCTTGGACTGTTCACCGAGCTGTACTTCCACAAGAAACGTGGAGACCGTGCGGAGTTTCAGCGAGTGCTTGGAACAATTCGCGCTGCTGGCGAAACGCGCAGTGACCGACATTCAGAACTGCTCGTTAGGCTCGCCGAGGCAGAATCGCTGTTCGACGAAGGAAACTACTCGGCCGGTCGCGAGAGGATCGCAGAGTGCCTGCGTCGCTCTCCAATCCACACCGTTTACCTTCCAGAGTTGAATCGGATGATGGCGAGGAGTCTCTGGGTGGACGGGCATCGTTCCAGTGCAAAACGGCGGCTCTTACGCTCATTCTCGACCGCGGCGGTGAAGGGGACACGTTTGACGTGGGCCGACGCCCTGTCGGAAGCCAAGGCGGTTGAACGTCCTGAACCTTGCGATCTCGCGTACTCCATCGAGGAGCAGTCAAAGCAAGCGAAGGCAAGATTCTCGGCATTGGTGCCGCACTCCAGCGACACGTGGTTTCAGCAGACGGTACCGGCGACGACAATCGAAAGGGATTCGCTCGACGGCTTCGATGATGCCGTGGGCATTCTTGAGAGCGGCAGCGACCCAGAGCTGAGAGGACGCGAGGCGTTGGCGTCGGCCATCGCGCTCGGAATTGCAGAGGGGGCGGCACTGTATTCAAGAACCGATGCTGGTATTAGGATGATTTCCGCCATCGGTATTTCCAAGCAGAGCCTGGAGGCGACGATGAGAGAATCGTCGTCAGCGCTCAGAATGGTCGTCGGTCGCGTCGATACGAAGACGATCGAACTTGTGCTGAAGCCCAAACGAGATCTCCGATCGCTATCGGCTGCGTGGGGAATCAAGAGACTGCTCGAGGCATCAAAAGCGATCGATGCGCAGCAGAAGGATCAGCAGCGGCTCGGATCGCTGTGGCAGCCCGAGAACATCATCGAAGAACCCGGCGCGGTCTTCAGCTCCGCGCCCATGATCGAACTGATGCAGACGGCCAGGAAGGTCGCCATCACCACGCTGCCGGTGCTGCTGCTCGGGAATACCGGAACCGGCAAGGAAGTGCTCGCCCGCGCCATTCATCGCGCCAGCGCGAGGGCCAACAAGATCTTTCTGCCGTTCAACTGCAGCGCCGTGCCGCGCGACATGATCGAAAGTCAACTGTTCGGCTATCGCCGTGGCTCCTTCACGGGAGCAGGTGACGACTTTCCAGGCATCATCCGATCGGCCGAGGGCGGAACGCTGTTCCTCGACGAGATCGGCGAGCTGTCGATGGACCTCCAGCCGAAGCTGCTGCGGTTTCTGGAGGCCAACGAGATCCATCCGCTCGGAGAGGGCGCGCCCCTCAAAGTCGACGTCCGCATCATCGCCGCGACAAACGCCAACCTCGACGACCTGATCCAACTGAAAGAGTTCCGCGAAGACCTCTACTACCGCCTCAACATCGTCCGCTTCCTGATGCCGCAGCTACACGAGCGGCGCGAAGAGATTCCACCGCTGGTGACGCACCTGCTGCGGCGCTACGAGGTCGATGAAAAGAAGAACGGGTTCACAGTCAGCGACGAGCTGATGGAATACCTGCTGCTCTACAAATGGCCGGGCAATATCCGCCAGCTCTCCAACGAGCTGCGGCGCATGGTCGCCATGGTGCCGAGCGGCGAGGTGCTGACACCCGACCATCTCGCGCCCGCCATTCGCGCGACGCGACGCACCGTGCCGGCCGAACCGGCCACAGAGACGCCAGCCGCTCCGGCACCCGAGCCCGCCACGCCCGATCCGGGGAACCTGACGGTGCGCCTCGATCAGCCGCTCTCAGACGCGTTCGAAGCCGTCGAGCGCGCAATGATCGACAACGCCATGACGCGATCGCAGGGAAAACTGGAAGAAGCGTCGAGGCTGCTGGGGATCTCGAGAAAAGGACTCTTCCTGAAACGCCGGCGCTGGCAAGGACCCACGGAACCGCCGGCCGCGCAAGCCTAAGCGGACACCTTCAACGCTGCTCCGAGAGCAAGCGCTTCACCTGCTTGTTGTGACGGATGACATGCGCCGTCGCCCACTCCCCCACCTGATAGAGCGAGATACGCCCGAGCATCGATTCATACGTGAATCTCGCCCGCTCGGCAGACAATTCGCGCAGCGCCGCCGTCAGGCGCGCGCCCGTCGCGGAAAGCTTCGCCACGGCTTCTGGAAGGGTGACCTCATCCGGCGGATGTACGCGCGAGGGAGCCTGCAGCTTCTCGGGAATCGCAGACCGAATCGCCTCCCACTCCCGCTCGACAAAATCGGCGGCAGGCTGCTGTGCGACCGGGAATGTGCCGTCGATGACCTTGGCAAACGCGTCGTTGACCGCGCCAACGTGCCACGCGACCTGCGCGATCGTCCATGCGCCCTCAGCCGGCACCCGCGGGGCCTGCGCCGCCGCCTCAGAAAGCCTCGACTGAAAACGCACCATCGCCTCGTCGAACTGCGACGTTACGGCGGCGACACGCAGAGCGTGATCGATCATGAATGCGCCTTTCTAACCGCCGAAGTAATGCGGCAACGGCATGTCGAGCATCGTGTGCAGCCCGGGCTTGACCTGCAACACGAGCGGAATCGAGTTGACCACCATCGAGGCCGTTGCGACGTCGCCGTGCACGCCTCCGGAGATCCTGGAGTTGATGTTGGGCGATCCCTTGACGCGTACGGCGTCGTACGATTCCGGCGCGCCGAGGTACGCCTCCATGTGCAGCGTGATCAGCGGCTTCCCGTTGCTGTAGCCGACGCCGTCCTGCACGATGCCGGCGACCTTGCCGGCCTCCACCGCCATGAACTCGCTCCTGACGGCCTTCGCGGCAATCTTCGGACGAATCTCATCGGTGATGCGATCGAGTTTCCAGCCAAGACCCGCCGCAATCATCGAAATCGACTCGGCGAGGCCGACGTGCCGCACCGACGTGTCTTCGACCTTGGCCTGAAACTGCTCCTTGGTGAGACCCGCGCCAATCTTCTGCTGGAACGGCAGGCGGCGGATGCGCGCGTCCTGCACGCGGTCGATCTCGATCGACTCGACGCGCTCGCACACGGCCGTCAACGCCAGCGGCAGCGCGTCCATGGTGAATCCGGGATTCACGCCGGTGCCCAGTACCGCCGCCTTCCCCTTGAGCGCGGCGTTGTGGATCGCGCGCGCCCACCGGAGGTTGCCAGCCGTCGGAAACGCAAGCTCCTCGGTCGTTGACACGATCGGCACCCTGAGCTTCAGCACTTCCTCGAACTGCGCAACGACCTTCTTCAGCGAGGAACTGGTGCACAGCACCGCGACATCCGGCTTCGTCGCCTTGATCGCCCTCTTCAGATCCGCGACGATCTGCACGTTGAGCTTCCGGCCGGCTCCGGTCACCGCGCCGAGATCGCGGCCGACCTTGGCCGGATCGATATCGACGGCACCGACGATCTTGAGCCCCTTCCGTTCCGCGACCTGCCGTACGACCGCCGCGCCAATGGGACCGAGACCGACGTGCAGCACTCTGATGGGCATGAGCGACTCCTGTATCAAGACGAATAGAAATAAGGACAGGAGCATTGTGCCTCCGGCGGGTGCCGCTTGAAAATGGAAATCCGCCTCAGTTCGAGTGCTACACTCGCGCCCGCATGACTGACGGGGTTCGCCGGGCGCTCCGCGCATGGCCGATAGCGCTGACGCTCACGGCGCTCGCCGCACTTCCACTGCCCACGCTCGGCTGGCACGACCGGCTCGCCGCCGCGGACTTCGGCCTCGGCGGATTCCCATTCAACATCTCCACGCTCGACTACTACATCCGGCTCGGCGCAGGCCCGTTCACGCTGCTTGCGCTCTGCCTCCTGCTCTGGGCCTTCCTGTCGAGCGGTCTCATCGATCGCCTCGCGCGCGACAGACGCACCGACACCAGCCGGTTCTTCAGCGCCTGCGGGGCCTGCGTCTTTCCCATCCTCCGGCTGACGCTGCTCGCCCTCGCGGTGTACGCCGCAATCCTGCGCTGGATCGAACCGCGTCTTCAGACGCTCGCCGCGAGCTACCCCGACGATCTGCCGCGCATGGCGACAAACGGCGCCATCGCGCTGCTGCTGTTCGCCGTCGCCACGCTGTTCGACTACGCCCGCGTGCGGCTCGTGATCGAAGATCGCCGCAGCGCCATCGGCGCGCTGGGGGCATCGGCGCGCTTCATTCGCGCCAACCCGGGCCGCGTCGCCGCCATCCAGCTGACATTCTGGCTGGTGACCGCGTTGTGGATCGCCGCGAACGGCGGAACGCCGCCCGACAGCACGCCGCGCATATGGCTCCTGGTGCTCGGCGAGGTGTTCCTCAAGCTCGCGCTCACGGGCACACAGGTCTCGCTCTATCAGGAGAAGCTCGCCTCGGCTGGATGGGTCGCGCGCGCCGCGCCGCGGTGGCCCGACGATGCGTCCGCGAATCCGGCCGCGTTATAGTCGGTTCATGACGAGATCCGATCGCATCGCGAACTGGCTGCGCGATCGTGCCGGGCAGGCGGGCGCACGTGGATTCATCCTCGGCATGAGCGGCGGCATCGACTCCGCCGTCGTCGCCCGGCTCTGCCAGCGCGCCGCGCCCGGACGCGTGCTCGGCGTGATCATGCCCTGCTACAGCCAGCCGCAGGACGAGCTCGACGCCGTACTCACCGCGGACGCATCAGGGCTGCCGACGGTGCGCGTCGACCTGGCGTCCGCATACGATGCGATGGCGCTCGACATCACGGCAGGAATTACGAGCGCGCGCAATCACGGCTTCACCGCCGACGAACAGCGCTCGAAGCTCGCCTTCGCCAACATCAAGCCGCGCCTTCGGATGACGACGCTCTACTCGATTGGCACGCCGCTGGGCCTGCTCGTCACGGGCACGGGCAACCGCAGCGAGATCGCGATCGGCTACTACACGAAGTACGGAGACGGTGGCGTCGACCTGCTCCCGATCGGCGCGCTCGTGAAACGTGAGGTGCGCGAGCTCGCGCGAGAGCTGGGCGTGCCGGATCGGATCCTCGACAAGGCGCCGAGCGCGGGACTGTGGGCCGGCCAGACCGACGAGATCGAGATGGGTTTCACCTACGACGATCTCGAGCGGTTCCTCACGGAGGGCCCGTCGAGCGTGCCGGCACCGACAGCGGCGCGCATCCAGCAACTCGCCGGTGCGAGCGATCACAAGCGCGCGCTGCCGCCGATCTGCTCCGCCGCAGACTAGCGCGCGATCGTCAGTGGCGTGGCGACCCGGCCAAGCACCGTGTCGCCGCCGCGGACGATTGCGGCCAGCACGTAAGATCCCGGCGCCACACCGGCCGTCGAGAATTCCGCTTTCGCGCCGGCCTTCGACGGCGTGCCGCTGAACGCCAGCGGCACATCGTGCGAGGCCCGGCGCGTACCTGTCGCATCGACGAGCTCGAATGTGATCGAGAACGCGCCTTCACCACTTCCGCCGACTTCAACGTAGGCCGTGAAGCCCGGCGCCCCGGCCGGCAGCGAGTCCCGCGGCGCAAGCTGCACGGGCACGCCCGCAGAGAAGAACATCACATCGCCGACGGTGAGCGGACCCGCCGTCGTGAGTTCCGCCGCAAACGCGTACTCCGCCACGCCGATCGCGCCGGAGCCATCGAGCACCGCGAGTCTCGCCGCGTACTGGCCTGGCAGCAGCACCAGATCAGCATGCACCATCAGCGGCGTGCCCGGCGCCCGCGTCTCGTCGCCGAGCCTGGCCGCGAAGCGTGAATCAATCACGCGCCCGCGCGGGTCGACCACGTGATACATCGCCGAGGCCGCGCCAGGCACCGACGGCGACGCTTCGCCGGCGAGCACGATGCGCACGCGCCCGGCATCGGCGGGAAACGCGAAATGCGTGAGGCGCACAGGCACGGCGCGCTCAGGCTCGAGCGCACGCACCGCGCGCTTGAGCCGCGCTTCGGCGGTCTCAGCCTCCGCGCGCGCTGTGCCCACGACATGCCTGTGGGCCCGGACGATGGCGCCCTCCCGGGCCATGCGCACCTCGAGACGACGCGTGCGGCCGTCGAAGTCCGCGGCTGACGCCTGGACGCCGAGCCGATAGACGGCACTCGTTTCACGCGCGACGCGGTCGAACACACCGGCGCCCGCGCCGACCAGACGTTGAAAGCTCCCGCGCGCCATGCCGGCGAGCGTTTCGAGACCATGTGTCGCGGCGGTAAGGTCGCCGCGCAACCTGACCTGCGGCGACTGCTGCCGCGCGTCTCCGGCAAACGAACTGTCGACATAGATCGTGTGCAGCGTGACATTGGCGGCCGCTGCGTCGGAGGCGAGGCGCTGAATCGGCTCGAGCTCACCGGGCACGATCAGTCCGCCCGAGATCATCACGAGCGCCTTCTGCCCGTCGAGCTCGGAAAGCGATCGCACGATGTCGCCGAGATTGCGCGTGCGGAGCAGTGCGTTACCGCGGATGGAATCAGAGAGGCGCTGCGCGCTCGTCTCGACTTCCTCGACGCACGGATCGCCGGTACCGAGATCGCTCGACGTGATGCGGCGGCCGCAGATGCGCGCGACGGCATCGATGAAGGCGTTGCGATTGCCTTGCGTGATGTCGACTGCTTCCGACAACCCGAGGTACGTGCCGGACGTGACTTCAGCCTTGATGTCCCAGCCGCCCGCGACCTTGCCCAGCGCCGCCCGCACCGCCGCGCGATCACGCGTTGGCGCCGCGATCGCTCCGGAGGATGTCAGCGCAAGGCCCACACGGTCGGCAGGACGCAGCTTCTCGATGAACCGCAGGACGGCCGCGATCGGCGCCTTCTCATCCCCCGCCGCGAACGATGCATCGTCAATGACGATGAAGATGAACCGGCCGCGCTCGGGCGCCTCGCGGTTGTCAGCGATGCGGCCCGGGCCCGCCAAGCCGGCGGCGACGGTATCGAGGCGGACGAAGTCGGCCGAGAGCACCTTGCGCACGGCGCCATCGACGCGCACGACAAAGTCAGCAGGGGTGAGTCCCTGAATCGGCGTGCCGTCCTCGGCAAGGGCGGACACGTCGACGGCGAGGACGTCGAGTCTGGAGGAGAACGTCGGTCGCTGCACCTGATCGGCGCGAGCGGCAGCCGCCGCGGCGAGCACCGCACAGGCGATGAGAAGACGCCGCATAGAGGCGGCAGTATACCCGTGCGGGGAGGCGCCGGCTAAAACGCGTTGCCGAACTTCACGAGGACGCGATTGCCGTCGCCGCCGCCGAAGACGCCTTCGAGCCGAAAGAACATCCCGTCGCGATTGCCGGCGCGGATGCCCACGCCGTAGTCAGAAATGAAGTCGCCGAGGTTGCCTGCCGAGCGCCCCACGGCCCCGGCCTCGGCATACGCCACGCCGCCGATCTGCACGTCACCGTCGAGGAATGAGAACAGGTGATGGCGGTACTCGGCCTGCGTCACGAGCGCAGCGCGGTCGCGGAAGCGGAAGCTGCGATACCCGCGCATGGCCTTGCCGCCGCCGAGCCATGGCTGATAGTAGAGAGGCACTTCCCCACCCGACGAAGGTGTCGCCTGCGACAGGGCCGCCCGCAACGCGAGCACGCGCCCCTCACCAAAGAGCGGAACGAATTGCCTGAGATCGAGTTGGAGCGTGTTGAAGCTGACGCCCGATCCGCCGCGCGCCTGCCAGCGCGCGAACTCGGCCAGATGCTGCGGTCCGCGCGTAGGGTTGCCGGGCGCATCGGTGCGGTCGTAGCTCCCGCCTCCGCGCAGGACGAGGAAATCCGACTCATCGCGGAAGCCCGGAAGCCGCGTCGTGTCGAAGACTTCCTCGATTGACGGCAGACTGTCGTCCGCGCCTTCCCGGGTCGAAGGCCACACCATCTCCACGCCGCCATGGAGCCGCAGGCCGGTGCCGATCTGCTGCTGCGCGAGCGCGCCGATGACGGCTTCGCGCAGTCCGTAGCTGACGCGATCGTCTTCGAGCGAATCAGAGCCGAAGCCGAAGAAGTCTTCCCGCGGCATGTCGCGCACGCGCGTGAACGCGCGGAGCAGCCGGCGTCCCTCGTCGAGGCGGGCCAGCGACAGCCGGCCTTCGACCTGCCAGTACTTCTGCCACGAGGCGCGCGCGAAGACGTCCGCGTCCACCGGGCCGTCGCCGATGCCTTCGTAACGATAGCCGGGTCCCGCCGCCACGCCGCCACCGGTCGTCACACTGCCGAACTTGGGATAGAAGCCCCGGCGAAAGCCATCTTTCTTCGGAGACGACTTGATGAACGGCCTGAGCCGCTCCAGGAGCCTGTCGAGACGGCCCTGTTCGCCTGCCTTCGGTACGTCGCGCGGAGCCGGATCCTGTGGCGCCGGCGCGTCGAAGGTGACCGTGGGAAGCGTTTGCGCCGCCGCTGGTACTGCCAGCAGCGATGCACAAAGAAGGAACGGGATGCTTGACCGCATGTGCGGTCGAGGTGAGAGCAAGGGGCGTACCGCCGGGCGGCTACCTGGTCGCGGCGCGCACCGCGTCCGCAATCGCGCGGGCCGAAATGCCGTACTTGTCGAGAAGCTCATCCGGCTGCCCGCTGCGGGGAATCTCCCGCACGCAGAGGCGGTGAACGCTGAACCCATCCTGCGCCACGGCCTCGGCCACGGCATCGCCAAGGCCCCCCTGCGCGTAGTGGTCCTCGACCGTGATCAGGCGGCCCTTCGATGCTCTGGCGGCCGCGATGAGGCCGGCCTGGTCGATCGGCTTGATGCTGTACGCGTCGATGACGCGAATGGCGATGCCCTCGGCAGCCAGCGTCTCGTGCGCTTTGAGCGCCTCGAACACCGTCACACCGGCCGCGACGACCGTCGCGGCGTCGCTCGCGCTCGAGCGCAGCGTCTTGGATCCGCCCGCGACGAACACCTCGCCCGCGTCGTAGATCACCGGCGTCTTCGGGCGCGACGTGCGGATGTAGCAGAGGCCCTCGGTGGCTGCCGCGAGCGCGACCATGCGCTCGCCGCTGACGGCGTCGCACGGATACAGCACCGTGCTGCCGGGCACGGCGCGGAACATCCCCAGATCTTCCAGCGCCATCTGCGACGGCCCGTCTTCACCAATCGACACGCCGGCGTGCGAGCCGGCCAGCTTCACGTTCGAGAACGAGATGCCCGCCATGCGCACGAAATCGGCCGCGCGATAGAGGAAGCACGCGAAGCTCGAAGGAAACGGAATCGCGCCGCGCGCCGACAGTCCCATCGCCGCGCCCACCATCACCTGCTCGGCGATGAACATCTGATAGAAGCGCTCCGGAAACTGCTTCTCGAAACGATCGCTGAACGTCGAATTGCCGACATCGGCATCGAGCGCGACGACGCGCGCGTCGATCTTGCCGAGCGAGGCGAGGCCGGTGCCGTACGCCTCGCGCGTGGCCACGAGGTCCCCCATCTTGTAGGCGGGCGCCGGCATCGCCTTCATGTGATCGACCGCCGGCTCGTCCTTCACCGCGGCGGGCGCCGGAATCGACGGAGCGGGATCGCTCGTCTCGACGTACTGCGCCTCGAGCTCCCTGATGGCAGCGTCGGCCTCGGCGCCGGCCTTGAGCGCCTTGCCGTGCCAGCCGTCCTTGTCGGCCATGTGCTCGACGCCCTTCCCCTTCAGGGTGCGGGCGACGATCATCGTCGGCTTGCCCTTGGTGGCGCGCGCCTCGTCATACGCGGCGAGGAGTGCCTCGACGCTGTGGCCGTCGACCGTGATCGTGTGCCAGCCGAAGGCGCGCCACCGCGACGCAAATGCCTCGAGATCGTGGCCCCACTGCGTTCGGCGGCTCTGCCCGAATCCATTCACGTCGGTAATGGCGCACAGGTTGTCGAGCTCGTGGAACGCGCCTGACTGCGCGGCCTCCCAGACCGACCCTTCCGCCGTCTCGCCATCGCCGAGCAACGCGTAGGTGCGGTAGTCCGACCCGATGCGCCGCGCGTTGAGCGCCGTGCCGATGGCCGCGCAGATCCCCTGCCCGAGCGATCCGGTCGCGACGTCGACGAACGACAGCCTCGGGGTCGGGTGCCCTTCGAGGTCCGAGTCGATGTTCCGCAGGTCCATCACTTCGTCGCGCGGGAACAAACCGGCGGCGGCCCAGGCGGCATACAGGATCGGGGCGGCATGTCCCTTCGACAGCACGAAGCGGTCGGCCCCCTTGTGCTGGGGGTTCTTCGGGTCGTACCGCATCTCGGCGAAAAACAGCGTCGCGACGATCTCGGCCGCCGACATACAGGTCGTCGGATGACCGGTGCCCGACGCGCTCGTCGCGCGCACCGAATCAATGCGGAGCTGGGTGGCGAGGTTCTTCAGGACAGAGACTGACGGGCGTTTTTCGGCTGGCACAGCTGGGGAGTTTATCAAAACTATAATGAGGGGATGTTGACCGAAGCACGAGCGAGAGAATCCATCGCACAGGCGGCCACCGCCGAGGACGCGATGACGCGGGCCGTGGCGCTGCTCAAGGAGCAGCCTGGCTATTCCTGGGTGGGTATCTACCTTCTCGACGGCAACGAGCTCGTGCTCGGTCCGTACCTGGGCAAGCCGTCGCCGCACACCCGCATTCCGCTCGGCCGGGGGATCTGCGGCGCCGCGGCTACCGAGAAAGCCACGATCATCGTCGACGACGTCAATGCGGATCCGCGGTATCTCGCCTGCAGCATCGAGACGCAGTCCGAGATCGTCTCGCCGATCATGTTCGAGGGCGTGGTGCTCGGCGAGATCGACATCGACAGCGACACGCGCGCGGCGTTCGGTGAGGCCGACAAGACACTGGTAGAAGCGGTCGCGGCCATGCTCGCGCCGAGGATGGCGGAGGCCACGTGAGCGCGTCACACACCATCACGCTGATCCCGGGCGACGGGATCGGACCGGAAGTCACGGCGGCGGTCGTGCGCGTGCTCGACGCGACGGGCGTGAAGATCGAGTGGGAGCGGCACGATGCCGGCGTCACGGCGATCGAGAAAGACGTCAAGCTCAACGATCCGCTGCCGCCGGCGCTGCTCGAGTCCATCCGCCGCAACAAGGTCGCGCTCAAGGGGCCGGTCACCACGCCGATCGGGGCCGGTTTCACCAGCGTCAACGTCGGCCTGCGCAAGGCACTCGATCTCTACACGAATCTCCGGCCGGTCAAGAACCTGCCCGGAGTCGAGAGCCGTTTCCAGGGGGTCGACCTCGTCATCGTCCGCGAGAACACCGAAGACCTCTACGCGGGCCTCGAGCACCAGATCATCCCGGGCGTGGTCGAGAGCCTGAAGATCATCACGGAGAAGGCCTCAACGCGCATCGGCAAGTTCGCGTTCGAGTACGCGCGTACGCACGGCCGGCGGAAGGTCACGGCGGTGCACAAGGCCAACATCATGAAGCTCAGCGACGGGCTCTTTCTCGACAGCGTGCGCGCGGTGGCGCGGGGCTACGCCGAGATCACGTACGACGAGAAGATCGTCGACGCCGCCTGCATGCACCTCGTGATGACACCCGAGAAGTTCGACGTCGTCGTACTCCCCAACTTGTACGGCGACATCGTGTCGGACCTCTGCGCGGGCCTCGTGGGGGGTCTCGGCGTCGTGCCGGGCGCCAACATCGGCACCGACGCTGCGGTCTTCGAAGCGGTCCACGGCAGCGCGCCCGACATCGCCAACAAGAACCGCGCGAACCCGACGGCGCTGCTGCTGTCGGCCGTCATGATGCTGCGCCACATCGGCGAGGGGGATGCGGCGGACCGCGTGGCCGCGGCGATCGATCAGGTGCTGGCCGGCGGGGAGGTGCGCACGCGCGACATGGGCGGCACGGCATCGACGACGGAGTTCGCCGAGGCCCTTGTTAAAGCGCTCTGATATAGTCGCCGGCGTGACGGACGACATCACGGCGGCCGTACTGGCGCGTGAGGAAGTCGCCCGGTACCTGCTCGGCGCCGACGGCGAAGCGGACGCCGACGCTCACGCCCGCGTGCTCAGCTATCTCGACGAGCTGCGCACGACACAGCGGTATCCGTTCTACAAAGCGCTCAAGCACCCGTTCTATCCCATCTTCCGCAAGATCGAGCGCATCGACGAGCACCTCGACCGCGTCGTCGATGCCACGAGCCGCGGGCACGTGGTCTACGTCTCGAACCACAAGAGCCATCTCGACTACCTCATCGAGGCGCTGGCGCTGCTCGACAACGGGATTCGCCCGCCGGTGATTGCCGCGGGCATCAATCTGTTTGGCGGGCCGCTCGGCATCATCAACCGCCACGTCACGGGCGCCATCCCGATCCGCCGCAACAGCAAGGACCCGGCGTATCTCGTGACGCTCAAGGCGTATGTCGCCGAGCTGCTGCAGCGCCAGGATCTGCTCTTCTATCCCGAGGGCGGCCGCAGCTACAGCGGCGAGCTCAAGCCGTCGAAGATGGGACTGCTGCACGCCGCACTGCAGGCTGACCGATCCAGGCTGCTCGTGGTGCCGATGGCGATCGCGTACGATTTCGTGCTCGAGGACCGCGCGCTGGTGCGTCAGGGCACCAAGCGGCGGCAGCGCCCCTTCCGCCACGAGCTGGCAGAGATGGTGGGGCTCGCGGTCGGCTACCAGAGCCGCGCGTTTGTGACGTTCGGCGAGGCTATTCCGCTGATGGACTTCGACCCGGAGAACAAGCGGGACATCGTGCGCCTCGCGCACCGGATTCAGGCCGAGATCGGGCGGCTCTACAAAGTGACGCCGACCGCGATCCTGTCGACCGTCATGCGCCCTTCGCTCACGCGCCCGGCGCTCGTCGAACGCGCAGACGCGCTCATCCGCGTGCTGGAGTCGAAGGGGGCGAACCTCGCCGTCCGCACCGGACGGCGCGCGGTGGACGACGGCATCGATCCGATGGTCACGCACGGCATTCTGGCGATCGACCGCGACGGACAACTGCGCGTGCGCAACCGCCTGCTGCTCCGCTACTACGCGCGCACCATTCGTCACCTCGTCGGCGATCTGACGTTTCATTAACCCCCGGACCAGGCAGAACACTCCCCAGATGTTCGACGCGCTATCCAAGGCTTTCTTCCACACCCTCGCCGGCAGCGGCACGATCAAACAGGCCGCGTCCCGCTACGGCATGCGGCGCCCTTCCAGTTTCGCGCGCCGCTTCATCGCCGGTGAAACGGTGCAGGAGGCCATCGACGCCGCGCGGCGCATCGAGACCGCCGGCATGCAGGTCACGCTCGACTATCTCGGCGAGAGCGTCGCGAGCATCGACGAGGCGGCCGCCGCCACTCGCGAGTATCTGACCGTGGTCGACGCGATTGCGGCATCGGGAGTCGGACGCAACATCTCGCTCAAGCTGACGCAACTTGGGCTCGATGTCGATCGGGCGACGACCGTCGACAACCTTCGGCGTATCCTCGACCGCGCCGCGCCCCACGATTTCTTCGTACGCATCGACATGGAGAGCTCCGAGTACACGGAGCGCACGCTCGAGATTTTCGAGACGCTCTGGAACCAGGGCTATCGCAATGCCGGCGTGGTCATTCAGTCGTACTTGCGCCGGAGCGAGCAGGATGTCCGGCGCATGAATGCGCTGGGGGCGCGCGTGCGCCTGGTGAAGGGCGCCTACAAGGAACCGCGCGCCGCGGCGTATCAGGCGAAATCGGAAGTCGATGAAAAATATCTCGAGCTGATGACGTTGCTGCTCGACGAGGGCACCTACCCCGCGATTGCCACGCACGATCCGGCGATCATCGACGCGACGCTCGCACACGCGCGCGCGCGCGGCTATGCGAGCAACCGTTTCGAGATCCAGATGCTGTACGGGATTCGCCGCGATCTGCAGGCGGAGCTGACGGCGGCGGGCTATCCGTTCCGCGTCTACGTGCCGTTCGGGCGGGAGTGGTTTCCGTATTTCATGCGCCGCCTCGGCGAGCGTCCCGCCAACGTGATGTTCATCGCCCGGAGCCTGTTTCGCTGAGTAGCGTCGTTCATAGATCGACCTCGGCCGTTAGATACCATTCTGTAAGTTCAGCCGTAAGTCCCTCATTCCTCTAGACAAGTGAGACGCCCCGAACGCGTGCCTCTATGGCACGTCGTTTGTAGTTGGGAGTGCGTCGAACCCCGGCGCCTCATCAGGCGTCACAGAAGAGAGAAAGGAAAGGACGAAAAGGTCATGGTCATCAATGACACCCAGCACCTCACGATGGGACACACCGCTCGCCGCAGTGGCGCGCAGGAGGGCCTGATTTCGAGGCTGGCGGCCTGGTTCACCCAGTTTTTCTGCGGGATGTTCCACGGACATCACGCCGTGCTCCAGTTCGAAGGCGAGCGCATGCTGCTTCGCTGCACTTCGTGTGGACACGATTCCCCGGGATGGGACATCAACGCCGAGCGTCCGCGCGTGACGCTGGCGGGCGATCCGCGGCGACACTCGCTCGGCACGCAGCAGGCCATCGTCCCGATTCGCAAAGCTTCCTAGCCGCGGCCGGCCTCACGCGCTTCCCAGCACACGTGAGGTCGTGCCCGCCCGGCGCGCGGGGTCAGCGCGCCGCGCAGTATCCGAGCGCGAGTTGCTCGAGCACCACCGCGCAATCTTCCACTTCAGACAGCGTGACGTATTCCTCGATGCTGTGCAGCCCGGCGCCGCCGGGCCCGAACAGCACGCTCGGAATTCCCGCGCCTCCGAGAATCGCCGCATCGGTCCAGAAGCTCATGCCCGCGATACCCGCGGTTGCGCCGCGTGCCTTCGCGAGTCCCGCCAGGGTGACCGGAAGCTCGTGCGCCGGGTCGAGCGCGTAGGGCGCGCGACTCGCGACGAGACGCGCCGTGCCGGCGAACTCGGCATCTTCCGCGCGCAGCTCCTGCAGGATTGCCTCGATCTCTTCCATCACGAGCACTTCCGTTTCGCCGGCGACCGTGCGCCGCTCAACCGTCAGCGCGCAGTGATCGGGATAGCTGCTCCACTCACGCCCGCCGCCGATGGTCGAGGCGTGCAGTGACGGAGGGCCGGTGAGCGGATCGGCCTGACGCACAGAGAGATCGCGATTGAGGGCGTCGAGTCTCGACAGCACTCGGCCCATGCGCAGGATCGCGTCGCGCCCTTCGGCGGGGCGGCTGCCGTGCGCCGCACGCCCCATCGTTTCGAGCGCGATCCAGGCGAAGCCCTTGTGCGTCACCGCGACCGAGAGATCGGTGGGCTCGGTGACCACTGCGGCATCTGCCGTCCACCGGGTCACGAGCGCCTGCGCGCCGATGCTCTCGTACTCTTCGTCGCACACGCACGCGATCACCAGCCGGCCGGACGTCCATCGATCCTTCGCCCGCCGCGCCGCCTCCATCATGGCGGCCACGCCGCCCTTCATGTCCTGCGCGCCGCGTCCGTACAGCCGGCCGTCGCGCACCTCGGGCGTGAACGGCGCTGCCATCCCCTCGACGCCGACGGTGTCGATATGACCGCAGAGCATCAGCGTGCGCCCGGGCTTGCTGCCTTCCAGAACACCGACGACGTTGGGGCGGCCTGGCGCGGCCTCCTGCACCTCGACGTCGAGGCCGGCGCGCGACAGCCACGCGGCGCAGTGCGCGGCGACCGCCGCCTCCCCTTTCGCTCCGGGCACGAGATCCGGATTCACCGAGTCGATGGATACGAGATCGCCGAGCAGCCTGGTGAGCACGGCAGTGATTGTATCGAGCCTCGGGGGCGTGGGGCGCGGGGGCGCAGGAGATATCATCAGAACGTGACCGATCACGCGCTCACGGGACGAGTGGTGGCCATCACCGGCGCCTCGGCAGGCATCGGCGAAGCCTGCGCCGTCCGCTTCGTCGGCGCCGGAGCGCGCGTTGTCCTGTCGGCACGGCGCGCCGGCCGGCTCACGGACCTTGCCGCGCGCCTCAACGCACAGCGCGAAGGCGCCGCGATAGCCGTGCCTGGCGACGTCACCAGCGAGGGCGACATGCAGGCGCTCGTCGATCGCGCGCTCGCCGCGTACGGCCGCCTCGATGTCATGCTGGCCAACGCCGGCGCGGGCTATCACGGCACGCTCGACGAGACACCACCCGACGTCGTGCGGCGCCTGATGGACGTCAACTTCATCGGCACCTACCTCGCGGCACGCGCGGCCATGCCCGTCTTCCACCGTCAGGGCACGGGCCACCTCGTCATCGTGTCGTCCATCGTCGCGCGCCGCGGCATCGCGGGGATGAGCGCCTACGGCGCGACGAAAGCGGCGCAGCTCGGCTTCGCCGAAGCCTTGCGCACGGAGCTGGCGGGCACGAGCATCCACGTGAGCGCCGTGTTCCCGGTGTCGACGCGCACCGAGTTTCACGACGCGATGGAGCGCGACTTCGGCCACTCGGTCAGCGGTCTCGGTCCGACGCAGGACGCGGAGTCGGTCGCCGCCGCGATCGAGCGCACCATTCTGAAACCGCGCGCCGAGGTCTACCCGTACGCGACGTCGCGGGCGCTCGCGGTGCTCAACGTGATCGCCCCGGCCGTCGCCGACAAACTCGTCGTGAAGTACGGACGGCGCCGATGAGCGAGAGCCCGCTCCCGCTCGCGCACGACATCGCCCGTGCGGCGGCCGCGGCCGGCGGGCGCGCGCTGATCGTCGGCGGATGGGTGCGCGATCGCCTGCTCGGCCTCGCCTCGAAGGACATCGACGTGGAGGTCTTCGGCATCGGAGCGGATCGTCTCAAGCCGCTCCTCGAGTCGTTCGGGCGCGTCGACACGGTCGGCGAGAGTTTCACCGTCTACAAGATTGCAGGACTCGACGTCTCGCTCCCCCGCCGCGAATCGAAGACCGGACGCGGCCACAAGGGGTTCACCGTGATCGGCGACCCGCACCTCTCGATCGAAGAGGCCGCCCGCCGGCGGGATTTCACGATCAACGCGATCTCGTTCGATCCGATGACGGGGGATTATCTCGACCCGTTCGACGGCCGCCGCGATCTCGACGCGCGCCGCCTGCGCGTGGTCGACGCCGGCACGTTCGCCGACGACAGCCTGCGCGTGCTGCGCGCGCTCCAGTTCGCGGCGCGCTTCGATCTCACGCTCGCGGAAGAAACGAAGACGATCTGCCGCGCCATTCCGCTCGACGACCTGCCGGCCGAGCGCATCTGGGGAGAGATCGAGAAGCTGCTGATGGCCGCGCGGCCGTCGGCCGGCTTCGCCCTCGCCCTGGAGCTGGGCGTGCTCGACGTGCTCTTCCCCGAGTTGAAAGCCCTGGTCGGCTGCGAGCAGGAGCCGGAGTGGCATCCCGAGGGAGACGTCTGGGTGCACACGCTGCAGGTGATCGATCGCGCGCGCGAGCGCATCGCCGATCTGGATCGCCCGCTCGCGATCACCGTGATGCTGGGCGCACTCTGCCACGACCTCGGCAAGCCCGCGACCACCGCGTTCATCGACGGCCGCATCCGCTCCCCCTTTCACGAAGAGATGGGCGTCGCGCCCACGATGGCGCTGCTCGATCGACTCAACGTGCAGTCACTCGACGGCTATGACGTGCGCGCACAGGTCGCCGGCATCGTCGCCAACCACCTGAAGCCGGGGGCATTTCACAAGGTGGTGAACGTCAGCGACGGCGCATTCCGGCGTCTGGCGCTGAAGGTGGATCTCGAGATGCTGGCGCGCGTGGCGAAGGCGGACTGCCTGGGCCGCGTGCCGGGGAATTTCGACTGCTCGGCGATGGACTGGTTCCTCGAGCGCGCGCGCGCGCTCGGCGTCGAACACGGCGCGCCGAAACCGTTCGTGCAGGGGCGCCACGTCCTCGCGCACGGCGTGCAGCCTGGTCCGCATGTCGGTGCCGTGCTGAAGCAGCTCTACGAGATGCAGCTCGATGGACGGATCACGGGACTCGACGAAGGGCTCGCCGAGCTCGACACGCTGCTACGCGCCTCGCACTGACATCGCGCGCACTTCCATCAATCGCTCGAACGACACGTTCCCGCCGCTGAGAATCATCACGACGTCTCCCTGCGTGCCGTGCGCGGCGCCCGCGCGCACCGCGGCCACGGTCGCGGCGCCGCTCGGTTCCACCACGAGCCGCCCGCGGTCGTGCAGCCACATCGTCGCCTCGGCGATCTGTGCATCGTCGACCGTGATCATCTCGTCGACCCATTCGCGCACGTGCGCAAAGGTCAGGTCGCCTGGGCGTACCGGCATCAGCCCGTCGGCAATGCTGGCGGTCGCGTCGAGCGTGACCGGCTCCCCCCTGCCGAGCGAAGCCGTCATCTTGGCCGCGCCCGCAGGCTCCACGCCAATCACGCGCACATCGGGCCGTGACAGCTTGACGGCCGCAGCCACGCCAGACACGAGCCCCCCTCCGCCGACGGGCACGACGATGCAGCGGACCGACGGCAGGTCGGCGAGAATCTCGAGCGCGCAGGTCCCCTGCCCTTCGATGATCAGCGGATGATCGAACGGCGGCATCATCACGAGGCCGCGCTCGGCGGCTTCCTTCTCGGCGCGCGCGCGGCGCGCGGTCGATGTCGTGCCTTCGAGAATGATCTCGGCGCCGAGGGCCTTCGCGCCCGCGATCTTGTTGGGCGGCGCGGTCGTCGGCATGACGACGACCGCATGCACGCCGAGCCGGCCGGCGGCCATCGCGACGGCCTGGCCGTGGTTGCCCGAAGAGTAGGTGATCACGCCCGCGGGCAGGGCGTCCTCCGCGAGGCGCGCGAGCATGTTGAACGCGCCGCGAATCTTGAAGGCCCCCATCGGCTGCAGGTTCTCGCATTTGACATAGAAGCCGCGCCCCTCGCGGGCGGGCGCGCGGTCGCTCATCTCCGACGTGAGCTCGACGAGCGGTGTGTGGCGGGCGACGCCGCGGATCCGATCGGCGGCAGCTTCGATGGCGGCAAGAGTTGTCAGGGTCACGCGCGGGCCAGTATACGGCCGGTCGAAACGTATAATCGTGCGATGCGCGCATTTGCTGCGGCGCTGCTGCTCGCTGGCGCGCCCGGGCTCGCCTTCGCGCAACAGCCCACGATTGATCCGGCCTCGCTCGAGCGTCCGCTCTCGGGCTTCGTCATCGACGCGCGCGGATCGCTCGCGAAGTTCGGTCAGCGGCCGTTGACCGCCGCCGGACTCGGTGTCAGGCCCGGCGATCTTCCGGGACCAGGCCTCGGTGTGGCGGTTGGCGCGCACCTCTACCTGTTTCATGTTGGCAAAGCCACGATCGGCGCCGGAGGCGAGGTGCTCCTGGCGCGCAGGAGCCGCCAGCCGCTGGAGGAGAGCGGAGCGCTGAAAGGCCCCGTGCTGCACAGTCGCGCGCTCTCGCTTGCGCCCCAGGTCTCCTTCAACTTCGGGCATCGCGACGGCTGGAGCTACGTGAGCGCGGGCGTGGGAAGCGGCAGCTTCGAGACGTGGGCCGAGACCGGGGAGAATCCCGGGCGCCGCGTCCGCGTCATCAACTACGGCGGCGGCGCGCGCTGGTTCAACACGTCGCACCTGGCGTTCAACGTGGATCTGCGGTTCTATCAGGTTGCGCAGGCGGCGGCGGTGACCGGCAGCGGCGACAGGCCGGGCGCGCGGCTTCTGGTCCTCAGTGCCGGCGTGAGCGTGCGCTAAGGCTTGCGCCGCGCCTCGGCGAGCGATTCCTTCAGCAGCCGCACGGTCCCTTTGCCTGACAGGATGTCTTCCGACATGTCCTTGCCGGCGGCGTGGCGCGCGGCTTCCACCACGGCTTCACGCATCCATGCGTTGATGCCGCGCGTGCGCGTCTTCGACGCGGCGTAGGACACGAGCTGATACTCCGGGGCCGTCAGGCGCAGATGCACGGGCCGGTCGGGCACCGGCGCGCGAGCGCTCACCGGCTTTACCGGCTTGGCGGGTTTCACCGGTGTCGCGGGTTTGGCGGCGGGCGCAATCCTGGCACGCGTCGTCGTGCGCACCGATGCCGCTGGTGCCGCCGCAGCCTTTCTGGCCACGTTATTTGAGACGGTCGCGAAAGAACCTGAGCGTGAGCGGCCAGGCTTTCTCGGACGCCTTGAGATTGGCTTCGCGCGCGAACTGCTGGCGCAGGAAGCCGTGTCCCGCGCCCGGGAAGACATGCGGCGTATAGAGCTTGCGGTTGTCCTTGTTCAGGACCGCCGCCGCGGGCTCGATGGTGCTGTTCACGCGGAGATCGTCTTCCCCGTAGAGCCCCAGGATCGGCGTCTCGATGCGCGCGAGCAACGCGGGATCGGACGGCGCATCGCCGTAGTAGACGACGGCGGCGTCGAGCCCCGCGCGGTGCGCGGCATACGCAAACGTCGTGCGCCCGCCCCAGCAGAAGCCAACCATCCCGACGCGGCCGTTTGCGGCCGGCATCTGAATCGCGTAGTTGCGCACGGCGTCGAGCCGCGCATCGATCTCCGGGCGCTGCAGCTGGCCGATGACGCGCCCGACCTGATCGGCGGGGATCGCGTCAGTCGCGCCGCCATTGGCGCCCTTGCCGGACAACAGGTCGGGGGCAATGGCGACGAAGCCGTCCTGCGCGAGCTGATCGGCGACGGCGCGCGCCCAGTCGTTGAGTCCGCGGTTCTCGTGCACGACGATGACGACGCCGGCGCGCCCCTTTCGTTCCGGGAACACCACCCACGACTTGATCGGGGTGCCGTCGCTCATCTTGATGTCGACCCACTCCCCGTGGCGCGTGCTGCGATCGAGCGCGATCTTCACGAAGTCATCGGTGCCCGGAGGCAGCGAGTCGTTCATCTTCGCCGGGGGCACGGGCGGAGCCTGGGGCGCGGCCTGCGCCGCGGCAGCCTGCGGTGGCGCCGCCTGCTGGCCGTGGTTCTGGCCGTGGTTCTGGCCGTGGTTCTGGCCGTGGTTCTGGCCGTGGT
>JALYRV010000356.1 GCA_030855205.1 Acidobacteriota bacterium | reverse complement strand
CTCGTCGGCCAGCAGCGCGCGCGCGATCTCCGGCACGCCCAGCCCTGCGGCGGCCTTCAGCATCAGCGCGATCTGCGATTCGCGCGACAGCGCCGGATGCGCCGTCATGAACAACATGGCGAGCTCATCGTCCGAGATGGCGGGTGCGCCGGCGTCCGGCGGCGCGGCGCGCTCGAAGGCGCGCGCCACGTCCCCCTCGAGCAGCGCGTGGGTGCGGCGGCGGCGCACGGCGTCGAGAGCGGCGTTGCGCGCGACCTCCATCAGCCACGCTTCAGGTCTCGCCGGCACGCCCGTGAGGGGCCAGCGCTGGAGCGCGCGCAGCAGCGCCTCCTGCACGACTTCCTCCGCAAGCGCCAGCTCGCGCGGGCCGAAGATGCGCACGACAATCGCCGTCAGTCGAGCCGACTGCCGGCGGAAAAGATCCTCGACCAGGGGGTTGACGCTCACGCGGTCGGTTCGACCTCCCGGACCTCGATGCTGCCGAAGTCGGCGTGGGGGCACGTCGATGCGATGGCGACGGCCTCGTCGAGATTCGCCGCCCGCACCATGAAGATGCCCCCGACGACCTCCTTGGCTTCCGCGAACGGCCCGTCGCTCACGCCGAGCCGCGGCCGGATCACGCGTCCCTCCCCGTCGCGCAGCTTCTGACCATCGGTCACCTTGTCGCCAATATCCTGGCGCCAGGTGATGTACCGTTGAATGATCGCCTGCATCTCGGCAGGGCTCACCGTGCTGAAATCGAAGTCCGTCGGGTTGTCGCGAAGAATCAGCAGATAGTCACGCATGTTTCTGGCCTCCTGCTTCGATGACGCGCCGCCTGCGCGAAAATCGACATGACGTGCGGAGCAGGCCGCGCCGTCGCTATTCGTTTGACAGCCCCCAACTCAGCCGTTTAACTTTAGTCACATCAAGACTTACAGCCATGGAGGGCGAGTGAGAGGGTCCAGACAGTTTCAGGTCCTTGGGTGCGCGGTTCTCATCGCCGGCCTTGCCGGCGTCGGATGCGCCAAGAAAAAAGTCGAGGCTCCGGCGCCGCAGCCGCCTCCTCCTGTCGTGCAGCCGATGCGGCCGGCGCCGCCCGCGCCCCCGGCCCAGCCTCCGCTCCCCCCGGTGCAGCCACGCATGCTGACGGAAGACGAGGTCTTCGCGAGCAAGACGCTCGAGGCGCTCAACGCCGAGCAGTTGCTGACCCACGTCGCCTACGACTACGACAGCTACTCGCTGAGCGACGACGCCCGCGCGG
Source organism: Acidobacteriota bacterium (assembly GCA_030855205.1). Taxonomy (GTDB): domain Bacteria; phylum Acidobacteriota; class Vicinamibacteria; order Vicinamibacterales; family SCN-69-37; genus JALYRV01. The sequence continues at coordinate 1,179 of JALYRV010000356.1, read as the reverse complement.
CGCTCGATCGCAACGCGGCCTGGATGCGCCGCTGGGCGTCGACGAAGGTCGTCATCGAAGGGCACGCCGACTCGCGCGGCACCAACGAATACAACCTCGCGCTCGGCGATCGCCGCGCGGCCGCCGCGCGCGACTATCTGATCTCGCTCGGCATCGCCGCGGATCGGCTCTCATCGATCAGCAAGGGCGAGGAGCAGCCCTTCTGCCGCGACGAGACGGACAGCTGCTGGGCGGAGAACCGCCGCGGCTATTTCGTGATCACCGCGAAGTAGCGGACGCGATTTCGACGCCGATCGCTTCGGCCGCCGCGCGTGGATCGCGCGCGGCGGTAATGGGCCGGCCGATGACCAGAAAGTCGGCCCCGGCCCGTATGGCGCCGGCCGGCGTGGCCGTGCGCTGCTGATCGCCTTTCGCATCCCCCGTGCCGCGAATGCCGGGCGTGACGATCAGGAAGTCCTTCCCGCCTCGCGCCCGCGCGATTTCTATCTCCCGAGGCGAGCACACCACCCCGTCGAGCCCCGCGTCGTGCGCGAGCGCGGCGAGGCGCGCCACCTGGCCCGGCGGATCGGCGGGCATCCCCGTTTCGCCGAGGGCCTCGGCGTCCAGACTCGTGAGCACGGTCACGGCGATCACCAGCGGACGGGCCGCGCCCTGGCCCGCCGCTCGGTCCGCGGCCTCGCGCGCGGCCGTCATCATCGCGCGTCCGCCCGAGGCGTGTACGTTGACCATCCACACCCCCAGCGCCGCGGCGCTCTCGATCGCGCCACCCACGGTGTTCGGAATGTCGTGAAACTTCAGGTCGAGGAAGACGCGATCTCCCGCCGCGGCGAGCGCGCGCACGAGCGCAGGGCCCTCGGCCGTGAACAACTGTTTGCCGACTTTGAACCCGCCTACCGCGCCGCGCAGGCGCGACGCCATCGCAAGGGCGGTCTCCGCATCCGGAAAATCGAGCGCGACGAGAATGCGATCGTTCACGTCGTCGCCGTCGCCTTCTGCGTCACGACGCTGCCGACCAGATCGTCCACTGACGACATGCCGTGCCGGTCGAGGTACGCCGAGATGCCGTCGATGACGGGGCCCCACAGAAACGGCTCCATGAAGTTCGCCGTGCCGATCTGCACGGCGTTGGCACCCGCGATCATGAACTCGAGCGCGTCGGTGGCCGACGCGATGCCGCCC
>JALYRV010000355.1 GCA_030855205.1 Acidobacteriota bacterium | reverse complement strand
CGTAGAGCAGGCTCGAGATGACTGCCGACAGCGCGTAGGCGCCCGCGAGCCCGGCCGCAGCGCCAACGGCAATCGCGGTGATGGCGAGGACGGAGGTCACGGCCTGGCGCCATATGCTTCACATTGCGAAACATATAAACGATGCGGCGCAACCAATGGTTGGCAGCGACGGGTCCGGCGGCCGCGCGCGCGGCTATCCGGCGGCGAGTGCGGCGATCTCGGCGAGCACCATCGCTGTGGCCCCCCAGACCTGGGTGTCCTCGAGGTCGAAGTAGGGATAACTGACCGTGACGCCGTCGCGCATCCTCACGCCAGTGCGCAGACACGACGCGTCGCACAGCCGCGCGACGTCGATCTCGATGATGCGATCGACCTCGGGCGCGTGCGCGCTGAAGTCAGGCCGCGCGTCGGTCACCGCCAGCACGGGATGGAGCCCGAAGTTGCTGACGAGCACGTGAATGGCGCTGAGCCGCCCGAGCACGCGCACGCGCGCGGGATCGACGCCGATCTCCTCGTGCGCCTCGCGCAGTGCCGCCTGCTCGATCGTCTCGCCCGCATCGACCGAGCCGCCCGGCAGGCTGATCTGCCCCGCGTGGTGGGGCAGCGTCGAGGTACGAAGTGTGAGAGGGATGCGCATGCGTCCCGTCCCGTCCGGATAGATCAGCGCAAGCGCCGCAGCCACGCGAGCGGTGTCCGGCACGACGCCGGCTTCCCATCCGCCGCGCGGCGGTTTCGCGACCAGCCGCAGATGTGCCGACGCGCCGGGTAGCGGTGCGTCGAGTCGCGCGATTAGCCGGCGCTCGAACTCATGGATGTCCATCGCGTGCGTTCCATTGTAAAGAGCTCATGAAACGCTCGCGCGGCGCTACTCGGTCCTGAGGGCGCGCAGGGGCTCCACACGCGACGCCTTGCGGGCCGGAACCCAGCCCGCCACGCAGATCACCACGCTGAGCAGCACCACGGCGCCCGCAAGCGCGACGGGATCCATCGGCGACATGCCGAACAGCGCGCTGCGCACGAACCTGCCGAGCCCGAGCGCCGCAGCCAGGCCGATCACGATCCCGATGGCCGCCATCGAGGAAATCTCACGCAGGACCATGCGCTGCACCGCGCCCGCGCTCGCCCCGAGCGCCATGCGCACGCCGATCTCCTTGCGCCGCCGCGCCACGGCGTAGCTCATGACCCCGTAGAGCCCGATCGCCGCGAGCAGCGTCGCCAGCGCGCCGAAGGCGGTCGACAACGTGGCGAGCAGGCGATCGGTGAACAGCGAATCGCTCATCTTCGCCTCCATCGTCTGCAGGTTGAAGATCGGGAGCGTGGGATCGATGCCGCGCACCATGTCGCGGATCGCGGCGCCCGGCGTCGCCGCCTCGCCCGACGTGCGCACGTAGAAGGACGCGCCGTCGATCCCGGTCTGCTGCGCGAGCGGCAGATACACCTGCCGGTTCGTCTGGTCCTTGACGCCGACCGTCTTCATGTCGCGCATAACGCCGATGATCTCGCGCGGCGGCTCGCCGGCCATCGTGACGCGCCGGCCGACCGCGCTCTCGTTGCCGAAGAAGTAGCGCTGGAACGTCTCGTTGACGATGGCGACCGGCAGGGAACCGGTGCGGTCGGTCTGTGCGAACTCCCGGCCGAGCATCACCTGCACGCCCAGCGTCCTGAAGAAGTCGGGACCGATCGCATTGGTTTCGGGTTTCATGTCCTCTCCTTCCTTGGCCTGGTAGCCGTCGACCGTGGCCGCACGCGTCTGCCCACGGCGCGCGCGGTCGCGCGCATAGACCTCCGCGACATCGCCGAGCAGGTCGTCGCGCTCGGCTGAAGGGAGCAGGAACGCCAGGAAGGCGGCGAGCCTCACGTGTGCTTCCGCACGATCGGCAGGCCGGCCCACATGTTCAGCAGCGTCGATCGGGCTTCGATCAGCCGTTTCTCGGCGAGCGCGGTGATCTGGAAGTACCGCTTGGCCCGGCCACCGCGTTCAGGAGTCGGATCACCCAGGGTGGAGACGATGAGGTCCTTCTGTTCAAGGCGTTTGAGCGCGACGTAGACCGAGGCGCGCGAGACGCTGCGGCCGGTGTGACGCGCGAGTTCATCCACGATCGGCACCCCGTACGCATCGTCGCCGAGGCGCGCGACAGCCAGCAGCACCAGGTGTTCGAACTCTCCGAGATTCTCGCGGCTCATGGGTCAGGGCGCCTTGTCTGGAGTGGACATGTGATTTGGTTGCGAATGTTGACTATATGACGGACCACACCTGGAAATGGTTCGTCTGTCCCTGACTCGAATCCGTCCGGCGGGGCGCCTGCTAGCATTCGGCCATGCGGATTCGACTGTCGGAGCCCCGGGCCCGGTGAAGCTGTTGCTCCTCGTGCCGGCGCTCGTCGCCGCCGTCGCGTCGGGCGGGCGGGCGGCCGCGCCGCCGCCC
>JALYRV010000354.1 GCA_030855205.1 Acidobacteriota bacterium | reverse complement strand
CCATGACGCGGTAGCCGTCGTACTGATTCAGCCCGTTGTTGGTACCGAACCACAGGAACCCGCGCCGGTCCTGGAGAATCTCGCGGACTGCGCTGTTGGATAGCCCCTCTTCAACCGAGAGACGCGCGAATCGGACATCCTCCGCGCCCGCCACCCGCTGTGCGGCAAGCCGGGCACCCGGCGCCGGTAAGCGCGCGTGCGCAAGCACCAGCGCCAGCACGAGCAGCGGCACCCGCAGACGCATTCCTAGAACGAGCCCTTCAGGTCGATCATTTTCTGATCGCCGACGTAGCTGACCGTACGGTCCTGCACCGACGCGAGCGCCGACACGACCTCGTCGATCCTCTGCAGGCTCGCGCGTACGGTCTCGAGATCCTGCATCGCCTGCCCGTCGAGCACGCCGCGCTCGATCACGAGGTCGACGCCAATCACCGCGGCCGTCAGCGGATTGTTGACCTCATGACAGATGGCCGCGACGATCTCCCTGATCGCGTCGCGCCGGCGGCGGACGACGAGCTCGGCCTGCTGCGACCGCGAATCGACCCACCGCGCCACGCGCGATCGCAGCTCGCGCACGTCGATCGGCTTCACGAGATAGTCGTCAGCGCCAACAGAGAACGCGAGCAGCTTCGACGCCGTGTCGTGGCGCCCGGTGATCATGACGATGGTCGTGCGCGCGTCGGAGAGCTCGCGCACGCGCGCCCTGCGACAGACTTCGATGCCGTCGCAGCCAGGCACGTTGACGTCGAGCAGCAGCAGGTCGACGGGGCGGGCGCGCAGCATCTCGAGTGCGTCGAGCCCGTTGGGTGTGATGGTGATGTCATGACCGTCTTCGGACAGCAGCCCGCTCACCAGGCGCGCCATCTCGGCATCGTCTTCGACGATTAGAATCCGCGCCATCGCTGCCTAGATAACGGCTCCGCGCTTGACGGCGATCTGGGAGCCGAAGGTGAGGCCGATTTTCTCGGCGGCGCTGCCCGACTGCACGGCCAGCTCGAGATGCTCAGTGCTGCCGAACAGCGCGCAGACCTCCCCGGGGCCGATGTCGGTGTAGGTGGCGACGATGCGCGCGACCGGCTTGCCGAGGGCTTCGATCACGACCGCGCGCCCGGCCGCGAGACGGTCGAACGCCTTGCGGTCGATGTTGGTGATGGCGTTGCCGAATCGATCGATGCGGACGACCGCCCCCTGGATCTCCTCGCGCGTTTCTTCCATCCCGGGCAGATCGAGCTCGACGAGATCGTGCGCGGGACGTCCGAGCGCGGTCATGGCCGTGCCTTTCGCGATCCAGGCGGCCGCGGGCGCGAAGCGATCGCGCCCCTCGAACGTGCGGCTGATCGTCGGCCGCGCGTACCGCCGCTCGGTGAGCTCCACCGCACGCTTCGCCGGTGTCTCCCTCAGCACCATCGTCAGCACGCCGTTGTCGGGCGCGACGAACTTCCAGTCGCCCGCTTCCACGGCAATGCCGCGCCGCGTGGATCCCACGCCGGGATCGACCACCGTCACGAAGATGGTGCCGGCAGGAAAGAACTTGTACGTGGCGGCCAGCTCGTACGCGGCGGCGGCCACGTCGTGTGGAGGGAGATCGTGCGACACATCGATCACCGTGGACTCGGGGCAGATCGACAGCACGACGCCCTTCATCACGCCCGCGTAATGATCGCGCGTGCCGAAGTCGGTGAGGAACGCGACGATTGGCCTCATAAGGTTCGGCTCACGGCTCGGGGCACGCGGCTCAGAGACGTCTGAACAGCGTTTCTCGCGTGTTGCTCTTGAGCAGGAACGACTCGGCGACGGTCAGCGGGTCGAACATCTTGATGATGTCGCGGTTCTGCAGCACCTGCCGCTTCACCGGTGTCGCTGCGAAGGGGCGCATTTTGAGTTGCCCTTCGTCGACGACGACGAACTTGTTGTAGTGCGTGAGGTCGGCGGCGGCGGCCCCGAAGTAGCCGAAGACCGCGCCGCCCGGACGAATCATCTTCGCGATACGGCTCGCGAGCGCCATCGCCGAGGGCTTGTCGAGAAAGTCGAAGAGATCCCAGCAGAGCACGCCGTCGACGCTTTCGTCGGCCTGCGTCAGGCGCCCGGCGAGAAACTCCGGCAGCGCCGCGCGCTTCCCTTCCTTCGCGTGACGCTCGATGTCGGCATAGAGATCCTCGACGAAAATCTTGCAGCCGAGCCGCTCACCGAAAAACGACACGTTCGATCCGATCACGGGACCGAAGTCGACGATGACGGGCGACTCCTGCCGCGCGAGCGCGGCAATGAATTTCGGGAACGCGCGCGTCTGCACGTTCCCTTCGGGCGGCGCCGCCGCCGCGCGCGGCGCGGGGACGGCCGCCTCGCTGCCCTCTCGCTTGAACCAGGCCAATGGCGTCGAGCGGTTAGCGCTGGCCGCCCGTGGGGTTTTGACCCTGCGACGGACCCGCCAC
>JALYRV010000024.1 GCA_030855205.1 Acidobacteriota bacterium | reverse complement strand
CGTCCGTCCCGCGCGAGCGCGGCGAGGTGCCGCGCGATGTAGGGGCCACCGACGATGTCGAGGATGACGTCGACACCGCGGCCGCCGGTCAGGGTGCTGATGCGCTCGACGAAGTCCTCGGTGTTGTAGTTGATGGCTACCGCTCCCAGGCGCTCGATCGCCTCGCAGCGGTCCGCGGCGCCGGCCGTGGCGTAGACGATGCTGCCGCGCGCGCGGGCGAGCTGAATGGCGGTGGTCCCGATGCCGCTGGCGCCGCCTTGCACGAGCAGCGTTTCGTGCGGCTGCAGCGCGCCGCGCTCGAAGACATTCGTCCAGACGGTGAAGAACGTCTCGGGTACGGCCGCGGCTTCGACGATCGACAGCCCGGGTGGGATCGGCAGGCACTGCGCCTCGGGAGCGGCCGCGCGCTCCGCGTAACCGCCCCCGGCGACGAGCGCCATCACACGGTCGCCGGCCTTCCAGCGCGTGACGCCGGCGCCGGCGCCGATGATGCGTCCCGCGACTTCGAGCCCGGGAATGTCGGACGCGCCTTTCGGCGCCGGATACATCCCCTGCCGCTGCATCGCGTCGGGTCTGTTGACGCCGGCCGCCTCGACGTCGATGACGACCTCGCCGGGGCCGGCCACCGGATCGGGCCGCTCCGTGATGCTCAGGACGTCGGGGCCGCCCGGCTCGCTGATCTCAACGCAGCGCATATCTGAGTGTCATCGGAGCCCCGACGGCAGTCGCGGCGAAGAGAGCAGCCGGCCAAACACCTTCCACCGCTCCTCGGGCGTGGCGGCCTGCTTCTCCACCCACGCGCCGGCGAGATCCTTTCCGAGGTTGTAGTTGATCACGTAGCTTCGATACTGATCGAAGAAGCGCGTGCGCTGCTCGGCGCGCGCTTTCGGCATCATCGCGTAACGTTCGAGCCACGCGACCGCCTGCTCGCGCGTGATCTCGCCGTTCAGATATCGGCGGGCGGCCTCGTTGCATGCGTAGCTCAGGCGATCGACCAGCGCCTGCACGGCGTAGTACTCGGCGGCGCGCGACGCGTCGAGACCGGCGGCGGGGAACAGGGTGGCTTTCTCAAATGCCGTGCGCGTGTCACCGGGGAAGGCCACCGCGATACCGTAGTTGGCGGTACCTTCGGCGATGAGCGACTGCGGCGAGAAGAGGGGATAGACCGAGAACTCCATCCACCGCCGATCGCGCACGAGATACTTCTCGAGCAGTGCGTTGTAGACGTGGTGGCCCGGATAGCCTTCGTGGCACGCGAGGTCGATCGCGCGGTCGATCGCAACCGGCAGATCCGTGTTCACCTGGATCACGGAGCGGAAGCCGCCCTTGTACCAGTTGTACGCGCTCCACGATTTTCCCGTCACGTACTCGACGGTGAAGGTCTCGCCTTCGGGCAGCGGCAGGTGTGCCCGCGTGCGCGTGCGGCACTCGTCGATGGCGAGCCGGAACACGCGATCGAGACGATCGGTGGGGATGACGAACGCCGATCGGAACCGGTCGTACCGATCGATCAGCGCGCCACTGCCCGGCAGGCGCTTGTCGATCTCGTCGAGCGTCGATTGAAACGAGGCGTCGGGATTGACCGGCGCGGCCGCGTCGTAGAGGAGGCGCGACTCCTCGTCGAAGGGGAGCTTGTCCCCCTTCAGCATGCGGAGGCGCGTCTGCACGGCGAGCAGCTGTTTCGACAGGTACTCCTTCCGCAACCGCGTGATCTCGTCGGCATCGTCGGGCAGCGGGAATGCGGCGGCCTCGCGCTGCAGTGTCGCGGCAGACGCCAGCAGCGTCTCGAGCGGCGCCTTGTCGCCGGACGGTTTCAGCGCATCGGGCCCGTAGTAGGCGTCGACGAAATCGGCGTCGTGCTGGCCGACCTGGAGCACGAGCCGCACGTACCGTTCGGCGAGTTGATTCATATCGGGGATCAGCAGTTCCTCGGCGCGCTCGATCGCGTCGAGGCGGTTGGTGCGCGGTCCGGGAGGCGAGTAGTAGCGTTGTCCGCTGGTGGTTTCGATGACCATGCGCGCCGCGCCGCGCAGCGCGGGCTCGAGCGCGAAGCGGTTGATCCCGGTTCGCGGAATCCTGACTTCGCGTCTCGGCAGCTCGAGCTGCAGGACGAGCTCGTCGGCCCCCGCGCGCAGGCGGTAGAACGTGCCGGCGAAGAGCCACCAGTAGCCGAAGCCAACCGCGCTGAGCACGAGCACCGCGAGCGCGAGTCCGGAGCGCGGCTGCAGGCCGCGCCGGCTGCGCCGCATGCGCCACGCCATCAGGAGCCCGGCGAGGACCGCGGCGGCCGCGAAGGCAACGAAGGAAACGCGGGCGCCGGCGAGATCGGCCGGGTACATCTCGGAGAACATGTCAAGTCACTCTAAATCAACGCGACGCCAGAGCGCCAAAACGTCACGCTCGCGGCTGGCCTGACCGCGGTCTGATCCGGCCTAGCCGGCGAACTTGTAGCCGAGGCCGTGAATGGTGAGGACGTACTGCGGGTGGCGCGGGTTGGGCTCGATCTTTTGTCGCAGCCACGCGACGTGGACGTCGACCGTGCGCGTCGAAGGCATCGCGTTGTAGCCCCACACTTCGTTGAGCAGCTCGTCGCGCGACAGGGTCGCGCCGCGGTGCTCGATGAAGTAGCGCAGCAACTGGAATTCGCGTGCGGAGAACTCGATCTCGACGCCGTCGCGCCGCACCTCGGCTTTACGGAAGTCCACGGCAATCGATCCGAAGGCGTACTGCTGCGTCTGCTGGGTCTGCGTGCCTGCCGACGCGCGGCGGATCTGCGCCTCGATGCGCGCCACGAGCTCCATCATGTCGAACGGCTTGGCGACATAGTCGTCTGCGCCGAGCTTGAGCCCGACGACTTTGTCGGCGACCTGACCGCGCGCCGTGAGCATGATGATCGGCGTCATGACGCCGCGGTTACGCAGGTCGCGGCACACGTCGAAGCCGTTGGCGCCAGGCAACATCACGTCGAGCAGGATGATGTCGAAGCGCTCGAGCGTCGCGCGCTCGAGTGCCGCCGATCCGTCGCCGGAGTGTTCGACCTGGTAGCCTTCGCTGCGCAGCCGGTCGGTCATGGTGAGCACGAGCCCGGGCTCGTCCTCCACCAGCAGGACTTTCTTCACGAGTGCTGCGGCTGGTGAGCGCCGATCGCGTGCAGCCCGAGGTCGCCGCGCGCCGGCACGTGGATGGTGAACGCCGCGCCTTCGCCCGGCACGGAGCGCACGCTCACGCGCCCGCCGTGCGCCTCGGCGATGCGCTTGACGAGATGGAGTCCGAGTCCGTTGCCCTGCACCTGATCGGCGACCGCGCGGCGGCCCCGGTAGAACGCGTCGAAGATGTGCGGCAGATCCTCGGCCGCGACACCCGGGCCTCTGTCACTGACCGTGATGCGCACTTCACGGCCGCGCCGCGATCCGGAGGCGTCGACGGTCACGCCGATCCAGCCGCCGCTCGCCCCGTACTTCAGCGCGTTGCCGACCAGGTTCTGCACGCCGCGCCGCAGCAGCATTTCGTCGGCGAGCACGAGCGGCAGCTCCTCCGCGATGCGCAGATCGAACTGCACGCCGGCGGCGCGCGTCGACGTTTCGGGTGACGCGAGCACGTCGCGCGCGAGATCCCCGGCGTCGACGGGCTGCTGCGCCACCGGCCTGCGATCGCCCGAGAGCCCGGCGAGCGCGAGTGTCTGCTCGACCATGTCGGTGAGACGGCGCCCTTCCGTTTCGATCAGCTCGCCGTACCGTTTTGTGTCCTGCACGACGCCGGCGGCGAGGTTCTGCCCGGCCGAACGGATGACGGCGAGCGGCGTGCGCAACTCGTGCGACACCGTCGCGACGAAGTCCATCTGCTGTGAGGCGAGCCGATCGGCGCGCCGCGCATCGACGAGCACGAGCCCGACGCTCGCCCCGAGCAGCGCCAGCATGCCGAAGCTCATGAGCAGGTTGCGGCGCCGCACCTGCTGTACCGCGGCTTCGAGCGATCCGGCGCGATGCTTGAGCAGCAGCTGCCACGTGCCCTGCGCCGTGAATGTGCCCCCCAGGCCCCCGGGGGCGACGACCTGAGTTGCCGGCGGCGTCACGACCATGCGGGACACGGCGCCACCCTGGCCGCCGGTCGCGGTGCCCGTCCCGGACGTGGACGGGGCCGGATCCATGAGCACCACGCGATCCGCACCCACGGCCACCGCGACCGAAGGCGAGGGCGCGCCGGACCCCTGGTGCCCCCCGCCCGAGCGCCTGATCTCGTTGCTGCCAGTGACCACCCCTGCCGCGCGCAGCTCCGTCGCGAGCATGCGGTCGTTGACCGCCGACCGGATGGCGAGCGCGTCGACACGGATATCCGCCGTCTGCAGGTCGATGGTCTGTGAGTCGCGCGCCGCGCGATAGACGACTTCCCCGGGCGCGCGCGTCTTCACGATCGTGAACCTGTACTCACTCAGGCTGTCGCCGAGGTGCTGCTGCACGAGCTGCGGGACGATCTCGCGCAGGAACTTCTCCTCGTTCAGCACGAGCAGAATCGATCCCGGCGGCGCGGCGAAGCGGGTTTCCAGCGAGGCTCCCGCCACGACATGCGCGAGGAACGGCAGCATGACCGACACGGCGAGCGGGTCGGTGCTGATCGCCGTCGGCAGGCGGAACGTGAACGTGTTCGTCACCGGCGGCGTCGCTGCCGGCGAGGCGGTGACCGCCACGTTCGACAGCGTGCGCGCGCGCACACCGCGGTCGCGGATCGGCTTCAGACGCTCCGGCCACTCAGTCGCGGTGAGTGTGCCAGCCGCGGCGTCGAACCGCTGCAGCCGCCCGTCGTGTGTGGCCAGAAAGATGTCGGCAATCAGATCGGGGTGGCGGCTGGTCTCGCGCCACACCTTCGCCCGCCGCGCGAGGGCATCGGCGATCGACGGCATGTCGGGGTCGCGCAGCTGGAACGTCAGGTACACGCGCGAGGCCTCGCGATCGATCTCCGTCGCCAGCGCCCGCGCCCGCGTCGTCATCGTCTCGCGCATGCGGTTGCGCTCCGCTTCACTGACCTGGCCGAGCCATCGGTACTGCAGCACGGCGAGCACGCCGAGCACCACCATCAGCAGCACCGGCACCGCCACCCGCCACGGAATTCGTCTCAGGATCACCAACGCGGCCAGTCTAGCATGGCAAAACCCGCCGACTCATAGCCGTAAGTTGTTGAAATTACTGGTTTTACGTTCTTTACAAAGTCTTTGCGCACGGTTAACCCGCCGGAGGCGACCCGGAGGCACGATCAGTCCGTCTAACGCTGCGAAACACCGCTCCAGACTCCAGACCCCCGACTCCAGACTGCTGGAGTCCGGCGCCGGGAGCCTGGGGCCCGTTCTGGAGGATTCATGCGGAAAGTCAGTGCTCTTGTCATCATCGCGGCTGCCATCGTCGGCGCCGCGGGTTCGCTCTCGAAGCCGGTCCTCGCGCAGGACAAGGCAGCCGAAGTGCTGTCGAACATGCGGAAGGCCATTGGCGACGGCAAGCTCGATTCGCTCAGGACCTTCTCGCTCGAGGGGAAGACGGCGCGCAATATCGCCGATCGTCAGATGACGAGCAACATCGAGCTGTATCTCGAGATGCCCGACAAGTACCTGCGCGTCGACAACATCACGGCCCCTATGGCCGTGACCATGACCGCTGGCTTCAACGGCGACAAGGCGATTCGCCCGTCCGGCGGCCCGATGGGCGGCGGGGCTCAGATGGTGGTTTCCTACGGCGGCCCCGTTTCGGGTGGCGGGGGCGGCATGACCATGACGACGCAAGTGAATGGCAACGCCGGGGGTGGATCCCGCGGCGGCGGTCCCATGACGCCAGAGCAGCAGGCGATGGTGAATGCCACCATGATCCGCAGCCAGCGCGTGGAGCTCTCGCGCATGATGCTCGGCTGGTTCGGACAGGCGCATCCCGGTCTCAACGCCAAGTACACATACGCGGGTGAAGCCGAGTCCCCCGACGGCAAGGCGCACATCATCGACATCAAGGCCGACGGCGGGTTCGAAGCCAAGCTGTTCGTCGATCAGGCCACCAGCATGCCGCTGATGGTCACGTACCAGGGCTTCGAGCAGATGACGATGCAGAGTGGCCCGCGCGGTGGTGGCCCTGGCCAGCCGGTTGTGCCCGGCGGCACGCCGCCGCCCGCTCCGCCGACCGGCGGTACGGCTACGGCGCCCGTCCCACCTCCGGCCGGCGGTCAGTCGCAGATGACGCAGGAACAGGCGCAGAAGCGCATGGAAGAAATGATGAAGAACCGCAAGATGATCGAGTACCGCGTGTTCTTCGGCGACTGGAAGGAAGTGGACGGCATCCAGTTCCCGCACACGCTGCAGCGTGCGGTGGGCGGCACGACCACGGAAGAGTGGACGATCTCGAAGGTCAAAGTGAACCCGAAGATCGACGCCAAGAAATTCTCGACGCAGTAACGAGCCCGGGGCTCCCAAGGAATATCTATGCGACGCGTAAAGTTTTTTCTCAGTCTGATCCTTCTCGTGGTTGCGCCGATGGCAGCCGCGGCACAGGGGATTGATTCCCAGGCCGGACGCCTGCGCGTCGCCGTGCTGGACCCGTCCGGCGCGGTCATTCCCGGAGCCCTGGTCAACGTGGCCGGAGCCGAGAACCGCAACAAGAGCGTGATGCGCACGGACGTGCCGACCGACAAGGAGGGCGTTGCGCTCTTCGAGGGTCTGCCCGCCGGCCGTTACAACATCACGGTGCTGTTCGAGGGCTTCGAGTCTGTCGGCGTCATGGACCTGCGCCTGAAGGCGGGCGAAAACATGCGCCGCGACGTCACGCTGCCGATCAAGGGCGTCGACGAGAGCGTGGCCGTCGGCCGCGATCCGGCGACCAACGCCTCGGATCCGAACAGCGGGCGCTTCGACACGACGCTCTCGAAGGATCAGATCAACGCCCTGCCGGACGACCCGGACGAAATGGCGAAGGTGCTCGAAGAGATGGCGGGTCCCGGCGCGACGATGCGGGTCGACGGCTTCCGTGGCGGGCGCCTGCCTCCCAAGGAGCAGATCCGGTCCATCCGCTTCAACCGCGATCCGTTCTCGGCCGAGAACCACGGCAGCGGCATGGTCTTCATCGACATCATCACGCAGCCGGGCATCGGACCGCTGCGCGGCGGCATGAACTTCAATTTCGCGGACGACTCGCTCAATGCGCGCACGGCCTCGCAGCCCACCAAGGGTGACGAGCGCCAGCAGGGCGTTGGGTTCAACCTGAGCGGCACCATCGCGAAGAACAAGACGTCGTTCAACCTGTCGGCCAACGTCTCGTCGAACTACCGCGGGTCGGAAGTCTTTGCCCGCACGCTCGACGGCCCGGTCGCGTTCTCGCTGCGCCAGCCCAACGAGATGTACTCGTTCAACGGGCGCGTCGATCACGCCGTGTCGAAGGCGCACACGCTGCGCGCCAACATCCAGGCCAATCAGTTCGAGACCGAGGGGGGCGTCGGCGGCTTCAGCCTGCGCGAGATGGGCACGCTCTCCGAGAACCAGTCGGCGATTCTGCGTCTCTCGGACACCGGTCCGTGGGGCAAGAAGCTCTTCAACGAGACGCGCCTGCAGATCGGCATGAACAGCTCCACCAGCCGCGCGGCGGTCGAAGGACAGACCATTCGCGTGCTCGATTCGTTCACCGGCGGCGGCGCGCAGACGCAGGGCGGCAACGACGTGACCAACGTCGAGTTCGCCTCGAACGTGGACTACGTCAAGGGCAAGCACTCGTTCCGCTTCGGCACGCTGGCCGAGGGGCAGTGGGTCACGAGCGACCGTCAGCAGAACTATCTCGGCACCTTCACCTTCGCCAGCCTCGACGACTACGCCGCGCGCCGGCCGTCGACGTTCTCGCGCCGCGACGGCAACCCGCTGGTCGACTACACGCAGTTCCAGGTCGGCTTCTTCGCGCAGGACGACTGGCGCGCGCGCCAGAACCTGACGATCAGCATGGGCGTGCGTCAGGAGATGCAGACGCACCTCGACGACAAGTGGAACCTGTCCCCGCGCTTCGGCTTCACGTGGTCGCCCCTCAAGAGCGGCAAGACGGTCGTGCGCGGCAGCCTCGGCATCTTCACGGACTGGCTCGAGGCGAACGTCTACGAGCAGGTGCTGCAGGTCGACGGCGTGCGCCAGTTCGACACCGTGGTCACCAATCCCGGCTTCCCGGATCCGTTCGCTGGCGGCCTCCTGCAGAACCGTCTGCCGGCCAGCCGCTACGTCTTTGCGGATGATCTGTCGATGCCGTGGTCGACGCGCATGAGTCTCGGCCTTCAGCAGCAGCTCCCGATCGCCGGCCTGGGCTCGAACGTGCTCTATTCGTTCTCGCGCGGCTACGATCGCTTCCGCGGCCGCAACATCAACGCTCCGGTCAACGGCGTGCGTCCGGATCCGGCCTTCGGCAACATCACGCAGGTCGAGAGCACGGGCGGGCAGCGCCAGCACATGGTGCATGCCGGCCTCAACTACATGACGCAGACGGGCCTTGGCTTCATCGGGCGCACGTTCTTCAACGGTAACTACACGATCAATCACACCGAGAACGACTCGGCGAGCGCGTTCGGTCTGCCGGCGGACAACTACAATCTCGACGCCGAATGGGGGCCCTCGGGCCAGCCGCGCCACTCGCTCGGCGCGAACGCCACGACGATGCTCTTCAAAAAGCTGAACGTGGGCTTCAATGCGTCGTGGCGCTCGGGCGTGCAGTACAACGTCACGACCGGACGCGACGACAACGGCGACACGGTGTTCAACGATCGCCCGGCGGGTTTCGGACGTAACAGCGCCACGGGCGACTGGACGTTCAATCTCGGCGGCAACCTGTCGTACTCGTTCGGGTTCGGCCGTCGCCCTGGTGCGGAAGGCGGCCCCGGCGGCACGACGGTCGTCATGGGCGGCCCTGGCGGCATGTCGATGCCGGCCGGCGCGCAGATGATGATGGGCGGCGGACCCATGGGCACCGGCAGCAGCCGCTACTCGGTGAATCTGTTCATCAACGGCAGCAACCTGCTCAATACCGTCAACCCGATGGGCTACTCCGGCGTGCAGACGTCAACGCTGTTCGGCCAGCCGACCGGCGCGGCGCGGGCGCGCTCGGTCACCGTCGGCGCGCGCTTCGGGTTCTAGTCCACGCACGGCAGCGGCGCGACGCCGCTGCCGTGGGCGATAATCAGCGGGCTTGTTCGCCCGTCTCTTCGGAACGTTCGCGTCGGCGTCGGGGGTGCTCTTCCTGGGCATCCTCGACTCGACGCTCATTTTTTTCCTGCCTCTCGGCATCGATGCCGTCGTCATCCTCATGGCGGCGCGCAACCCCCACAAAGCCTGGCTCTATCCGGTTCTCGCCACCGCGGGCTCGCTGATCGGCGCCGCGATCACCTACTGGGCCGGCCGGAAGCTCGGGGAGCACGGCCTGTCGCGCTTCGTGCCGGAAGGCCGCCTGCAATTCGTGCGCAAGCGCCTGCGGCGCAACGGGGCGTTCACCGTGGCAGCGCTCTCGCTGATTCCGCCGCCATTCCCGTTCACGCCGTTCGTGCTCACGTCCGGCGCGCTGCAATTCAGCCGCTTCCGGCTGTTCCCCTCGCTCGCGGCCGCGCGCCTGTTGCGCTTCGGCGTCGAAGCGGCGCTCGCCGTGAAATACGGCGGCGCCCTTGTCCAATGGATGCAGTCGGATACGTTCCGGATCGCGATCGGCGTGTTCGTCGCCATCGCCACGATCGGGACGATCGTGTCGGCGGTCGTGATGGTGAGAAGGGCTCGGAGAATTGCAGATTGATGATCTGTGATTGAAGATTCAATGAAAATTGTGGATGCAGATTGGCGCTGGCGCGTTGCCATCCGGCCGGCGATGTCCAACCGGCAATGTCCAATCTGAAATCTTAGATCTGCAATGAATCATCAATCACAGATCCTCGATCTTCAATTCCTGAGGGCCGTGACCGGATTCAGTCTTGCGGCTCGCCTGGCCGGGATGTAGCACGCGGCCAGCGTCACGATCGTGACGATGAGCATGATGACCGCCATCGTGAGCGGATCGCCTGGCTTGATGCCGATCAGCAGCGACTCCATCGCCACCATCACGCCGTACGCGAACGCCAGGCCGAGCGGAATGCCGCTCGCGAGCTGAATCAGGCCCCGGCGCAGTACCAGCCATGCGACCTGCGACTGCTGCGCGCCAAGCGCCATGCGCAGCCCGATTTCGTTGCGCCGCTGGCCTACCGAGTGCGCGGTGACGGCATACATGCCGATCGTCGACAACACGAGGCCGAAGATCGCGAAGAGCACGAACAGCGTGCCGAACACGCGGAACGGCCACCGCTGACGCGCCAGGTTCTCCTCCATCGTCCGCACCTGGAACACCGGCTGATCGGGATCGAGCCCCTGCACCGCGCCGCGAAGGCTCGCCGAGAGCGTCTCGACCGGCTGCCGGCTTCGAAGTGCGACGACGAAGCCGCTGGCGGTGGACATGCGCCACGGTCGATACACGATCGCGTCGAGATCGTTGGACGTGAGGTCGCCGTGGCGCACGTGCGGCACGACGCCGACGATCGATGCCCAGACGGTGTCCTTGTCGTCGGCCCGAAGCATGATGCGGCGCCCCACGGGATTCTCGCGGCCATAGTGACGCTGCGCGAAGATCTGATCGACGACCACGGCCTCGGATCCCGGCGCGCCGTCGCGCTCGTCGATCAACCGGCCCTGCGTCGCATTGATGCCGAATGTCTGGAAGAACCCGGGCGTCACGGTCCCCACGCGCGCCTCGCGCGGCTGCTCCTTCGTTGCGCGCGGCTGGCCCTCGAGATCGAGCGTGAGCGTGCCGAGCCCGTCGCCGGGGAGTGTCGTCGCCACCGAGACGTGCTCGACCCCCGGCAGCGCGCGCAGACGCTCGTCGAGCTGCTCGACGAACCGCCGGCGCGAGGGGCCGTCGGGATACTTGGCCTCCATCAGGTTCAGCCGCGCCGTGAGCACGTTCTCGGTGCGCGCGCCGAGATCCGCACCGTACAGACTCATGAAGCTGCGGATCATCACGCCTGCGCCCGACAGCAGCGCCAGCGTGAACGCCATCTCCATGACGACCAGCGAGCTCGTGAGCCACCGCCCGCGCCCCGTCGTCGCGCCGCGGCTGGCGTCCTTCAGGACCTCATTGGTGTCGGTGCGCGCCAGCTGCAATGCGGGCGCGAGTCCGAAGATCAGGCCGGTGCCCACGCACGCGAGCGCGAGCCAGCCGAACACTTTCCAGTCGAAGGAGAACACGATCCAGTACGGCTTGCCGACATCAGCGGTGGCGCGATCGAAGAGGGTCACGCCGACGTACGCGAACCCGAGCCCGAGCAGCCCGCCGAGACAGCCGAGGACGATGCTTTCGGTGAGCAGCTGGCGGATGATCGTGCCGCGCGCGGCGCCGAGTGCGATCCGCACGCCCATCTCGCGCGTGCGCGACACGGCGCGCGCGATCAGCAGACTGGCGACGTTGGCGCAGGCGATCAGCAGCAACAGGGAAACGGCAAGGAGCAACATGAGGAACACGACGCGGATTGGTCCGCCGTTCTGCCGCGCATTGAACGTCATCACCTGCACGCCCATGTTCTTGTTCGTCTCGGGGTAGGCCTGCTCGAGCCGCGCGGCGATGCCTCCGAGCTCGGTTTGCGCTTCCGCGACGCCGACGCCGGCGTTGAGGCGTCCGAAGACTTCGACGCCGCGAGAGCCCCGGCGCGTGCGGTCT
Source organism: Acidobacteriota bacterium (assembly GCA_030855205.1). GTDB lineage: Bacteria > Acidobacteriota > Vicinamibacteria > Vicinamibacterales > SCN-69-37 > JALYRV01. The sequence goes on along the minus strand of JALYRV010000024.1, from coordinate 12,536 downwards.
TCCTTCAGATTGATTGGCGAGTAGGCATCGGAGTTCTGCGGGAACTTCACGCCGCGCGGCAGCACGCCGACGATTTCGGTGGGGATCTCGTTGATGCGGACCGACTTGCCGACCACGGCCCGGTCGCCCGCGAAACGCCGTTCCCAGACTTCGTATCCGAGAATCGTGACCGGCGCGGCCCCGGGCTTGCCGTCCGCCTCGACGAAGTCACGCCCGAGCATCATGGGCTGCCCGAGCGTCCGGAAGGCGTTGGGCGTGAGGCGCATGCCCTGGATGCGCTCCGGCGCGCCCGGGTCGCCACTGAGGTTGAATGGCTGTGACGCCATGGCCGCAAGGGCCTTGAACGATTTCGCGTCCCTCGCCCAGTCCTCATAATCCGGCCACGAGGCGGGCCCATCGTCGCTCCGCAGGTTGTCGTAGGCGGCCACGACCACGATGTCCTCGGGGTTCTCGTAAGGCAGGCCGCGCAGCAGCACGGCGTTGACCAGCGTGAAGACCGTGGTGTTCATGCCGATGCCCAGGCCTATCGCGAGCACGACGACGAGCGTGAAACCAGGCTCGGCGATCAGGCGGCGGAGGGCATAGCGGAGGTTCTGCAGCATGGAAGCGAATACGTTCCAGGGGAGGGTGCGGTTCATGCCGTCGCGTTTGCAGGCCGGGCCGTGGCCGTCTTGACCTAAGATTCCCGCATGAAATCCGGGCGCCGCTACTGGGACGACCGCTCGCCGATCGCTCGCCGTGCGTCGTGGCCGGCCTGGAAGTCCGCGAAGGATCCAGCCGGCAACGCATGCGACGTCGTGATTGTGGGGGGCGGGTTGACCGGCGCGGCGTGCGCGTACGCGTTCGCGGCCGCGGGCCACGATGTCGTGCTGCTGGAAGGGGACCGCGTGGCGGGCGGCGGGACTGCGGCGAGCGCGGGCGTGCTGCTGCCCGCACTGGATGAATCGTTTGCGTCGCTCGACGCCGCGCATGGGCGGCGCGCCTCGAGGGGGATGTGGCAGCAGGCCCGGCGCGGTGTGCTGGAGTTCGCGGCGGTCCTCCGCAAGCTCGGCATCCGGTGCGATCTCGAGAGCACGACGCTCATCACGGTCTCGCGCGACGTGAAGTCCCTCGCGAAGGAGTACGCCGCGAGGCGCGATGCCGGTCTGGGCGTCACGAAGATTCCGGCGCCGGCGCTCGCGCGCGAAACGGCACTCGAAGGGAGCGCGATCCGCACGCCCGGCACACTTGTCTTCGACCCCGTGCGCGCCGCGCTCGGCCTGGCCTCGCATGCCGCGAAGAAAGGCGCGAGGATCCACGAGCGGTCGCTCGTCACGCGCATACGGCACCTGCCGCGCGGGGGAGGCGTGGAAGTGAAAACCGCGGCGGGCGTGATTGCCGCGCGGGCGGTCATCGTGGCGACCGGAGCGCCGGGCGCGATCGTGCCGCAGCTGCGGCGTCACTTCGTCACGCGCGACACATATCTCGTTGTCACCGAGGCGATGCCGGCGGCGATGCGCAAGGCCGTGGGCTCGCGCGCGAGCGTGGTGATGGACGCCGCCGCGCCTCCGCACTCACTGCGCTGGCTCAAGGAAGACCGCGTGCTGATTGCCGGAGCAGACCAGGCACCCGCCGCGCCCCGGCTCGCCGGGCGCACCCTGGTGCAGCGCACCGGCCAGCTCCTCTATGAGCTGTCGCTCATGTATCCCGACGTTTCGGGGATTCAACCGGCGTATGCGTGGTCCGCGCCGCTGGTTACGACGAGCGACGGCGCGCCGTATATTGGCCCGCACCGCAACCTGCCAGCTCATCTGTTTGCGCTGGGGCTCGGGCGTCATGGTGACGGCCTTTCGTGGCTGGCCGCGCGCTCGCTCCTGCGCTACTATGAGGCCGCCCCCCTCAAGGAAGACGCCGTGTTCGGGTTCACCCGGCACGAATAAGTAACGTCGCACGGTTGCCCCCGGTCCAATGTGCCGGAGCATCCGGTCAGGTTAGGCCATCGATCATGCAAACACGACGTGAAAGCTACGCGCGGCACCTGCTGCGGCGGGCGGGATTCGGCGCGACGCCGCAGGAGCTCGAGGTCTACGCGTCGCTGAGCAGCGGTGCGGCGATCGATCGTCTGCTCGACTTCGCCGCGAGTCCCGGCGACATCGACGGACGGATCGGCACGCCGGGTTTTGCCGGCGTCACGACCCGCGGCGCCTTCGCTCCCAACACGAGCATCGTCGATGCGCGCCAGCGCTGGCTCTTCCGCATGGTGCACTCGCCGCGCCCACTGGAAGAGAAGATGGCGCTCTTCTGGCACAACCATTTCGCCACGGCCTACAGCAAGGTCGCCGGCATTTACGGCGCGTCGGACGCGACGCGCATGATGGCCGCCAAGCCGTCGGAGGATCCGGGCGGCGTGCGAGGCCAGCTCGAGCTGCTTCGCGCGTTCGCGCTCGGAAATTTCCGCGAGCTGCTCGTCGAGATTGCGCGCGATCCCGCGATGCTCGTGTGGCTCGACGGCCGGCTCAACGTGCGTGCCCGCCCGCAGGAAAATTTCGCGCGCGAGCTGATGGAGCTGTTCACGTTCGGCGTGGGGCACTTCGCGGAAAGTGACGTCTATGCGGCCGCGCGCGTCTTCACCGGCTGGAATCTGGCGCGGGTCGGCGCGGTGGGCAATCCGGCGGGCCGGTTTGCGTTCAGCTACGTCGCCGGCCAGCACGACACGACGGCGAAGGAGTTCACGTTCGCGGTCTATGCCAACGGCAGCCGCACGATCCCCGCGCGATCGGCGGCCGAAGGACAGCAGGACGGCCTCGATCTGATTGCCGCGCTCGCGCGTCACCCGGAGACGGCGCGTCGCATCGCGCGCCGGCTCTACGCGTTCTTCGTGAGCGAGACCCAGGAGCCGCCGGCGGCGCTCGTCTCGAAGCTCGCGGCCGTGTACCTCGAATCGGATACCGAGATGAAGCCGGTCGTGCGCGAGCTGTTGCGCACGCCAGAGTTCCTCGTCACAACCAACCATTTCTCCCGCTACTCCTGGCCGGTCGAGTTCGTCGTCCGCGCGCTCAAGGAAGTCGGACACGTCGGCTTCTCGGTCGACAGCACGCTCACGCCGCTGACCAACATGGGGCAGACGCTGTTCGAGCCGCCCGACGTCAATGGGTGGGACCTCGGCCCGGGATGGTTTTCCACAGGCGCGATGCTCGCGCGCATGAATTTCGCCGCACAGCTCGCGACCAATCAACGCGTGAACCTGCGCGATCAGGCCCGCAGCAGCGGGGCGACGCCCGAGGCGCTCGTCGACTTCGCGCTGGCGCGCCTCACGCTGCCGCAGCCGGCCGCGGATCAAAGCGCGGCCTATCTCGACTATCTCCGCGCGGGCGCCGCGTGGTCGGGGTCGGATGCGCAGCTACTGACCAAGACCGCCGGCCTCGTCCACCTGATGGTGGGCTCGGGCGATTACCAGCTGGTGTAAAGGGCGCGATGAAATTCTCACGACGATCATTTGTCCGCGGCGGCGTGTCCGCCTTCACCGTCGGGTTCGGCGCGCCGGCGTTCCTCTCGGACGTGGCCCGCGCGCAGGGTGCCTCGCGCCGCAATCTGGTCGTGCTGTATCTGAGCGGCGGCAACGACGCGCTCAGCATGCTCGTGCCGTACACCGACGCGCAGTACTACGCGCGGCGTCCCACGATTGCCGTGCCCGCCGCAAACGTGCTGCAGATCGGCACCGACAGCAGCCGCCGTGCGCTGGGTCTGCATCCGCGCCTGACCGGGCTCCACGCGATCTTCAACAGCGGCGATCTCGCCGTCATCCAGCGCACCGGCTATACGAACTCGAGCCGGTCGCACTTCGAAGGCACGGACATCTATTCGACCGGCAAGCCGGGAGAGCCGGCCGGCTCGGGCTGGCTCGGGCGCTATCTCGATCGCCTTCCGTCGCCCATCGACCCGCTCGTCGGGTGGGCCACGACGCGGGAAGTGCCGCGGTCGCTCATTGGCAACACGGCCAGCGTGCCCGCGATTCCGAACCCGTCGGCCTACGCGTTTGCGAGCCCCAACGGCGGCGCCGACGCGCTCTATGCGCGCGCGGCGATCGCGCGGATCGCGTCGCACGTGCCTGTCGACGCGCCGCATCTCGCCTTCGTCAACGGCACCCAGCAGGCCGCGCTCGCGACGCTCGACCGCGTGGCAACCGTGGCGTCATACGTACCGAGCACGGTGTATCCCAACGACGGTCTCAGCCAGGCGCTGCGCTCGGTCGCCGGCGCGATCGTGCGCGGCATCGGCACGAAGGTGTTCTGGGTCTCGACGGGCGGATACGACACGCACGCGACACAGAATCCGGCCAACGGCGCGTACGCGAATCTGATGGGCACGCTCAACGGCGGGCTCACGGCGTTCTACGCGGACCTGCGCAATCAGGGGTTGCTCGACGACACGCTGATCCTGCAGTTCTCGGAGTTCGGCCGCCGCATCAGCGAGAACGGCAGCAGCGGCACCGATCACGGCGCGGCGGGCGTGATGATGGCGCTCGGCGGGGGCGTGCGCGGCGGCATCTACGGCACGGCCGCCGAGCTCGCGGCGGGCGCGAGCAATCCGACGCTCGAGAACAACAGCGGCGACGTGCGCTACGAGACCGACTTCCGCGCCGTCTACGCGCGCGTGCTCGACAACTGGCTCGGCGCAGATTCGGTCGGCATCCTCGGCGGCAACTTCCGCAACGGGCCGCAGATCATCTAGTCCGCGATCTTGTACAGCTTCGTCCAAGTGCGGACATAGAGCGCGTTGCCGTCGATGGAGGCGCGCGTCTGGTTCCAGGCGATGAACGCGTTCTCCGTCTCGCCGGCCTTCAGCGTGATGTCTCCGGAGGCGCCAGGCTTGACCGCGAAGAACGGGCGGTTCGCGCCGTCTCCCTGCGCGCCGGTGCCCACGAACAGCATGCCGCCGACGCCTCGTCCCCTCACAACTGCGTGGCAAAGAGGCCCCGTAAAATAAGGCCGGATTCGTTGCCAACCTTTCCCACGCCTAGATCGTCTAGTGGAGTGGATGGGAACCAAAGGCAGGCGCGGCGCAGACCGCGGCGACATGATGCAGGGCACGCTCGACATGCTCGTGCTCCAGACCCTTGTGCTCGGGCCGGCGCATGGCTACGCGATCGCGAGCACGATTGAGACCCGGTCCGACGCCGTGCTGCAGGTCGAGCAGGGCTCACTCTACCCGGCGCTCCACCGCCTCGAGGACCGCGGTCTGATCGCGTCGTTCTGGGGCACGTCCGAGAACAACCGCAAGGCGCGCTACTACCGGCTCACGCCGGCCGGGCGCCGCCAGCTGCACGACGAGTCGAGCCGGTGGGCGCAGATCGTCGCGGCCATTGCGCGCGTCATGGATCCGGCATGAGCCTGCGCCGCTTCTTCCGCCGCGGCGCGTGGGATCGTGAGCGTGCCATCGAGATCGAGACGCACGTCTCGCTCATGGCCGACGACCTGCACGCCCGCGGCGTGCCGCGCGAGGAAGCCGCGCGCCGCGCGCGCGCCCGCTTCGGCAACCCGCGCGCCGTGCGCGAGGAGATCTATCAGATGAACAGCATTCCCCTCATCGAGACACTCGCGCGCGACGTGCGCTATGCGATCCGCCTTCTGCGCCGCAGCCCTGGTTTCGCGCTCACCGCGATTCTCACGCTCGGCGTCGCCATCGGCGCGAATGCCGCGGTCTTCAGCCTCGTCGACGCCGTGCTCTTCCGTCCGCTCCCGTATCCCGAGCCGCAGCAGCTCGCCGCGACCGAGCGCGTGCGCATGTCGCCGCGCGGCACCTTTGCCTCCGGCTCGATCGACGGCGCCACCTGGGAGGCGATTCAGAAGCATGTGACCTCGGCCGACGTGGCCGTCTATTCCGACTGGCGCGCGGGCGTGAATCTCGCCACCGGCGGTCAGGCCATCAACGTCGATCAGCAGCGCGTCAGCGCCGGCTACTTCCGGGTGCTCGGCGTGGGCCCCGCGCTCGGCCGCGAATTCACGGCCGACGAGGATCGTGCGGGTGGTCCCAACGCTGTGCTGCTGTCGCACGGACTGTGGCAGCGCGCGTTCGGCGCGAGCCCCTCCGTGCTCAACGCGAGCGTGCTCGTGCGCGGCGAGCCGCACACGGTCGTCGGCATCATGCCCGAGAGCTATCGGGGCCGCGCCGACCTCTGGACGCCCGTGCGGGCCAGCCGATCCGGCCAGGGAGGCGGCGACAACTTCGCCGCGCTGCTGCGCGTGAAGGGGTCGTGGTCTGCCGTCGAAGGGGAGCTCAACACCGCGTATCAGAGCCTGGGCGTCACGCTGCCAGGGAACGTGCGCGTCTGGTACCGGCTCGCGCCGCTGCAGCAGACCGTCACCGCCGCATCGCGCGATGCGCTCTATACGATGTGGGCGGCCGTCGGACTCGTGCTGCTCATCGCATGCGTCAATCTCGCGGGCCTGCTGCTTGCGCGCGCGCGCACCCGTGCGAGAGAGATTGCCACGCGCATGGCGCTCGGCAGCGGCCGGCGCGCCGTCATTCGCCAGCTCCTCGTCGAGAGTTGCGCTCTCGCGCTCCTCGGAGGCGCGCTCGGCATCGTGCTCGGCCATCTGCTCCTCGGCGGTCTCCAGCAGCTCGCCGCCGATCAGTACGCATCGTGGCAGGATGTCTCACTCGACTGGCGGGCTGTCGCCGCCACTGCAGCCATCTCGATGTGCGCCGCGATGATCTTCGGCGTGATTCCGGCGCTGTACGCCAGCCGCCTCGACGTGCAGTCGGGCCTGCGCGAAGGCAGCACACGCGGGGCCGCCGCAGGCACCGGCGGCTGGACGCGACGCCTTCTCGTCGTCGGTGAAGTCGCGCTCGGCGTCGTGCTGCTGGTGGGCGCGGGCCTGCTCACGCGCACGTTCATGACCCTGAACGGACTCGAGCCAGGCTTCGACCTCACCAATGTCGTCACCGGCAGCGCATCGCTCGAAGACAAGCGCTACCGCACACGCGAGCAGATCGATCAGCTCTTCACGCGCACGATCGAGAAGATCGAAGCGCTGCCGGGCGTCGAGTCGGCCGCCGTCTCGCTCGGTCTTCCGTACGAGCGCATCCTCAATCTCGGCTTCCGCCCGCTCGACGGCACGCAGGCGGCCGACAAGGAATCGAACTTCATCACGAATGTGACTTACGTGACGCCGGCGTACTTCAGAACGCTGCGCATGCCGCTCAAAGCGGGGCGCGAGCTGACGACCCGGGATCACGATGGCGCGCCGCTCGCCGTCGTCGTCAATGAGGCTTTCGTGAAGCGCTATTACCCGGAAGGCGGGATCATCGGACGGCAGATTGGCATCGGCGGCGGCCCGCGCCAGGTTGTCGGCATCGTGGGCGACGTCCAGTACCGCCAGCCAGGCTGGGGCGACGGTGGCCCGATCCGGCAAACGCCGATCGTCTATCTCGCCGCGTCGCAGACCAACACGCCGACGCTCAATCTCGTGCACACGTGGTTCTCGCCGACATGGATCGTGCGCACGGCGACCCCGGTGGCCGGGATGGACCAGGCGCTGCGCGCGGCCGTGCGCGAGGTCGATCCGCTGCTGCCGCTCGCGTCGGTGCGATCGATGGCAGAAGTGCGGTCTGGAGCCACCGCGTCACAGCGTTTCCTGATGGTGCTCGCCGGCCTGCTGGCCGGCGCGTCGGTGCTGCTCGCGGCGATCGGCATCCACGGTCTCATCTCGAGCTCGATCACCGAACGCACGCGCGAGATTGGCATTCGCATGGCTCTCGGATCGACCGCCGCGCAGGCGATCCGTGTCGTCACGGTGCCCGGCATCGTGCTGACGATCATCGGTCTCGCGATCGGCGGCGTGCTCGCGAGGCTGTCGACGCGTTACATCGCCAGCTTCCTCTGGGGCGTGCAGCCCTCCGATCCCGCGACCTTCGCCGCCGTCGCCGTCCTCCTGCTGCTCGTCGCGGTCGTCGCCAGCCTGCTGCCGGCGCTGCGCATCCTCAGGCTCGACCCCGCGACGACGCTGCGGGCCTGATAGCAAAGGCGCTAAGAGCGGACTAGTTTCTCTGTCTCTTCTGCTCTGCGACCATGGCCGCCACGTCGGCCAGCAGCTTCTTCGCGTCGTAAACGATGCCGTCCTTGATCGTGTAGCGGATGCCGCCGACGCGATCGACTTCGCCGGTCTGGTCGTTGAGTCGCAACGCGCCCGTACCGTAGAGCACCTTGAGGTTCTGCAGCGGGTTCTGATCGATGAGGATCAGGTCCGCCAGCATGCCCGTGCGCACGATGCCGAACTCCAGCGGCTTGCCTGACGGCTCGTGCAGCGCCTCCGCCCCATGCATCGTCGCCGCGCGGATGACCTCGAGCGGGTGGAAGCCCGCTTCCTGCAGCAGCTCCATCTCGTGGATGATGCCGAAGCCCCACGTGTTGTAGATGTAGGACGCGTCGTCGCTGACCGTCACGCGGCCGCCCATCTTCTTGTAGTCGTTCAGCAGCCGGAACCAGACCTGATAGAAGTTGCGCCACGCGATCTCGTCGTGGCTCGTCCAGTCGAAGAAATACGAACCGTGGTTCTCGCGGCTCGGCGTGTAGAAGTCCATCACCGATGGCAGCGTGTACCGGTCGTGCCAGTCGGCGTTGCGCATGCGCATGACGTCGCGGCCCGCGGCGTACGCGGTCATCGTCGGGTCCATGATCGTGCCGAGCTTGATGTGCTCCTGCAGGTACGCCTTCCACTCGGGACTGCCCGGCTCGTGCACCTTGTTCCACAACTGCGCGACCTGGCTGAAGCGCCACTGCTCGTCGTTGTAGTTCATCTGGTACGGCCACGGCTGCACTTCATAGTCCTTGAGGAGCGCCTCGAAGTGCCCGTAGAAGTGCGTGACGGTGCCGAGCCCGAGCTTTGCCGCGGTGAGCGCGTTCATCTGCGCGACGCCGCGCTGTTCGAGATGCGCCACCGATCCGAGCCCCAGCTTCTTTGCCTCGTCCAGAAGCGCGGCCATGATGGCGGGCGGATACGCGACGAGCTTCATGCCGTCGACGCCGTTGGCGGCGCACCACTGCACCCATGCGCGCGCCTTCTCGGGCGTATCGGCCGGCCCCTTGCCCCAGCCGGCGCCGGGGCGCTGATAGTTGAAGAAACGCGGCGCGACGATCTCGTTCTTCGCGCTGCGCTGTTTCTCGCTCAGCGCGAACGCCTGCGGACCGAGCTCGACACCGCGCCCGCTCGTCACGCCGTGCGCCATCCAGAGTTTGTAGGCGTACTCGGCTTCGGGGCTCTTCGGCAGGTCACCCGCGTGCATGTGCAGGTTGACGAAGCCCGGCATCATGAACCAGCCGGTGGCATCGATCTCGTGGTCGAACTCGCGCGGCTGCCGGTCCGGCCGCAGCGCCACGCCAGGCGTGCCCGCGCTCCGGATCGAGGTGATGCGATTCCCCTCGATCACGACGTCCATCGGTCCGGCGGGCGGCGCGCCCGTGCCGTCGATGATCGTGACGCCGCGTATGACGAGACGCGTGAACGGGCCAGCGCCTTCCCCCGCCTTGCGGGCGGGCGCGGGCGCGATCCCCTGCGCGGCAGGCGATGCGGTCAGAAGGGCGGCGGCGGCAAACAGTGCGGGCAGCAGACGGCGCATAACGGAAGCTCCTTGTGGAGCCCGCATCATATCCGCTGCGGCGTCAGCGACGTGCGCGCGAGGCGCACGACGATCTCGTACTCGGCCCTGGTGACGGGCTGTACCGACAGACGGCTGCCCTTCTGCGTGACACCCATCTTCTCGAGGCCTGTCGTCTGCTTGAGCACCGCGAGTGGCACCGTGCCGTGGAAGTTCCTTACGAACGCGAGGTCGACCATGTACCAGATGGGATTGTCCTTCGAGGCCGACTCATCGAAGTACTTGTGACCTGCCTTCGCCGCGAAATGGTCGGGATACGCGGCCCGCGCGATCCGCGCGAGGCCGGTCACGCCGGAGGGGGCAGCGTTCGAGGCATAGAACAGCACCGGATCGCCGGCGCGCATGTCGTCGCGCATGTAGTTGCGCGCCATGTAGTTGCGCACCCCCTCCCAGCTCGTCGTGCCGTCCTGCTCGAGGTCGTCGATCGTGTACGCGGCGGGTTCGCATTTCATCAGCCAGCAGCGGGCAGCCATTCAGCTCTGAGAGGCCTTCGCCCAGCTGTCCTTGAGCGTGACGGTGCGGTTGAACACGAGCGTGTGGCCGTCGGCCCTCGGCGCGTGGGCGGCATCGACTGTGAAGTACCCCAGCCGTTCGAACTGATAGCGCGTGCCGGGCGTGGCGCCGGCAACGGACGGCTCGACCTTCGCGTCTCCGATCGCCTCGAGCGAAGACGGATTCATCTGCGTGAGGAAATCCGTGTCTCCTTTGCCGGGCTCTTCGACGGTGAAAAGGCGATCGTAGAGACGCACTTCGACGTCGAGTGCGTGCGCGGCCGACACCCAGTGCAGCGTGGCCTTCGGCCGCCGCCCGTCGGGCGCGTCGCCGCCGCGCGTGGCCGGGTCGTACGTGCAGCGCAACTCGATAATCTCCCCGGCGTCGTTTTTGACGACGCCGGTGCATGTGACGAAATAGGCATTCCGAAGCCTGACTTCGCGGCCCGGCGCGAGGCGGAAGAACTTCTTCGGCGGATCCTCCATGAAGTCGTCGCGCTCGATGTAGAGCACGCGGGAGAATGGCACCTTGCGCGTGCCCGCCGACTCGTCCTCCGGGTTGTTGATCACGTCGAGCTCCTCGACCTGACCCTCGGGATAGTTCTCGATGACGACCTTGAGCGGCCGCAGCACGGCCATCACGCGCGGCGCGCTCTGGTTCAGATCGGCGCGCACGAAGTGCTCGAGCAGCCCGATGTCGACCAGATTCTCGCGCTTCGCCACGCCGACCTCGTCGCAGAACGCGCGCAGCGCCCCTGGCGTATACCCGCGCCGCCGCATTCCCGAGATCGTCGGCATGCGCGGATCGTCCCAGCCGTCGACGTGTTTCTCGGCGACGAGCTGCAGCAGCCTCCGCTTGCTCATCACCGTGTAGGTCACGTTGAGGCGCGCGAACTCGATCTGCTGCGGCCGTCCAGGCAGCGTCAGACTCCCGACCAGCCAGTCGTACAGCGGGCGATGGTCTTCGAACTCCAGCGTGCAGAGCGAGTGCGTGATGCGCTCGAGCGCGTCGGAGATCGGGTGCGCATAGTCGTACATCGGGTAGATGCACCACGCGCTGCCGGTGCGGTGATGATGCGCGTGCTTGATGCGATAGAGCACCGGGTCGCGCATGTTGATGTTGGGCGACGCCATGTCGATCTTCGCCCGCAGCACGTGCGCGCCGTCCGGAAACTCTCCCGCGCGCATCCGCGCGAACAAATCGGCGCTCTCCTCCGGCGTCCGGCCGCGGTGCGGGCTCGGCGTGCCGGGCGACGTGAGCGTGCCGCGTCCCTCGCGAATCTGATCGGCCGTCTGGCTGTCGACGTACGCCCGCCCGTCGCGAATCAGCTGCAGGGCGCACGCGTAGAGCTGCTCGAAATAGTCGGACGCGAAGAAGAGGCTGTCCCACGTGAACCCCAGCCACCGCACATCGTCCTGAATCGCGTCGACGTATTCGACGTCCTCCTTGACCGGGTTCGTGTCGTCGAACCGCAGGTTGCACGTGCCGCCGAACTGCGCCGCGACGCCGAAGTTGAGGCAGATCGATTTCGCGTGCCCGATGTGCAGGTAGCCGTTCGGCTCGGGCGGAAAACGCGTGGCGACGCGGCGGTCATGCTTGCCCGACGCGTTGTCGGCCGCGACGATGTCGCGGATGAAGTCGGTGCGCTCGGCGGTGGTCATCTCTTCCGATCATAATAGGCCGATGCCCCTTCATGCGCGCGTCGCCCGCCGCGGCACCGTGTTTGTCGCCGAGATGATGGAAATGCCGGTCGCGGCGCAGGGCAGCACGCTCGACGAAACGATCGAGCGGCTCGGGCAGGCCCTCGAAACGCACTTTGCCGCCGAGCCGCCCGAGATTCTCGCCGGCCTCGACCGCCGCGTCGTCCTCCTCTACGAGGAAGAAAAGCCGGAGTAAGCCTCGCCCGGGGAACTTGCGGACCTGTAGCCACGTTTATACCTTCAGGTATATACATGTCCCGCGAAGCCATGAAGGACACCGTCCCCGAACACTGGTTCCAGATTCTCCTGTCGCTCGCCGATCAGGACCTCCATGGCCTGGCCATCACGCGCGAGGTGTTCGAGCGCACTGATGGCCGCATGCATCTCTGGCCCGGCATGCTCTACGGCGCCCTCAGGCAGATGACGGCCCGCGGCCATCTCGCGGAGACCGCCGCGCCGGCCGGCGCGGCCACGGGCGGCGGCAAGCCGCGCTTTTATCGCCTCACGCCGCTCGGCCGGCGCATCTGCGTGGCCGAAGCCGAGCGCTATGCCCGCATCGTGGACAGCGCACGCGCCAAACGCCTGCTGAAGGGAAAGAGTGGCGCGTAGCTTCTACCGCCTGCTCCTCTACGCCTATCCGGCGGACTTCCGGCGGGAGTTCGGCGCCGAGATGGAGGCTGCGTACGCCGAGTGCGTCGCGCGGGAGCG
>JALYRV010000173.1 GCA_030855205.1 Acidobacteriota bacterium | reverse complement strand
GCTCCGCGACGTGCGCCGGCGCGCCGTCATCGTCCCCACCGGCGCCGCCGCGCGGCAGCTGCGCCGCACGCTCGAGGCGGATCGCCGCGACGGCGCCTTCGTCCTGCCGCACCTCGTGTCGCGCGGCGACTGGTACGAGCGGATGCACGAGGCTATCGCCGGCGCGCCGCGCCTCGTCGATGCCTTCGAGCGCGAAGTCATGCTCTACGCCGCGGCGCTCGACTCGCGTGCGGCCGGGGTGGAGCCCCCTTTCGCGGTTCGCGCCGGCATCGTCGCCGGCATGCTGCGGTTCTACGACGAGCTCCGCCGTCGCGACTGCGACCTGTTCCAGTTCCAGGAGCGCATCGAGCGCGAACTCAGGCACGACGAGGCCGACCGCGGCGCCGAGCGCGTGGCCCGCCAGACGCGATTTCTCGCCGACGCGTTCAACCGCTACGAGCAACGGCTCGTCGCGAGCGGCATGCTCGACGAGCACACGCTCGCAGCCCGCATCAGAGCCACCGGCTCTCCCGCCTTCTCCCACGTCGTCGTGACCGTCGGTGACCAGTCGACCGAACCGGGCGGGCTCTGGCCGTCGGATTTCCGCCTGCTCGCGGAAACGCCCGGCCTCGAGCGGATCGACATCATCGCCACCGACCGTGTGCTCGCGGCGGGCCTTTACGAAGAGCTCGAGAAGCAGGTGCCGGGGTTCGAGGATGCGCGCGGCGCCGCCGTGTCGGCCGTGCTGCCCAGGCTGCTCGTGCCGCAGCCGTCGACGGAGGATCGATCGTCGCCGGTGCTCTGGCTCCATCGCGATCGAGAAGAAGAGCTCTATGCCGCCGTGCGCGGCGTGCGCCGCCTGGCGGGCGCGGACGGCGTGCTTCGCGACCGTGTCGGCATCGTGTTTCAGCGGCCGCTGCCGTACCTGTATCTGGCGCGCAGGGCGTTCGAGGGCGCGCGCGTGCCGTATCTGGCATCGGATGCGTTGCCGCTCGCGGCGGAGCCGTACGCGGCCTCTGTTGATCTGGTGCTGGAGTTCGTGTGGTCGGAGGGGGCGCGCGCGGCGACCGCCGCACTGTTGCGATCCCCCGCGTTCCGTTTCGAGGACGCGTCAGGACGCCTCGGTCCCGGCGACGTCACCGAGTTCGAACAGCAGGTGCTGTCGGAGCGCGTGCCTGGCGAGCCCGAAAGCTATCGCGCCATAGCTGCGGCGCCGCCGCCGAACGACTCCCGCCGCGTCACGCGTCAGCGCCGCGCAGCCCGGGCCGCCGCCATCGCCGTGACGGCGTGGGACTCGCTCGCGACGCTCGCGGATCCCGATGCGCCCATCGGCGCCCGCATCGAGTCGCTGCTCGGCTTCCTCGATGCCCACGAAGCCGCCATGCCGTCCGACGAGGAGGCGCGTGATCGGCATCTGCGCGCGCGCGCGGCGATCGTCTCCGCGATTCGCTCGCTCGGGCGCGCTGGCGACGCGCATGCGCTGACGCTCACGACCGACGAGCTCGCCGCGATCATCCGCCGCTGGATCGAAGAGCAGACGTTCACGCCGCGCCGCGGCGAGGGAGGGGTGGAGCTGGTCGACGCGACCGCCGCCCGCTATGGGCGCTTCGATCACATGCGCGTACTGGGCATGGTCGAGAGCGACTGGCCGGTGCGCGCCGCGCGCAACGTCTTCTATGGCCGCTTCCTGCTCGGCGCGCTCGACTGGCCCGACGAGCAGAAGCGGCTCGCGCTGTCCTACGCGGCATTCAAGGATCTGTTGTGCCTGCCCTCGGCGACCATCGCGCTTTCCGCGTTTCATCTCGACGAGGATGCGATCGTCGGGCCGTCGCCCTATGCCAATGGTGTGGCGGAGGTGGGGCTGCCGCGCGAGATCGATCGGCCGGCCGCGCGCGCCATGCACTTCCCGTGGGAGGCGCTCGTTGCGCGCCCTGCGGTGACCGGCGCGATGGAAGGGGAGGCCGCGGTGTGGGCCGCGCGCCGCGTCGAGCGCGGAGACGTGACCGGTGATCGCTACCGCGGGCAGACGGGCCTGTTCGAGCCCGGAAGCTACTCGGTCAGCGCGCTGGAAACCTACCTCCGGTGCCCGTTCCGGTATTTTGCCAGCAAGGTCCTCAAGCTCCCGGAGGAGCGCGACGATGAGCCGGGGATGACGCCGCAGGAGCGCGGACATTTCCTGCACGAGGTCGTGCATGCCTTCTACAAGTCATGGGATGCCGATCCCGGCGGCCCTGTCACGCTCGACACCATCGAGACAGCGCTCGCGCGCTTCCGCGATGTCGCGGAAACCTCGCTCGCGTCGCTGCCCGCCGCCGATCGCGCGCAGGAGCGCACGCTGCTGCTGGGATCCGCCGCGTCGCCCGGGCTCGCCGAGCGGCTGCTGTTTTTCGAGATGGAGCTGCCTGGCCGGGCGTCGAGACGCATCCTCGAGCAGCGCGCCGAAGGATCGTTCGCGTTCACCGGTGAGCACGGCACGCGCACGATCACGCTCAACGCGGTGGCGGATCGCATCGACGTGCTCGAGGGGGGAGGCCTTCGCGTCATCGACTACAAGCTGAACACGCTGCCCGACAAGGAGATCGCACTGCAGCTGCCGGTGTACGGCCTCTGCCAGACGAGCGCGCTTGCCGCCGATGGCGGCAGCGAACAGACGCTTGCCGCCGCGGCGTACTTCTCCTTCAACCACAGGAAGGAGCCGCGCGTCTACGAAGGCGCGCAGGTCGACGCGCTGCTCAAAGACGGCCAGGAGCGCCTGGTGAAGGCGGTCGAAGCGATCGAGCGAGGCGACTTCGCGGTGCGGCCCGCCGATCCGCGCGACTGCAAATGGTGCCCGTATCCGTCCGTGTGCCGGAAGGAGTACCCGGGCGATGAGTAGGGATCTGCCCCTGTTCGACCTGCCCGGCGAGTTCGAGCCGGCACCGGCACAGGCACCGGCGCCGATGGCGGACGTCGCGCCGCCTCCCGCGCCGGCGGAGCCTGACCTGCCCGACGCCGACGCGCGCCGCTCGGCCGTCGATCCGCTCGAGAACGTCGTGCTCGAGGCCTCCGCCGGCACGGGCAAGACGCGGGTGCTCGTCGATCGCTACCTGAATCTCCTGCGCGCCGGCGTCGAGCCGCAGCGCATTCTCGCCATTACCTTCACACGCAAGGCCGCAACCGAGATGCGCGAGCGCATCCTGCGTTCGGTGCAGCAGGATCCGGCGTTGTGGACAGCGTTACGCGACCGGCTCGGCGAGGTTGCGATCACGACGATCGATGCGTTCTGCCTCGCGCTGCTTCGCGAATTTCCGCTCGAGGCCGGGCTCGATCCCGCGTTCGACGTGGCCGACGAGACGGAGGTGCCGCGACTGATCGACGAGGCGCTCGACAGCACCATGCGCATCGGTCAGCTGCAGGCCGATCGCGATCCCGAGATGGCGCTCGTGCTCGCACAGCTCGGCGCCGGGCGCACGCGCGACGGGCTCGCGCGCCTTCTCGAGCGGCGGCTCATCGCGGACGAGGCGATGGAGCGCTTCCTCGAACGATCCGCGAGCGGGCCCATGACGCTCGATCAGCTCTCGGCTCGCGCCGTCGCGTCGCTGCGCACGATCTGCAGCCGCCTGCCAGGCTGGCCTGACGCGTTCATCGCGACCGGACCGGTGAAGTATCCCGGCTGGCCGATGATCGCCCGCCAGCTGCGAGGCCTCGACACGGTCAATCCGGCGGATCACGCGGCCGCGCGGCGCGCCATCGACGCCGCCCGGAAGTACTTCCTCAAGAGCGACGGCGGCACCGTCACCAACACGCCGACGGCGCCCCTCCAGAAGAAGCAGTTCGCGGTCGAGGCGGATCAGAAGCGGCACCATCTCGCCGTCAAGGGCATCACGGAAGACATCCGCCGCCTGGTGGAGCAGCACAACGCCGCACTCAACATCATGCTCACGCGCGGCGTGCGCGCCTTCTATCGCATCGCGCTCGATCGCTACCGCCGCGCGCTCGACGAACGATCGGCGCTCGATTTTTCCGAGCTGCTCGCGCGCGCGCTCTCGCTGTTCCGCGACATGGACGACTTCGCGCGCAGCCGGTACCTGCTCGAGCAGCGCTACCAGCACGTGCTGGTCGACGAGTTCCAGGACACCAGCCGCGCGCAGTGGGAACTGATCGCCGAGCTGGTCAAGGCGTGGGGGGAAGGCGCGGGCCTCGCCCAGGACGCCGGCCCGATCCCCCCTTCCATCTTCATCGTCGGCGATCGCAAGCAGTCGATCTACCGGTTCAGGGATGCCGACGTCACCGTGCTCGACCGCGCGGCGGAGTTCATCGGCAGGCTTCGCGCCGGCGGCACGAAGCGGCGCGCCATCGTCACGAGCATGCGCGCCGTGCCGGCCCTGCAGTCCTTCATCAACGATCTCTTCGGCGAGATCGACAAGTCGGACATCCGCACCGCGTTCACCTACGGCGACACCGATCGATTCCCGATCGCCACCGGCGACCAGACGCGGGTCGTGCACGACGGCCGCCCGATCGTGGGCATCGTGGCGGACGACTCGCCGGAGGAGACCGCGGCGCGCATCGCGGAGGAGATCGTCCGGCTGCTCACCGGCGGCGCCGTCCGCGATCGCGACACCGGCGTCGCGCGCCGGCCGCTGCCGGGAGACATCGCGATTCTCTTCCGCACGCGGGCCAGCCACAAGGAGATCGAGGCGGCGCTGGAGTCGCGCGGCGTGCCGACGTACGTCTACAAAGGGCTGGGCTTCTTCGATTCAGACGAAGTGCGCGATCTGCTCGCGATGCTGCGTTTCCTCGCGCAGCCAGAGTCGGAAGCGCGCGCCGCGGCGCTGTTGCGCTCCCGTTTCTTCCGTATTTCAGATGGAGCGCTCCAGACGCTGTCGGGACGGCTGGCGCCCGCCCTGGCGTGGAGCGAGGGCAGACCGGACGCGCTCGACACGCTCGACGCCGGCGATCGCGCAATCCTCGACGCGGCCGGACGCACGGTGCAGCGCTGGCTCGGGCTGGTCGATCGCCTCCCGCCCGCGGAGGTGCTCGACGGCATTCTCGACGAGACTGCATACCTCTACGAGATCGCCGGACCGCGCGCGCGGCAGGCGCGCGAGAACGTGAAGAAGTTCCGCTCGATGATCCGCCGCATTCAGAACCGCGGCTATTCGACGCTCTCGCGTATCGCGTCGCACGTCGACCGCCTCTACGCGGGAGACGAATCGAACGCCGCGATCGAAGCCATCGACGCCGTCAACCTCATGACCGCGCACGCGTCGAAAGGGCTCGAGTTCCCGATCGTCTTCGTCGTCAGTCTCACGAAGAGCTCCGGAGGCATGGCGCCGCCGGTCCGCGTCGTGCTCGATGACGATGAGGGCGAGCGTGTGTGGGTGGGCCCGTTCGCGAGCGATGACGACAAGACGGGCGAGAAGAAGCGGGAGACCGAAGAGACCAAGCGCCTGCTGTACGTGGCGCTCACGCGCGCGCGCGATCGTCTGTATCTCGGCACGGTGCTGAAGGAGGGGAAGTCCGTCGCGGGCAACGGAAGCCTCGCGAAGGTGATGCCGTCAGCGTTCCTGCCGCTGTTCGAAGCGGCGGGCCGGGGGGAGACGGACGTGGCCTGGACGCGCGGCGAGCGCACCTATCCTTTCCGCGTGTGCCCGCCGCCCGAAGCCGTCCCGCTGTCGCTGCCGCGTCAGGCAGCCAGCGAGGCCCCGGCCGCGGAGTTCACGCCGCTGACGGTCGACGTAAGGCTCATGACGGCCGCGGTGACTGCCGCTGCCTCCGAGCGGCCTGCCGCCGAGTCGCACGCGTTCGTGCCGCTCGCGGATCGGTTGCTCGGCACGCTCGTGCACCGCATGCTGCAGCGCGGCGTCGATCCGGGTGATCTCGATCGCATCGCAGTGCACGCGCGCGCGCTCGCCCTCGATGACGAGCTCGCGGCGGTCGAGGACGCCAGCGCCGCCATTGCCGAAGCCGCCGCCACGTTTCAGGCGATCGCGGCGCGCGACGATGTGAGAGCGCTGCTCGCATCGGGGGAGTGCCTGCACGAGCTGCCGTTCTCGCTGCGCCGCGAGGGACAGCTCCTGCGCGGCACGATCGACTGCCTCGTGCTGCGCCCCGACTCCAGCGCGCTCGTCATCGAGTTCAAGACCGGGCGCAAGCGGCCCGAGCATCAGGTGCAGCTCGACGTGTATGTCGAAGCAGCGCGCATGCTGCTGCCGGGAGCGGACGTGTCTGGTGTGCTGGTCTATCCATAGAGGAAACTGCACGTCTCTCGTAGCGCTGCTCGATCAATCCCGGCCTCCTGTCGCCCCGCGGGGTCAGTGGTTTCCTCTCCAGGCCACATCGAGCGCGGAGCGGCATGTGCCGGCTGATCAGCAATTTGCGCAATGAGACAGGAACCAATTGGCTCGAACCTCTGTCTAAGCGGGTAGTGGCACAGCCTTTGTAGTCCCCAGTGCTACGGGAGGCAGCGTAAATGACCAATCTTGCAAGCACGGCCTCGGTGGTTTCGACCAAACCCAGAAGCACGCATTTCGAGCTCGAAGCGCTCGAAGGGCTGCCGTGCGGCTGTGTGGCCGCCGCCTTCCGCGCGCGTCCCTGGGACGTCGCGGTCGTCTCGCTGGAAGCCAAGGGACCGCACTGCATCCTGTCGGGCCACGCGCAGGGGCAGATTCTGCGCCTCGGCGACCTCCTCGAATTTCAGGACGACGACGAGGAATAGGCAATTCTTTCGTTCCGCGCGCGCGTTCTTCCAAGTAGAATGACTGATATGGCGTTTGCGTGTCCGAGTTGCGGGAACACCGAGAACTTTCTGGTGAAAACCCTTCAGATGCATATCGTCCGGGTCGGCGAGTCCGGTCTGGATGTCTCTGAGGAGGGGCGGCCCGCCGTCTATGAAGTGCTCTGTGACGAGTGTGAGACGGAGCTGACGATCGATGCCCTCGGCGATGCCGTGCGGCGCGACGTGCTGCAGTCACTCGGCGCCCAGGCCTGAGCCGGCCGCGCACCCGCGCGCCCGCGCTATCCCTCCCTGTCGTCTTCTTCGAAGTAGTCGCACTCAGGGCAGACCCACTCCCGTACCTCACGCTTGACGGTCTGTCGCGTGCCTGGAATCGTGTCCGCGCGTTCGCGCACGACCCGCCGCATGAGCTCGCCGCACATCGGACAGTCCTTCATAGGTTGAGCGTGTTATCGTACGGCAAACCCCCGTGCGCGACTATTTTCAGATTCTCGGCGTGCCGCGTAGTGCGGGCGCGGCGGCCCTGCGCCAGGCGCACCGCCGTTTGTCGCAGAACCATCATCCCGACATCTCCGGCCTCGACGATCTCTCGCCGCAGGGCGTCACCGACGATGCGCGCGCCGCGTACGACGGCGACGTGCCGTCCGACGAAATCGCCATCGATTTCCCGTCGGTGGGTCCGCTCGTCGACCGCATGCGCGAGACGTTCTTCTCGGGCGGATCCGCGTCGCGCTGGTCGGCCTACATCGAGCTGACGCGCGGTGAAGCCCGGCGCGGCGCGCGTGTGCCGATCGACGGCCCGCTCGCCCAGACGTGCGCCGGGTGCGCGGGGCGCGGCGAGATCTGGGAAGACGGCTGCGAGG
>JALYRV010000172.1:1388-7603 GCA_030855205.1 Acidobacteriota bacterium | reverse complement strand
GCAGCGCCTCGGCCTGCGCGGGCGTGAATGCCGACTCCAGCGTGCCCGGGCGCGCGTACTCGAACGGCGCGCCTCCATCTGCGCGCACGCGCTCGACGAATGCGTCGTAGAGCGCCAGGCTCGCGGCGCACATGTCGAGCAGCGGTCCGCGCTCGTGCGCCTCGATCCACGGCGCAAGCACGCCTGCCGACGCCCAGCTGGCGCCGCGCCCGACGCCCCGCCGCTCGAGCACCGTCACCCGCGCGCCACGCGAGGCGAGCTCGTGCGCAATCGCACACCCGATGACGCCCGCGCCAACAACCGCTACGTGCACGGGTCGATCATAGTCGGCCTACTTCGCGTCCAGATCGTTCCAGTTCAGGATCGCGTTGAAGCCGAGGAAGAAGAGACCGTGCGTCTGCCAGCGCCAGTAGGGGCGTGTGGCGAACATCACGACGTGTCCCTTCCCGAGCGGCGCGTCGACAAGCACCGCGCGGCCGGTGAGGGCTTCGCCGCCAACCAGTCCGCCCGAGAGGAGCAGATCGTTGGCTTCATTGGGGAACGACAGAATCACGCGGGGCATGCCCGGGCCCGTCGTGCCGAACGCCGGGCCGCCGCCCCCCTGACGTCCGCCTCCCTGCCGTCCACCGCCGGGAGCGGCCGCCCCCGCCGGGCCCGCGCCGCCTTCGAGCGTCGTCAGACGCGGAGGCGCGGCGTTGGGCTGCATGTTGGGCTGGCCCAGCTCAGGGCCGCCCCCGCGGCCGCCGAACTGATTCGTCGCGCCGCCAACGCGCAGCACCGGTGAGCTGCGGAAGTAGACGCCAATCGAGCTCTGGTTGTAGCCGTAGGCAAGCGGGCTCGTCCTGTCCATGAAGTTGGCCTTCATGACGGAGCCGGGCGCCCAGAGGCCCGCCGGCGTTTCCACGGTGATGCCAGAAGTGAGGCGGTACTCCGGGAAGATCGTCGACGTCACTCCTTCGGTGATGAGCACGCCCCCCTCGGACACGAACTTCTCGAGCTCACGGAGCCCGTCGCGCGTGAGACCGCCGCGCATGTCATCGGTCGCATCGACCGTGCCGAGATTCGGCGTGGCCTCCGACTTCTTGTACGGACGCGCCGCGCTCCCCGTCACACCGCCGCCTTCGACGATGGAGGTCGCGGTGCCGCTCGTGTGCGGAAAGATGATGACGTCGTACTTCGCTTTCAGGTTCGCGCCGGCGCGAATCGTGTTGTCGGCGAAATAGGCGTACGGAATCTTGTAGTGGTCGAACGCCAGACGCACCCAGCCCTCGTCCTGCGTGCTCGTCCACGTGTGGATGTAGCCCACGCGCGGCACGTCGAGGTCGTGGCTCGCCACGGACGGCGCGGCGCCGACGACCACCCCTTCGAGCCCGAGCCGCTCGAGCGACGCCTTGAGCGACGCCGGGTCGACGTTGGGAATGATGAACGAGCCGGCGACGAACGTGCGGCCGGCCGCCTCGAACTCACGCTCGGCCGCCAGCATCTTCACGCCGGGATGCGCGAATCGGAACGTCGCCAGATTGTTGCTCGTCGTGTGGTTGATGAGCACCGTGCGGCCCGCCGTGTCGGCGCCCGAGGCGACGATGCCGTTCTTCGGCTTCGCGTCCGACGTCAGCAGCGTCATCGGCTGCGTGAGAATCGCCTTGTCGGTGACCTTGTGGAACCTGACGTTGCGCAGGTACGGAAACGTCCATCCGAGGTCGTCATACGGCCGCGGATTATCGGCCGGGTACCACTGCGTGCCCATGATCGTCTCGATCATCGGGCTGTAGGGCTGATCCATCCGCAGCACATAGTCACCCGCGGCGATCTGTGCGCCACCGGCCGTGAATGCCGCGGCCGCGCGGTGCACTTCGCCCCCCTGGGCGCGCACGAGATTGACGAGATCCGCGGCATGCTGCGCCGTGTGCTGCGCCGCCGGAATCACATAGGCATTCGGCACGTCGGTGCCGGCCTGCCCGCGCTCGATCGCGCGCCGGTTCTTGATGTAGTAGTTGTCGAGATACGTTTCCTTGTTCTTCGCAACGTGGTTCATCGCCACCAGCAGCGCCGACTGCTGCATGTTGACGTTGCTGCGAGGGCCCCACTGCACGCCCGCAGGCGTCGGGTTCGGCCTGTACCATTCACGGCTCTGCGCGGCGCCGAGCGTGTAGTTGGTACCGCGATAGCTCTGCGTCTCGTAGAACCTGCCGATCGAGTTGTGCGTGTTGCCGATCCAGAACAGGTAGTTCGGAATCCAGCCGTCGTAGAAGTTGTACGTCCAGACACCGGGCACGCCGCGCTTGGTGAGCTCCATGACCTCGGTTTTCGCGAGCAGCCACCACTCATCGACCTGAATCGCGTCGACGATCGGGTTGTAGGGGCCGGTGCCGGTCGAGGTGTAGAGCAGCGTCACCGATTCGTGCAGGTCGTGCCATACGGTGGGATGCCAGTCGAGGAAGGTCTTCATCATGACCTGCGTCAGCTGCAGTCCCTGGCCGATGGCGTCGCGATTGTTGTCGTGCTGCACGTACTTGCCCCAGTAGATGAGGCCGGGCTGCGGCGTGTTGGGCTGCGCCTGTGACAGCTTGAAGTTGTCGACCGCTTTCTCCCGGCCGTCGACTTCGGTCGCCGGCGTGAAGACGAAGATGATGTTGTTGCGAATCTCCTGGATGAACTTCGACTCGCCCACCGCGACGCGGTACGCGAGCTCCATCAGCATTTCGGGACTGCCCGTCTCGGGCGTGTGGATGCTGCCCATCGCGTAGTAGATCGGCTTGCCCGTCGCGACGAGCTGCCGCGCCTGCTCCGCCGACGTCTTGCGCGGATCGGTCAGCTGCGACGTGATGCCCTTGTACTTGTCGAGGCTCTTGATCGTCGCCTCGTCGGCGATCGCAACCGAGACCATGTCGCGCCCCTCGTCGCTCTTGCCGATCTTCCACATCGTCACGCGGTCGGACGCCTTGTCGAGCGCCTCGAGGTACCGCACGATGTCGGCGTGGTACGTCATCTTGCCGGGCGTGCCCGGGACGTAGCCGAGGAACTTCAGCGGCGTGGGCACGGTGTCGGACGCGGGAAGATGATCGACGAACTCCGTCATGACGCGCTTCTCGGTGGAGTGCTCGCGAATGAGCTTCGTGTACTCCTCGTCGATGCGCTGCGCCGGACGGCTCTGGCGTGCGGACGGACTAGCGGAAGCGGCGACTAGAACGGTGAGGGAAATGTAGGCGATGGCGGCATAGGCCGGCCGGATTCGTGACACGCGTGACAAAACTGACATGGGGGGACTCCTCGGGTGCTGGCGTTATAGCACCTGAGCGGAGCCACCGCAATGTGCGTGCGGCTTGCGCGCGTCATCACTTTGAAGCCTGGCGGCCGCCGCCCTTCTTCGGCGGGTCGGGCTGGCCCCACGCGTCGGGCCGAAGCTTGCCGCCATAGCCCCAGTACACAGGGGCCGCAGGCTTCTGGGAACGCCGGTCGTCGTGATCGCCGATCGCCTGATGATCATCGCCCGCGCGCCGGCTGCGCCGCGGCGTTTCTACTGCCACATAGACCGGCACTACGACCGTCTCGACACGCTCCACCACCACGACCTGAGCGGACTGGGCGCTCAACGGCGTCACCGCCGGTGGCGCTTCCGCCTGGAGCGACGGCGTCTGGATCAGGTACACCACCAGCCGATCGCTGAGGCCCGCGCGCTTCAGGTCGAGCACGTCGGAGGGTGTCAACCGGAACACCGACTTCTCCGCCTCGACGAGCGCAATCAGAATGTCGTCGCTCAGACCCGTCTTCGAGAGCTCGATCAGATCCCGAAGGGTGACCGCTTCCGCCGGCACGGCGAGGCCCATGGCAAGGAAGAAAACAAAGGACAGGGAAGCAGGAAGTCGCCGCATGGCGGGCTGCAGTGCAAACGGGGTACCTCGGCCGTGTGCTGAAAACCTTAGGAAAAGCGCGCACCAGACGCAGGTGGCGCCACGTGCTGAGGACAGGCGGCGTCCTCGGTGTGAGCCAGTCGATCCGTAGCGCATGCGTTTATAGGCCTGTTCTCTCATCGCGCCCCGGGTACGCGGGTTGCGATATGGCTGTGACACAGGAACCAATATGGCAAAACACAAAACTTTCATTGCTGCCGCCCTCGTGGCGGCGACCGGGACCGTCGCGATGGCGGGATGGCTGCGGCTCGACGCCGGCGACGTGCGTCCCGCACCTGCCGTAACGGCCCAGGTGCCGGAAGTCGCCGAAACGGAGACGGCCCTCGCGCCGCCGCAGGCGCCGGTCGTCGCGCCAGAGCTGGCGCCGGTTTCCGCGGCGCTCACGCCGATCGTCGAGGTAGAGCGTGCGCCAGCCCGCAACGCATCGTCCGGGCCGCGCCCCCGTGCAACTGCTCCGATTGCCGCAGAGGCCACGCCGATCCCGCGGCAGCCCGTTCTGCGCGAGGAGCCTGTGCGCGCGCCGGCAGAGGCGATCGAACCCTCGCAGCCCGCGGAGCCGCGCTATCTGGAGTTGACGATTCCTTCGAGCTCGGTCATCGGCGTGCGGCTCCGGACAGATCTGTCGAGCGACAATGCCGCGGTTGAAGATGAAGTCGAAGCGTCTGTCACTCGCGACGTGATCGCCGAGGGGCGCGTGGCGATACCGGCCGGAAGCACGCTGCTCGGATCGGTCAATGAGGTCGTGCGCGGCGGCAAGTTCAAGGAGCGCGCACGTCTGAGCGTCCGCTTCCACACGCTGGTGCTCGGAGATGGGTCGCGTGCGCCCGTGCGCATCGATTCGATCGTCCGCGAGGGGGACGCGCCGGTGCGCGCCACAGCCGCTAAGATAGGTGGAGGCGCCGTGGGCGGCGCCATCATCGGCGGGATCATGGGCGGCAGGAAGGGCGCGATTCTCGGCGGTGCCGCCGGTGCTGGTGCAGCAACGGCGGCTGTCGCGGCCGGCGATCGCTCCGTTGCAACGCTCTCGTCGGGCTCGCCGCTCTCGCTGCGGCTCGGCGCGCCGGTCACCGTCACAGTCGAAAGAGGCAAATGACACGAAGCATGCTGACGATGGTCGCCGTGGCGGGTGTGGCGCTTGGCGCCGCGACGGCCGATGCGCAGGTGCAGCGGCAGGAAGTGCCGGGCATCCGCAACTTTACGCAGGTCGATCTCACAATCGCGTGCGCGGGGGCGACCGACGCGTCGGCGATCCCCGAGATTGCGAAGCGCGGCTTCAAGGCGATGATCAACCTGCGCCTGGCCTCTGAATCAGGTGCGAACATCGACGAAGCGAAGCGTGCGGCGGCGGCCGCGGGCATAAGTTACATGCACATGCCCTTCGATGTGGCGAATCCTGATGAGGCGGTCGTCGACCAGTTTCTCGCCGCGGTCACGAACACCGCCAATCAACCGGTGTTCGTGCATTGCGGTTCGGCTAACCGGGCAGCGGCGCTCTGGATGATCAAGCGCGCGGTCACCGACAACTGGGACGCGAACCGTGCCGAAACCGAAGCGCGTGAGATTGGCCTGTCGAGCCCGGCTCTTCGAGACTTCGCGCTCGCGCAAATCGCGAAACGCAGAGGTCGATAAGCACCGGCCGCGAGCGTCCGGGTACGGGTCTTGCTGTATCGGGGCACATGAAGAAGTTTGTCGTTATCGCGGCTCTTGCGCTGCTCGCTACCCCGGCAGCTGCCTCGGCCGAGTGGATCTTTACCCCTTTCATCGGCGCCAGCTTTGCGGCAGGCACCGACAACAATGACTTCGACACCGTCGTCGACGGCTCGAAGATGACCTACGGTGGCACGGTCACGTATCTCGGCGCTGGCGTTCTCGGCTTCGAAGTGGACTTCGGCTACGCGCCGGAATATTTCGAAGGTGACGATGATGACGTCGACTTCGTCGACAGCAGCAACTACACATCGCTGATGGCCAATGTCGTGCTGAGCTCGCCGCGCGGCGCGTTCCGCCCGTATGGAACGGCCGGTGTCGGTATCCTGAAAACGTTCGTCGACGACGTGGACGATGCGTTCGACGTTGACAGGAACGGGCTCGGCTTCAACGTCGGTGGGGGCGTCATGGCTTTCTTCAATGACCGCATCGGCGTGCGCGGCGACCTGCGGTACTTCCGCCAGATCGCCAAGGGCAACGACGGCCAGGAAGACTATGACCTCGGTGCGTTCCGCTTCTGGCGTGGCACCGTGGGCGCCAGCTTCCGGTTCTAAGCGAGCGCAGAACTAAATCAAAGACAGACGGCCGGCGGACATG
>JALYRV010000172.1:0-1378 GCA_030855205.1 Acidobacteriota bacterium | reverse complement strand
CCCGTCTTCATTTAACCCGGGCTGTGTCTATCCAAGCGCTACCTTTGCCTCTGCGATCCTCCGCTTGACGCTGTCCGGGTTGGTCGACTGGGGCGTTCGTCTGTTGCGGACCGCCGCTTCCGGCGTAATCCATTCAAGGACGTCTGCGTCGAAGAGGGCGTCGTGGCGCTTCCAGTCGTCGAGCGACAGTGACGCGAAATCGGCGCGCTTCGCGACGAGCTCGCGCACGAGGCCGCCGACGACCTCGTGCGCACGGCGGAACGGCATGCCCTTCGAGACCAGATAGTCCGCGACTTCGGTCGCGAGCAGCAGCCCCGACGCCGCCTCACGCGCACGCGCGGCATCGAACGTCAATGAACGAATCACCACGGCCGTCGATCGCAGGCTGCCGATGATCGTGTCCTCGGCGTCGAAGATGCCCTCTTTGTCTTCCTGAAGATCCTTCGAATAGCCGGCCGGCACGCTCTTGAGGAGCGTGAGGAACTGCATCAGGTGCCCGATGCCCCGTGCCGACTTGCCTCGCACGAGCTCCAGCGGATCCGGATTCTTCTTCTGCGGCATCAGGCTGCTGCCGGTCGCCACCGAGTCGTCGAGATCGAAGAAGCCGAACTCTTCGGTCGAGAAGATGATGAGGTCTTCGCAGAGCCGGCTCAGGTGAATGCCCGCCATCGAGACCGCGAAGAGAAACTGCGCGGCGAAGTCGCGATCGCCCGCCGCGTCGAGACTGTTGGTCACGACTCTCGAGAATCCAAGACGCGCGGCGAGCGCGGCCGTGTCGATGTCGTAGCTCGTGCCGGCGATGGCGCCTGACCCGAGCGGCATGGCGTCGGCTGCATTCGCCGCTTGCGCGAAGCGCTCGAGATCGCGCTCGATCGGCGCGACATGCGACAGAAAGAAATGCGCCGCGAGCACAGGCTGCGCGCGGCGCAGGTGCGTGTAGGACGGCATCACCGCGTCGCCGAGCGCCTCGGCACGATCGATCAGCGCCAGCGCCAGCACGCGCAGCTCCTGCTGGATGACAGGAATCCGGCGCCGCAGGTACAAACGCAGGTCGAGCGAGACCTGCTCGTTTCGCGACCGGCCTGTATGGAGCCGCTTCCCCGCGTCGCCGACGCGCTCGATCAACCGGCGCTCGACGAAGCTGTGGACGTCCTCGTCTTCGCTGTCCGGTGCGTCCGCCAGTCCGCCACTGACTTCCGCGCGGATCGCTTCCAATGCGCCGGCGATGGCCCTGGCTTCCTCGACCGACAGCACGCCCGCCTGCGCGATTGCCTCGGCCCAGGCGATGCTGCCGGTAATGTCGTCTTCGACCAGCCGCCGGTCGAACGGAAACGATCGCCCGAACGCGAATACGTCAGGGTCCGGGCCGCCCTCGAAG
>JALYRV010000023.1:12921-24412 GCA_030855205.1 Acidobacteriota bacterium | reverse complement strand
GTGCGCGGCGTGCGCGCGTGGTTCAGCCCTGGTCCGGGTCCGGGTCCGGGTCCGGGTCCGGGTCCAGCCTGACGCGCGAGGCATCGGCGGTGAATGGCAGCGTGTCCGGCGGCTTCGGCTGGAACCAGTCGGTCAGCCGCTGGATGCGCCCTTTTCTCTCCTGCTGAACGCCGTCGAAGCCCTGCAGGGCATCGAGCGCTTCCTCGAGCGTTCGCACGACCCCGATGCCTCGAGCGGTGGCCTGACTTTCGGAGCGCGCGTCGGGATCGCGCTGCAACAGCAGCGCCTTCGTGTGCGATCCCGTAACCACGTCGAGACAGTTGTAGAGCTGATCGTCGACGATCAGGTCCAGCTTCAGCGCGTTCGAGAGCTCACCGCGCGACCCCGGCACGGTGACGACCGCGGGGTAGTGAAATCCGTGGCGCTCGAGCCAGTGCTGCGTCTGGAACTGCACGGGCTCGCCCGTGGTCATCGGCCGCTTGGTCATGAACACCACTTCCCACCGCGCCTTGCGCGCCATCTGGTACAGCCGCAGTATCTGCGCCGGCTCGAACGCCGTCACCGTGGTCCACCAGTTCGGCGTGTTCTGGATCCGCGCCCACACCTGCTTGACCTCGCTGTTCGAGAGCGCCTCGGCGCGGCTGCGCGACGGGTCGCCGCCGGCCGCCGTGATCTCTGGACTGCGCGCGACCAATTCGAACGCCGCGCGGAAGTCCGCGAGCACGCCGTCCATGTCGAGACCGACCCGCAGCGCCATCAGTGCCGTCCTTTCGACGTGGCCAGGCCGGCGGCGACGGCGGCCAGCATCAGCGTGGCGGGCGTGCGGAACGGCGATTCCCAGATCGCGCAGACGGCCAGGCCGGCGAGGCCGGCGGCCGCGCCCACGCGGAGCCACATGAACGACGACAGGCCATCAGCGGTCATCGCGCGCCGGAACCGCGTCGCGATGCCCGCGGCCGTCAGCATCAGCGGAAGCGCGAGGAGCATCCCGCCCTCGACGAACAACTCGAGGTACTGGTTGTGGGCGTGATTGAAGAAGATGTCGCGCGCGCCCGTCTGGTAGTACGTCATCGCCGAGGGAAACGCGCCGGCGCCGACGCCCGCGAGCGGGTACTGCCGGGCCACGGCGGCGGACTCGCGCCAGATATGCCGGCGCATGCCGAGATCGCCGCCGTCACCCGGCTGCCCGATCCGCGTGGCCAGCCGATCGGGCTGCGCCAGGCTTACGGCCGCGAGCACGCAGACGGCGCAGGCAACTCCGGCGGCCATCAGCGCGCGCGCGTTGACGCGACGCCAGGTGAGCGCGAATGCCGCGCCCGCGGCCGCCACGAGTCCGATGAAGGCTCCGCGCGAGGCGGTCAGCACGACCGACACCGTCACGATGGCGATCGCGAACAGCAGCCACAGCGCGCGCGTGTCGGACAGCATGGCGACCAGTCGCCTGGCCTCCGGCGCCTCGTCGCGCCGTCGCAAGGCATTGGCGGCGAAGTATCCCGCGCCGATCGACGCGGCAGTCAGCGCCCACGCCGCGTAGTGATTGCGGTTGATGATGGGCCCGAACGGCGCGGCGCCCGGCTCGCTTGGCGACCAGAACCCGTAGATGCGGCCGTGCGGCGACAGCGTGGCCCCGCCCGTGCCGATGACGGCCGCGGCCAGCGCCATCCAGGTGATCCAGCGCGCGAGGCTGCGGTTCGACGAGGAAGCGTTTTCGCGCACCGCAAGCATCAGCGCGAAGGCGGCCGCGAAGAGCATGAACGACACACGCGTGCGCGCGGGATCGAGCGACAGCGGCCGCCAGCCCGTGCCCGGCGCGGCGAGCACCATGTCGGATCGAAACGCGCGGGCGGCAGGCGAGAGGGCATCGAGGATCGACGGAGGTAGGGGCAGCAGCTGCAGCGCGATGACGGCAAGCGCGGCAATCGCGCCGGCATCCGCCAGGGTTGTCAGTGACGGTCTCGCGCGGGCGAGACCGGCGGCGGCCAGCGCGAGCACGAGCAGCGGAAGCGCTGCCCACGGATAGACGGCGCCGAAGGCGAACAGTGACCAGGCGAGCGCCACGGCGACGGCAGCGGCCGGCGCGCGCGACCCCTCAGACTTCCGAGGGGGTTTCGACTGCCTTGGTCTGCTGGCCGTAGTAGCTCTTGTACTGATAGCCGTAGTACCGAGAGTAGTAATACTTGTTCCGATCGAAATTGACGCGATTGAGCACGGCCCCGATCACGCGCGGGCGCGTCTGCAGCACCATCTGCACGGCCCGCTCCGCGAGGCGGCGCCGCGTCATCTCGGCGCCAATCACGAAGACCGTGCCCGAGACCATCGGCGTGACGACGACCGCGTCGGTCACGGCGAGCACGGGCGGCGTGTCGATGATGACCCAGTCGAACGGGCCTTCCGAGAGATTGCCGATCAGCTGACGCATGCGCTCGGAGGACAGCAGCTCCGACGGATTCGGCGGCGTGCGGCCGGCCGTCATCACGCAAAAATTCGGGTCGGACGTGCGCTGAATCGCTTCGCGCACACGCGCCTGCCCGACGAGCAGGTGCGACAGGCCGACCGTGTTGTTCATCTTGAGCGCCTTGTGCACGCCGGGGCGCCGCAGGTCGGCGTCCATCAGCAACACGCGCGACCCGCCGAACGCCAGCACCATCGCCAGGTTGCACGCCGTCGTCGTCTTGCCTTCGAGCGGCTGCGCGCTGGTCACGGCAATCACGCGCGTCTTCTCGCCGCCGCTCGTGAAGACGAGCGACGTGCGCAACGCGCGGTAGGCCTCGCCGAAGTCGTGCGGCACGGGGCCCGAGAGCACCGGCTGCTTCTCGCCGCGCACCGACGGCACGAGGCCGAGGAACGGGATACGGAGCTTGCGGGTGATGTCCTCGGGCGTCTTGATCGTGTCGTCGAGATAGTCGAGCCCGAAGGAGACCGCGAGCGCGAGCATGACGCCCGCCAGCAGCGCGATGAGCAGGTTGTTGGCGACGTTGGGCGTGTACGGCGCCGTCGGAATTTCGGCGCGGTCCATCGTGCGCACGTTGTTCTCGGTGCTGTTGTACGCGACTTTCGTCTGCTGCAGTTCGGTCGTCAGGCTGCTCAACAGCGTTTTCGACGAGGTGAGGTCGTTCTCGATGAAGCCCGGCTGCACCGCCGCAACACCGGCTCTCGCAATTTCCTGCTGCTTCTGCTCGAACAGCCCGCGGTAGCGGCCCGCTTCCGCGCTGGAGTTCTCGTACTCCTGCTTCGCGGTCTGCGCCTTGACGCGAATGCGCCGCCCGATGTCGGCGCGGACCTTGTCGATATCGGTCTGCACGGTGACCATCTCGGGATGGGCCTCGCCCTTGCCTGAGTTGCGCACCTGGAGCTTGCGGCGATTCAGTTCGTTGAGCGTGGCCTGGTAGCCCGACACGACCGGATCGTTGACGACCGAAGGCACGGACATGACCTTCGGGTCGTCGATGTCCATGGTGCCTTCGAGCACGGACCGCAACTCGTCGTAAACCGCCTTCTTCGCCAGGGCCTCGTTGCCAGCGCGTGAGGCGCTGTCGTTGTACAGGCCGAGCGCCGTGCCGAGCACGTTCGCGTTGATCGGGCCGCCGCCGTTCTCGCGCGCCCGCGCCAGCGCGTTCTCGAGCAGCTTGATCGAGTCCTGCTGGTTCTTAATTTCCTTCTCGTACTGCGTGATCATGCCTTCGAGCGATCTGCGCTTCAAAGCCAAGTTCTCGTCGACGTACGTGTTGGCCAGCATGTTGGCCGCCCGCGCCGCCAGATCGGGGCTGCGTGCGTCGAAGTGAATGCTCACGAGCCGGCTGACCGGCTGACGCCGCACGTCAACGCTGCCGAGGAACGCCGATACGAGCGCGGCCTCTTCGGCGGTTTCTGACGCGCCCGCTTTGTCGGCGACCGCGGGGGCCGCAACAGGCTGCGGCCTCTCTTTCTGGAACAGCTGACGCAGCGGACGCGTGACGCGCGCCCGGATCGAGCTGAACGCGGCGCGCATGCCCGTCGGCTGCACCGCGCCGCTCTGGAATTCGGGATGCGTCCCGAGATCGAGCTTCTTGACGACGACGCGCGCGAGATCGCGGCTACGGAGCACGCTGACCTGCGTCTCCATGTGGACTTCGGGATCCTGATAGCTGATCTGCTGCTGCACGTCGCGCAGCGACGAGGACAGCGGGCGCTCTTCGGCAATCTCGACGACCGACGCCGCCCTGAAGCGGGGAACGGTGGTGAACGTCTGCACCACGCCGCCGATCACAACCAGCACGACGATCGAGATGACCAGGCGGCGATAGCGGTAGAGGACGCTCAGGCGATCGAGCAGGTGCATGTCGCCTTCGCCGCCACCGGTCATGCC
Organism: Acidobacteriota bacterium; assembly: GCA_030855205.1. GTDB lineage: Bacteria > Acidobacteriota > Vicinamibacteria > Vicinamibacterales > SCN-69-37 > JALYRV01. Next base: position 20,067 of record JALYRV010000023.1, on the reverse strand, counting down.
GGGCGGCATGCCCGAGGGCGCGGGCTGCGACGGAGGTTCAATGGTCTGGGGACTCTTGAACATGATGATCGGTCTACTGAAGAGGGCTGGCCGGCTGCGCCGGCGGAATGACGGCAGGAAGACTTGCCACCACGCCCGAGGCCACGGCGTTCGTGGCGTTGCTGACGACGGCCGTCGCCGCGCTGCTCGCGAGATCCGGAATGAGGAGGGCCACCTTCGACCCGAGCCGCACGAAGGTCGCGACCGTTTCACCTGGCGCGACGCTGAACGCCTGGCCGACGGCCACGACGCGGCCCGCCGCCTCCGTCATCATCTCGATGGCGTACGTGCCGCCCGGAACGTTGTTGAACGCAAACGCGCCGTTCTGCAGCGTCGACGAGACCTGTTCGACCTGACCGGTCACCAGATTGCGAAGCTGCACGCTCGCATTCGACACCGGCGTGCCTTCGCCGGCCCACAGATAACCCATCACCGATGTGACACGCGACGCGGTCACCGAACTGCCCGAGCCAAGTGACGACAACGCACTCGCGGCGCGCGCCGCTGATGTCGTCGATCGCGTTGCAATCGCGCGAGCCGCGGATCGACCGATCGATGAAACTCCACTCGACACCTGCGCGTGCAGCGCCGGCGTGCAGAAAACGGCGACGACCGTGATCGTCGCGACGCAGAATTTGTCAGTTCGTGTCATATATAGGCCGTTACTTTACGTACCTTACCACGGAGACAGATGGGCCGGTACCACAAGTATTTCGGATCCGGACGTGCGTTTCTGTAAGGGCTTGGACGCCTGACAGATGCCTTCCCGTAAATGACTGTCAAATAAGGACTTCTCAGGGATGCACAAGCCACCGCTAATATGGACGCGATGTCTGCCCGCCTGTTCGTGAGCCCTGACGCGCTCGCCCGGGACCTAAACGGAGAGGTTCTGGTGCTCGATCTACGCTCCAGCCAATACTTCGGCTTGACCGGCACCGGCGCTCGCGTCTGGCAGCTGGTCGAGTCGGGCCACGACTCCGCTGACGCGATTACAGACACGCTCGCGGCGGAATTCGATGCGGACCCGGAACGCATCAAGGAAGACGTCGAGCGCTTCCTCGACGATCTCGTTGCCAGAGGGCTGCTCGTCGGTCCGCCTGCATGATAGCAACCACATTGCGCGCGGCGGTCCTGCTCGCGCGCGTGTCGATCAGCCTGCGACTCGTCGGCTTTCGCCGGCTCGCGCCCGCCTGGCTCTCCTCTTCCGGCCGCGTCCGCACGGACGAAGCACGTGCGCAGGAGATCGCCACCGGCGTGCACCGCGCCGCGCGTCTCTTCCGCCCAAGTCCGTCCTGTCTCGCGCGCGCCATTGTCATCAGCAGACTGCTGTCGCGTGAAGGACTCGAAGCGCGTCTGACCATCGGCGTTGCGCCCGATCCGTTTGCCGCACACGCGTGGCTCGAGCACGGGTCGCTGATGCTGGCGGGGGCCGGGCCGGATCGTGCGTACGCTCCGCTCTGCCGGATCGAAGCGGGCATCCGTCCCGCATTCGTTCCCGTCGCATGAACGCCGTCGCCGCAGTGTTCGGTGCCGCCGATCAACAGCTGGCGCGAGTCACGGTGGCCACGATGCTCGCGCGCATGCGTGTGCGAGCGGCGGGACGCCGCGTCGACGGCGCCGAGGGGCTGACGATGCTGGCTGCGTCGGGGCGCGATCCCGCGCTCAGCAGCCGTGCCGGTCACGCCATCCTCGCCGGAGACCTCCGCCTCGACAACCGCCGCGAGCTGCTCTCGCGCCTCGGCCTTGCGTCGGGGACCGCCGATGCCGACATCGCGCTCGAGGCGTACCTCCGGTGGGGCGTGCCGTTCGCGCGTGAGTTCGCAGGCGCGTTCACGCTGCTCATTGCGGATCGGCGAGAGGGGCGGCTCGTCGCCGTTCGCGATCATCTGGGCATTCGCCCGCTGCATTACCGCGGCGGCGCGTCCGGCGTGCGCGTCGCGTCGGAGCTGCAGGCGCTGGTCGAATCGGGCGATCGGCTGAATGAGGGCTTTCTCGCCGAGGTGCTCTCGGGCGACATCGTCGATCGTGCGGGCACGGCATATGAGGCGATCTCCCGAGTGCCGCCCGGGCACGTGCTCATCGCGGACACGAATGGCGCCCGGGTCGTACGCTACTGGGAGCCGTCGACCGGGCAGCACGACGGATCGGCCGCCGAGCATGCCGAGCGCCTGCGCGAGGCGTTCGACGAGGCCGTGCGCGCGGCCACCGACGGACACGACTCGGTCGGCGTCCATGTGAGCGGAGGTCTCGATTCGTCGTCTGTGATTGGCACCGTTGCGGCCAATCGTTTCGCGGAGCCCATCGCCGGCTCCTATCTGCTGCCCTGGCCCGAAGCGGACGAGCGGCGCTGGATCGACGCCACCTGCGCGCGGTGGGGAATCGCGCCGTTGCTGCTCGAGCCTCCCATCGCGCCGGCCCGTCACGATCTCGATGCGATCGCGCGGCACGGCGATCTGCCCGATCATCCGTCGGGCGGCCCGTTGTTGTCGGTGCTGCACGACGCACTGCGCGCGCACACGTCCGGACCGATTCTCACGGGCATGGGGGGCGATCAGTGGTGGTCGGGTGAGAAGGCGCACCTCGCCGATCTCGTGCGCGCGGGGCGCGCCTCCGATGTTGCGGCCTGGCGGGCTGCGGGCCCCGCGATGGGACAAATCGCCTGGAGCTGGCCGAACTTCGTGCGCGATGGCCTCGTGCCGCTCGTGCCGGCGGCCGCGCGGCGCGCGGTGCGGCGCGTTCGTCCCTTGCCGCCGCCCCCCTGGATCGACCGAGGGTTTGCCGCACGCACCCATCTGCTCGAGCGCAAGCGCAGCCGGCCGCAGGTGACGCGCGCCCCGAGCGAGAGCTGGCGCCGGCAGCGATGGCGTCTGGACAGCGGCGAGGAAGCGATCGCGCTCGAGCGCGTCGATCGCCATGCCGTCGCTGCGGGGGTGGATCTGCGCCACCCGTTCTACGACCGGCGTCTCGTCGAGCTCGCGTTCGCGACGCCCGACACGGCAAGGATCTCGGGCGGCCGCAACCGCGCCGTCCTGCGCGACGCCATGGCCGATCGCCTCGCTCCGGAGGTTCGAGCGCGCGACAGCAAGGCCGATCCGACACAGCTGCTCATCTGCGCGGCGCGTGATCCGGCGATCGCGCCGCACCTGTCGCTGCCCGTCCTGTCGCAGATGGGCTGGATTGACGCGGCCGCCTCCGCCCGGATTGTCGAGCAGACGGTGCGCGACGGCGATCCCGATGCGGTCATGAACTTCTGGTACCTCGTGGGGGTTGAGGCTTGGTTGCGAGAGACGTTTGGTGCAAGATGAGGGTCAGGAGTCACACATGAAGCAGCCGGAAGATGCGGAAAAACGCGAGGCGGATGCCGGTGCAGTGAAGCTGCGCCGATGGACCGTCCCGGCCATCGTCGAGTACGGCCACCTCGCGAAGCTGACCCGCACCGGGTCGGGATCGATGGCCGAGACCGGCGGGATGAGAAGCTGCCTGTAACCGATGTCCCTGCTGCTCGATGAGCACCGCGAGTACCTGAGCGATCGCCCGCGCGTCGACGCCCTCCGCCGCGCCATCCACTCCACAGTCCGCCCCGGCGATGTCGTCCTCGACCTCGGCTGCGGCACCGGCCTGCTCGGTCTCATGGCGTGCGAGGCCGGAGCGGGCCGCGTGTACGCCATCGACAACAGCGGCATGATTCAGGTCGCGCGCGCGATCGCGAAGGCCAGCCCGTACGCCGATCGCATCACGCATCTCGCCGGCCATTCCATGTCGGTCGATCTGCCCGAGCGCGCCGACGTGCTCGTCTTCGATCAGATCGGCAGGCTCGGATTCGAGGCGGGCCTGCTGGAGTTCGCGCGCGATGCCCGGCGCCGCCATCTGAAGCCCGGCGCGCGCATCATGCCCGGCCCCGTCACCATTCATGCCGCGCTCGCGTCGAGCGCCGAGATCCGATCGCGCGTCGATTTCTGGAACGGCCGTCCCGCGGGGATCGACTGCTCGCCAGCGTTCCTCACGGCGTCCAACACCGGGTATCCCGTCGACCCCGCGCACGTCACGCTGCTTTCCGGCGCCGCGCCCGTCATCGTGCTCGACCCGCTCGCCTGGGATGACGAACCGCTGTCGGGCCGGGCGCGCGTGACCGTGTCGCGCAGCACGCTCGCCGACGGTATCGCGGGCTGGTTCGACGCTGAGTTGACTCCCGGCGTGCACATGACCAATGCGCCGTCGAGCGGGACGCGCATCAACCGGCGCGCCGCCTTTCTTCCATTCGCCGCGCCGATCGCGCTCGAGGCAGGATCGGAGTGGTCGATGACGCTGCGGCTGCTGCCCGCCGACATGATCCTCTCCTGGGAAATCGAGCGCGCCGATGGATCCGGGCGCGTCGCGCAATCCACCTGGCAGGGGATGCTGCCCACCGAAGAAGAACTTGCGCGCACCAGGGGCACCGCCGTGCCGACGCTCACCCCGCGCGGCCGCGCGCGCAAGACGGTGCTCGACCTGTGCGACGGACGCCGCACGGTCACCGCAATCGAGCACGACGTCGCGGCGCGCCATCCCGAGCTGTTCGGCAGCCCGCGCGACGCCGCGGTCTTCGTCGCCGAAGTGCTCGCGGTCTACGGACACATCTAGGCCGTCATGCAGTGCCGCTTCGGCGATCTTGCCGTCGACAGCGCCATTCCACTCGCCGGTCTGCCAGCGGCAGATGGTCCCGCCGACATTCGCATCGTCGATCGCCCCCTGCCCGGCGCGTCGTGGGCCGCGCTTCATGAATGGTCGTCCGACGAAGGCGAGCAGTGGCTCGCGATCGAGATGGGCGCACCGGGCTACCGGCTCACGTTTCCCGAGCTGACCTGCGTGGTCTCGCATGACGGCACGGAGATCACGGTCGATGCCGCTGCGCTGCCGGCGGATGCACCCCTCACGCACCTGCTCCTGCATCAAATCCTGCCGCTCGCGGTGAGTCGCGGCGGGCGCATGGTGCTGCACGCCTGCGCTGTCGAAACGCCGCACGGCGCGATCGGGCTGCTCGGTCCTTCTGGTGCCGGCAAGAGCACGCTGACCGCGGCCTTCTGCCGCCGCGGTGCCGCGCTCGTCGCCGACGATGCGCTGCTGATCGACATGCGGGGGGGCGCCGCCACCGCATGGCCGACCGCTGACGGCATTCGTCTCTGGGACGACATGCGCGAGGTGATACCCGGAAGCGCGCCACACGCGAGCGTCGAAGCGCCGCGGAAGCGGCGGATCGCGGCGCGCATCGCGGCGTCGGCCATGCCGCTCGTGCGCCTGTTCGTCGTCGGCGACACGGCGGTGGCGGGCGCGCGCGTGCGCGTGATGACACCTGCCGAGACTCGTCTCTCGGTGCTCTCGCACCTGTTCCGCATCGACATCGCCGATCCCGGCGAGTCGCGCCGGCTGTTCGATCTCGCGCATGCGTTCGCCGCGGCCGTGCCCGCGCGTCATCTCGCCTATCCCGACGGTATCGCGCATCTCGACGGCGCCGTCGACGCCGTCCTTCAGGACGTGGCGTGAGCGTCATCGAGGTCGCGGATCTCGTGCGCGCGTTCCGGTCCCGTCCCGAGCCGGCGCTGGCCGGCGTGACGTTCTCCGTAGAGCGCGGTGAGATCGTCGCGCTCGCCGGGCGCAACGGCGCCGGCAAGACCTCGTTGCTCGACGTGCTGAGCACGCTCCTGGTGCCCACCGCCGGCCGCGTGCGCGTGGCCGGGCATGATGTCGTGGCCGAGACGCTCGCGGTGCGGCGCGCCGTGGGGTACACGATGACGGGTCCGCGGGGGTTTCACGAGCGCCTGACCGGGCGCGAGAATCTCGCGTTCTATGCCGCGCTGCATCCGGGCCTTGCGGGTGAGCGCGGGCGGATCGACGCCCTCGTGGCGGCGCTGGCGCTCGCGCCGTTCATCGATCGCCAGGTGCGGCACTATTCCGACGGCATGCAGCAGAAGCTCGCCGTTGCGCGATCGCTGCTCGGACGCCCCGCCGTGCTGCTGCTCGACGAGCCGATGCGCGCGCTCGATCCCGCGTCGCGGCAGCAGCTGCGCGCGTTGATCGAATCGCTGGTCGGGGACGGGCAGGTGGAGGCGGTCGTCTACGCCACGCACGAGATCGACGCGCTTCGCGCGTCGCGCGATCGCGTGCTCGTGCTCGAGAGCGGGCGGCTGGTGTACGACGGCGCACCCCATGAGGGCCCGCTCGCCGATCTGTTTGCGGCGGGCGCGCCGCCATGAGGCTCGTGGCCGCGTACGTGCGGCGGGATTTCGCCGACGATCTCGCGCACCGGCTGTCTTTCCTGATCGAGATCGCCGACGGGCTCGTGCTGTTCGCGGCGGTGTTCCTGTTTTCGCGGGGAATCGGGCCCGTGAGCACTTCGGGTTACGAGCCGCTGCCGTTCCTGTTTGCAGGCGTCGCGGTAAACGCCGCGCTCAGCGTGTGCCTGGTCAGTTTCTCGTACGCGGTGCGCGGATCGCGCGCGAACGGGTTGCTGCGCGCGCAGGTGATCGCGCCGGCGCCGGCCTCGGCGCAGCTGCTCGGCGCGGCGGCCTATCCGATTCTCCGTGGCGTGCTCGACGGGCTGCTGCACGTCGTGGCCGCGCTCGCGCTCGGCCTTTCGCTGTCGCGCGCGAACGTGCCCGGCGCGGTGCTCGTCTTCCTGCTGGGTCTCGCGGCGGCGTCGGCCGTCGGCCTCGCGTCGGCGGCGTTCGCGATCGTCTTCAAGCGCGGCGACCCGCTGCTCTGGCTCGTGGGTGTCATCGGCCTCGTGCTCGGTGGCGTGTTCTATCCTGTCGAGCAGCTACCGGCCGCGCTCCGCCTCGCGGGGTGGATCTCGCCGATCGCGCCGGCGCTCGCGGCTATGCGCCCGCTGCTGCTCGACGGCGCGTCGCTCGCCAGCGTGTGGCAGCCGATCGCGGCGCTGGCGGCGTATGCGGCGCTAGGCGTGCCCGCGAGCCTGCTGTTGTTCAACCTTGCCGTGCGTCATGCGCGGCGCACCGGAACGATCAAGGAAACGTGAAGACATCGACGGGAAGCAAGGGGTGGGACGAGTACGCGGCGTTCTACGACTGGGAAAATCAGCGCACCGTCGGGCGGCGCGACATCGCCTTCTGG
>JALYRV010000023.1:3442-12911 GCA_030855205.1 Acidobacteriota bacterium | reverse complement strand
GCGACGCCGGGCCGCTCGCTGGAGCTGGGCACCGGCACAGGACGCGTGATCGTGCCGCTGTCGCGCGATGTCGCCGCCGCGCCGGCGCGCGCGAAAGCGCAGGTGGTGGCCGGCATCGATCTCTCGGAGGCCATGCTGGCCCGCGCCCGGCGCCGGTTCCGCCGCGCCAGGCTGCCCATCCGTTTTGCCCGCGGCGACATCCGCGCGCTGCCGTACCGGTCGCGCGCCTTCGGGGCCGTCATCGCGCCCTACGGAATTCTGCAGTCGCTGACGTCCGATGCCGATCTCGATGCGGCGCTGGCTGAGGCCGCGCGCGTACTGAGGAAGGGAGGCCGTCTGGCTATAGACCTGGTGCCCGACCTTCCGGCGTGGTCCGAGTACTCCCGGAAGCCCAGTCTGAAGGGGCGCCGCAGCAACGGCGCCGTGATTTCGCTCGTCGAGTCAGTAAGCCAGGACCGTCGCCGCCGGCTGACGATCTTCGATCAGGAGTTTACCGAGCGCCGCGGCCGTACCCGCGTCGTGCGTACGTTCTCGCTGACGTTTCGCACCCTGCCGGTTCCGGAGATGGCCGCGCGCCTCGAGCGCGCCGGCTTCCGCATGGACGCCGCGCTCGGAGATTACGACGGCAAACCCTGGGACCATCGCGCGGACGTCTGGATACTCGTCGCCACGAAAAAATAGTGCTCGGTGCCTGGTAGGGGTGCACTGGAACTCGCTGTGGCACCAGCACTTAGCACCGGGGTACCGAGCACATGGCACCGGGAAGGTCGTGATATATTTCCGGCCATGTCCGGGCATTCCAAGTGGCACACGATTAAGCACAAGAAGGGTGCGGCCGACGCCAAGCGCGGCAAGATCTTCACGCGCATCATCAAGGAGCTGACGGTTGCCGCACGGCACGGCGGCGGGGATCCCGACAAGAACCCGCGGCTGCGCACGATCATCGCCGACGCGAAGTCGGTCAACATGCCGGCCGACAACATCAAGCGCGCGATTCGCCGCGGCACCGGTGAAGAAGAAGGCGTGATCTATGACGAGGTCACCTACGAGGGCTACGGTCCCGGCGGTGTGGCTGTGCTCGTCGATACGCTCACCGACAACCGCAACCGCACGGTCGGCGAGATCCGGCATACGCTCGGCAAGCACGGGGGGAACCTCGGCGAAGCGAACAGCGTCGGCTGGATGTTCGACAAGAAGGGCATGATCGTCGTCGACAAGTCGAAGTCGAATGAAGAAGCCCTGATGGCCGCCGCGCTCGAGGCCGGCGCCGACGACATGGCCGACGAAGGCGCGTCGTGGGAGATTGTCACCGCGGTCGAGTCGTTCCACAAAGTCGTCGACGCGCTCAAGGGCATGGGCATCGAGCCCGATTCGGCGCAGCTCGCGATGGTGCCGCAGAACTACATCAAGCTCGAAGGCAAGGCCGCGCAGCAGATGCTGAAGCTGATGGAAGCCCTCGAGGACAACGACGACACCAAGAGCGTCTGGGCCAACTTCGATATCGACGAGAAGGAGATCGAGGCCTCGCTCGCGTGAGAATTTTCGGGATCGATCCCGGCTCCGTGCGCACCGGCTACGGCTGTGTGCAGACCGACGGCAGCCGGCATCGCCTGATTACGTTCGGCACGATCTCCGCGCCGGCCGGTTCCACGTTTCCCGAGCGGCTCGGCGTCATCCACCGCGAACTCGTCGCGCTGCTTCTCGAGCATCGTCCCGACTGCATCGCCATCGAGGATCTGTTTCACGCCAAGAACGTGCGCAGCGCGCTGAAGCTCGGGCACGCGCGCGGCGTCGCGTTGCTCGCGGCGATCTCCGCGAACGTGCCGATCGCCGAGTACGCCCCGGCCGAGATCAAACTCGCCGTGGTCGGTTACGGCCGCGCCGAGAAGCGCCAGGTGCAGCACATGGTGCAGATGCTGCTCGGCCTGGCGGAGCTGCCGTCGCCGCACGACGCCGCCGACGCGCTCGCCGTCGCGATCTGCCACCTGCACCGCGCCTCGTCGCCCGTCGCGAAACTCACGCGCGATTTGCCGCGCGCCCCACGCTCGTGGAGGGACTACAAGCCGGCGGAGCCGTCTCCCCTCCGCACGCCGACGGGACGATGATCGCGTTCCTGCGGGGCACGATCCTCGAGAAACAGCCGCAGCGCCTGATCGTCGATGTCGGGGGCGTGGGCTACGAAGTGCTCGTGCCGCTCTCCACCTATTTCGACGCGGCCGAGCCCGGCAGCGCGACACCGATCACGCTTCACATCCACACACACGTGCGCGAAGACGCGCTGCAGCTGTTCGGGTTCGGATCGCGCTTCGAGCTCGATCTGTTCACGCGCCTCATCTCGATCAGCGGCATCGGACCGAAGCTGGCGCTCGCCGTACTGTCGGGCATCGAGCCGGCGGAGCTGGTGCGCGCGGTGCGCACGCAGGACATTGCGCGGCTGACCGGCATCCCTGGCATCGGAAAGAAGACGGCGGAACGCATCGGTCTCGAGCTCAAGGATCGTCTGCCCAAGGCGTTCGACCTCGCCGATGCCGCGCCGCTGTCGGCCGGTGATCAGGTGCGCGCCGACCTGCTGTCGGCCCTGTCGAATCTCGGCTATCCGCGTCCGTCGGCGGAGAAGGCGGCAGACGCCGTGCTGCGTGATCCCGGCGCCGCGCACACGCTCCAGACGGCGCTTCGCGCCGCGCTCCGGGAGCTGACGCGCCAATGAGCGAGATCGACCCCGATCGTCTCGTGAGCGCCGCGCGCGAAGACGAGGACGCGCAGTACGACGCGACCCTGAGGCCGCGCACCATCAACGAGTACATCGGGCAGGATCGCATCCGCGAAAACCTGCAGGTCTCGATCGCGGCGGCGCGCCAGCGCGGCGAGGCGCTCGACCACGTGCTGCTCTACGGCCCCCCCGGCCTTGGCAAGACCACGCTCGCGCAGGTGATCGGCAACGAGCTCGGCGTGCCGGTGCGCGCGACGTCCGGCCCCGTACTCGAGAAGCCGGGCGATCTCGCCGCCATGCTCACGAACCTCCAGGAACACGAGGTGCTCTTCATCGACGAGGTGCACCGCATGCCGCCGACCATCGAGGAGATCCTCTATCCCGCGATGGAGGACTACGAGCTCGACATCGTGATCGGGCAGGGTCCTGGCGCGCGGTCGGTCAAGGTGCCGCTCCAGAAGTTCACGCTCATCGGCGCCACGACGCGGGCGGGGCTGCTGACCGCGCCGCTGCGCTCGCGCTTCGGCATCACGCACCGCCTCGACTTCTACGAAGTGTCGGATCTCGAAGAGATCGTCCGCCGATCGGCGCGCATCCTGGCGGTGGACACCGACACCGACGCGTCGGCGGAGATCGCCCGGCGGTCGCGCGGCACGCCGCGCATCGCCAACCGGCTGCTGCGGCGCGTGCGGGACTACGCGCAGGTGCGTGCCGACGGCCGCATCACGCGTGACGTCGCGCTGGCGGCCCTGAAACTGCTCGAAGTCGACGAGCACGGGTTCGACGAGGTCGACCGGCGGCTGCTGCGCACGATCATCGACAAGTTCGGCGGCGGACCCGTCGGCGTCAATACGATTGCCGCCGCGATCAGCGAAGAGCGCGATGCCATCGAAGACATCTACGAGCCGTATCTGATCCAGATCGGTTTCATCGATCGCACGCCGCGGGGCCGCGTGGCCACGCCGCGCGCGTACGAGTATTTCGGCTTGAAATCTCCAGGGAAGGAACGTCTGTGGTGAAGAACATGCGGCGCGTCAAGATTGCGGGACTCGGCACGTACGTGCCGCCCAAGCTCCTGACCAACGCCGATCTCGAGAAGCTCGTCGACACCAATAACGAATGGATCCTGCAGCGCACCGGCATCCACCAGCGCCACATCGTCGACCCCGGCGTCGGGTCGTCGGATCTCGCGAAGGAAGCGTCGCTGATCGCCATGGCCGAGGCTGGTGTCACCCCCGAGCAGGTCGGCTTCATCGTGGTCGGCACGACGACGCCCGACATGATGTTTCCGAGCACCGCGTGCCTGCTGCAGGCCAAGATCGGCGCCGTCAACGCGTGGGGCTTCGACCTCGGCGCGGCGTGCTCCGGCTTCACGTACGCGCTCACGACGGCGTACCACATGGTGGCCGGCGGCTCGACCGACTGTGCGATTGCCGTGGGCGCCGACGTCATGTCGAGCATCATCGACTACACCGATCGCACGACGTGTGTGCTGTTTGGCGACGGCGCCGGCGCGGTCGTGCTGACTCCAGCGGCCGACGATGAGCCGGCGATTCTCAGCTTCGCGCACGAGATCGACGGACACGGCGGCCCCTCCCTGTGCATGCCCGCGGGCGGATCGCTGCGCCCGGCATCGCACGAGACCGTTGACCAGCGCATGCACTACGTGAAGCAGGACGGCGCCGCGGTCTTCAAGTTCGCGGTCCGCAAGACGCAGGAGATCGCGACGCGCGTGCTCGCCGAGGCCAACGTGGACGCCTCCGAAGTGGACCTGTTCGTGTCGCACCAGGCCAACCGCCGCATCATCCAGGCGGCGGCCGATCGTCTCGGCTGGCCGCAGGAGAAGGTCGTCATCAACCTCGAGATGTACGGCAACACGACGGCCGGCACCATTCCGCTCGCGCTCGCCGACGCGCGGCGCGAGGGACGGGTCAAGCGCGGTGACAAGGTGCTGCTTGCGTCGGTCGGCGCCGGCTTCACGGTTGGATCGGTGCTGCTGGATTGGGCGCTCGACTAGCAAGGGTGAGCAGGTTGAGCAGGTGAGCCGGGTCTTTGTCCTCTCGCCGGCATCCTGCTCCGGCCGCCGCGCCGCGCAGCTGCTGTCGCCGCGCGCGAAGTTCGATCTGGCGGTGCGGCTGCGTGACGGCCACGCGGAACCGATCGGCGAGATCTTCCAGTTCCTGAGCGGGCTCTACTTTCGCGGCAAACTCGCCTACGCACGCGCATTTGCGCGGCCGCCGCGCGATGCCGGTTCCGGTGTGCTCGTGATTACGGCCGGTGCCGGGCTGCGTGAGGCCGACACGCGGATCACGTCGGCGGCCATCCGTGCCTTTGCCTCCGTGGACATCGATGCCGCGAACCCGAAGTACCGGCGTCCGCTCGAACGCACCGCCGCCGCGCTGCTCGAGCAGATTGGCGGAGAGACCGACGTCGTGCTGCTCGGCAGCATCGCGTCCGGAAAATACGTCGATGTGCTCGAGGATATCTTTGGCGGCCGGCTGCTGTTTCCTTCCGCCTTCGTCGGCAGGGGAGACATGAGCCGCGGGGGGCTCATGCTGCGGGCGGCGGCGTCCTCCGAGGAGCTCGACTATGTGCCGGTGGCAGGCGCCGTCCGCCACGGCGCGCGCCCGCCAAGACTGGAACCGATCAGGAAAGGACCCACATGATGCCCCGTCTGCTTCTCATCGCGCTCTCGGCGATTGCCGTCACCCTCGCATCGCCGCAGGCGCAGTCGCCGCTTACCACGACCATCGTGCTCGTGCGGCACGCGGAGGCCATCGCCAATGCCGGCACCGATCCCGGCCTCAGCGAGGCCGGACTCGCGCGCGCCCGGGCGCTCAGCCAGGCGCTCGAGCACGCGGAAGTGAATGCCGTGATCACCACGCAGTATCAGCGCACCGCAATGACAGGCGAGCCGCTCGCCACCGCGCTGAAGGCCCCGCTCATCAAGGTCCCGGTCGAAGGGCCCGTCGACGGCTACGTCAAGCAGCTCGTTCAGCAGGTGCTCGCCAAATACGCCGGTGGCACGGTCGTCATCGTCGGGCACAGCAACACGGTGCCGGCGCTCGTGCAGGGATTCAGCGGCGTGGATGTCGGCGCGATTGCGCACGACAGCTACGATCGGATGTTCGTGGTGACGACGGCGAGCGCGGGATCCGGACGCGTCGTGCGCGCGCACTACGGGCCGAAATAGTCGCCGGGGCGACTGCCCTTAGTCGCCAATCTCCACCCCCACGGCGGCGGTGCCGAACTGCAGCTCGTCGCCGGTCCGGATGGCGATGCCGAAAGGGTCGCTGGGCGGTACGTCGATGACCTCCCCCTGCCGGACGATCCGCGTGCCGTTGGCGCTGCGCTCGTCGAAGATGCGGTATTCGCGCGTCGCGTGGTCGTAGCGGATCTCGCAGTGGCCGCGGCCGACGGTGCGGCTGTGCGCGTCTTCGCCGTCGCTGAACGCGACGTGGTTATGGCGCGCGCGGCCGCGATCGTCCACCGGAGCGGAGGACCGGCCGATCCGGACGGCCGGTTCGCGCAGCGCATACGTGGCCTCGGACGCGCGGCCTTTGAGGATCGTGAGCACGAGTTCCGGCTGCGCGTGACCAGGCGACGGCGTTACCGGGGCCGGACGGCCCGCGCCTGACGGCGCGTCCGCCTCGAACTCGATTGCCATCGGCTGATCGGCGTGCCAGCCGGCGGGCCGGCGGCGGACGTAGGCGACATCGATGCGGAACGCCGGCGCGACCTCGCACTGCAGCTCGCGCAGACGGGCGCTCGCGAGCGCCCGCACGTTCGACAGTACGAGCTGCATCGCGCGCTCCGTGGCCGCGTCCTTCGCGACCACGCGCACCTTCACGTAGTTGTCGGGCATCTCACGCCGTCCGCCGCCGACGGGCTGCGTGCGCGCCTCGATCGCTTCGAGAATCGCGTGCTGCAGATCGAGTGGCGCCGCGTCACCGGTCAGTGGCGGGTTGATGGCGCGGCCGACGCGCGCCGCCACGGTGTGCACGAACTGACGGCTGTTCTCGAGAAACTCTTTCATCGAATTATTCCTGACGTGCGCGCGGCCGTCACGATGTCACCGGCGAGCGACGCGGCGGCGCGCCCGCCATAGCCCGCATTCTCCAGGACGACCGCAAACGCGATGCGCGTGCCCTCGGAGCCGGATGGCGCGAAACCCACGAACCACGAATGTGACGGCGCGCCGCCGACCTCCGCCGTGCCGGTCTTGCCGGCGATGGCCGCCGGGTGTCCCGCGAGCGCGCGACCCGTGCCGGAGACGACAACGTCCCGCATGGCCGAGCGCAGCATGGCCGCGTCGGACGCCTTCAGCCACGGGACCACGGTGCCGGTCTGCCCACCCGTCTGCACGAGCGGCGCCTCGCGCAGGGATCCGGTGCCCGCGATCGCCGCCACCGCGCGCGCCATGCGCAACGGGCTGGCCACGACTTCACCCTGGCCGTAGCCGGCGAAAGGCAGCGTGCGGCGCAGGTTCGCGAGAGCCGGGTCCGACGCCGCCTGAATCCCGGCGGTGCGCGCCATCGCGTCGATGGGCCCTGGCCCGACGAGCATCGCGAGCTGCGCGAAGTACGCGTTGCACGACACGACAATGCCCCGGCGCAGATCGACATGCCCGTGCGGCACCCGGTCGAGCACATCGTCGCGGATCGGACGGCCGACGCCCGGCACGTTGGCACCCACGCGCCCGTCCGCGAGCCGCTCGCACTGAAACGACGGAAGCAGCGCAGGCGCGGTCGTGCTCAACGCCGCCGCGGCGGTGATCAGCTTGAACGTCGATCCCGGAGGATAGAGCCCGTATCGCGCGCGATCGAGCAGCTGCTCCGGTGTCGCGCCGCGATCGAGCTGTGCGTATCCCCCCGCCTCTGGCCATGGATATGTCGCCGACGCGAGCAGTGCGCCGGTGCCGGCATCGATGACGACCGCGGCGCCGCGGCCGGATCCGCCTCTCGCGCGCGCCTCGAGTGCTCGCGCCACGAGCGCCTGCAAAGGCGCGTCGATCGTGATGCGCACGTCGCGGTTGCGATCGAGAATCCTCCGCACGTCGGGATGCGCTGCGTAACCCTTGCCGCGCACCAGCGGCAACAACTCGCTGTAGTCGCGGGCGATCACGGTGGCCGTCTCGCCGTTGGCCATGCGAAGCCGCAGGGTTCTCGGATGGTCGTCAAACCCCTGCAGTGACGAGGCGGCATCGCGCTCGACGAACGAGGTATTCGGCGCTGCCCAGTTGGTCTCGCGCGCGGCGTCGCCGATCAGGTGGAAGGCCGCGCTGCCGAGCGGATAGCAGCGTGGCGCGGAGGCCGGGCACGCCGTCGCGCTGCCGGCGCCGAGCGCCGCGAGCCGCTGCAGCGTGGGAGCCGCGCCGGCGGTGTCATTGGCCGCGACCGGCAGGCCGTTGCGATCGAAGATCGTGCCGCGTGGAATCAGGCGCGCCGCGAGCAGCAGCCGCGGGTTGTATTGAAAGCGCGCGCCGCCGTCGGCCTGTCGCACGAGGCTGGGGCGCAGCGTCGTCGCATCGGCGCGGACGATCTGCAGCCACGCCGCGCGCCCTGCGATGATCGCGACGCCCGCGATCAGCACGAGCTGCGCGGTGTGGATCTGCCGCTGAAACGACGGGCGCACGCGCCCGGTACGGCGTGCAATCGCGAGCGGGATCGCGATTGCCGCCATGTTGGCGATCATCGACGACTTGCCGTAGCTCAGGAACGGCGTCACCACGCCGGTTAACGGCATCAGGCCGAGCAGCCCTCCGACGATGACGAACGCGGGCACGGCCAGCGAGAGCGCGCAGCCGAGCGCGAGGAACGCCGTGTAGTCTCCGGGCGCGCGCTCCGCGATCTTCAGGATGCGCCAGACGGCGATGGCAAGGATGGCGGCGATCGCGATCAGTCCGGCGAACCCGAGCTCCTCGCCCAGGACGGCCACGATCAGGTCGGTATGACCGGCCGGGATCAACTGTCCTTCGCCGAGCCCGCCGCCAAGACCCCACGCGCCGCCCGACGCCAGCGCCCACTGTGCGTGGGCGATCTGATCGCCGCCGACGAGCCCGTTGTGCCACGGAGCGAGCCAGATGCTGACGCGTCTGGCCACCGTCGATGGAATGCCGATCCAATAACCGGCCGCGAATCCGGCCGCCAGCACCGCGAAGCCCGCGACGACGAGCCCGGCGCGCGCGCGCGCGACGCCGTACAGACCGAGCGCGATCGAGCCGAGCACGAGGGCCGGGCCGAGATCCTTCTGAAGCACGAAGAACACCAGCAGCGTGCCGACGATGATCGCGAGCGGCTGCACGTCGCGCAGGCGCGGCAGCGTGACGCGGCGGCGAATGGCGGGTGACGGGCCAGCGGGACTCGCGATCTCGCGGAGCAGCTCCCAGCGCCGCCCGAAGTACGACGCCAGCGCCAGCACGGCGAGAAGTCGTATCGCCTCGATTGGCTGCACCCCGAGGAGGTTGACCTTCGCGCCGCTCTGGCCGGGCCCGCTGCCGAAGATCAGGAGCGCTGCCGAAAGCAGCACGGCCGCGGCGAGCGGCAGCGCGGTCGACCGCTTGAGCCGCGGGTTCTCGAAATCCACGAATGCCAGCGCCGTCAGCAGCGCGCATCCGGCCGCCACGCCGTAGACGAGGCTCGTCGCCGCATCCGTGTCGCGCAGCGGGTCGCGCATCGAGATCATCGCGGCGGCGCTGAGCCCGGTGAGGAGCAGAGCCGCCGGCAGCAGGACCGGATCGCCCGCGCGGCCGGCCGCGCG
>JALYRV010000023.1:0-3432 GCA_030855205.1 Acidobacteriota bacterium | reverse complement strand
GCGCGACGCACGAGATGGGCGAACAGGAACGCGAGGACGAAGAGAAGCGCCGAACGGAGCGCGCGCGAAACGTGCTGCCCCGGCGATCGCACGACGGCCGACGGTTTGATGAACGCGATGTCCCCCTGGCTGAACAGGGGCACGCGCTCGGCCCCTGGCGATCCGTCGAGCCGCGCGCGCAACGTCGTCAGGCGTGGATCGCGGCGGATGTCCGCGGCGGAGACCCGGATGGCGGCCAGCGCGCCGACGTGGGTCAGCGCGCCGCGCTCGTTGCGCAACTGCGCGATCGCGCGTGCGGCAAGCTCTCGCTCGGCCGCGGTATCGAAGCCGGCCAGCACGGGCGCGAGCGCTTCGGCGCCAGAGACGCTGTTGATGTTGGCGACCGTGCCCGACGCCGTGCCGATCGCCGCCGAGTCGAAGACGGGCGCGTGCTGGCGGTACGCCAGCCAGCCGGCGAGGAACACCACGAGCAACGCTGCCGCCAGGCCGAGCCCTTCCAGATGAGCGGCCTGCCGCTCGCGCGCCGTCACAAGGCGGCGCCATGTGCGGCGTTCCGGCTCCGCGCGCGCGACGCGCAGCTGCGGTCTCACTGGTAGTCCTCAGCATTGAACATGAGACGCTCGATCTCGAGGCGCATCCGCTCGTGCTGCTGCTCGCAGACGGAGCGGTTGCGGTCAGAGTCCAGGAAGTTGCTGAGCTCTTCGAAGCGCTCGGCGCAGATCGCATAGTCGTCCGCCGATTCGCGGAGCAGGCGCATGCGCTCCTCCCCTTCCATGCTCCGGGCTCGCACACGCGCGCGATCCGCGCGGAAGCGGTAGGCATCCGCCATCTGCGATCGCTCGCGGCGGCTTTCCCTGTAGCCGCGCCGCTGCGCCTGGCGCAGGTCGTCCATCAGGGCGTCGAAATCCTTGAAGTCGTACGCGTGAATGCGCGCAAGGCCCAGATACGGATCGGGCAACGACGGGTCGAGCCGCGCGGCTTCCTTGAAGGCGCTGACGGCCTCGTCGAGGCGCGCGCGCTCGGTGTGCGCAGGCTGCCCGGCCGCGCCGATGCGCGTGAGCTGCGCGTCGACGTACGCCGCGCGGGCCGCGATCCTGTCGTCGCCCGGCCTGAGCTCCCGCGCGAGCGCGAGACTCCCGCGCGCCTGCTCCCACTGCGGCTTGCTGACGATGGGCAGCTCGGTGCGGTAGTCGAAGATCGGACGATCGGCGAGCGTGAGCAGCCGGTCGGTGAGCGGCCTGTTCACACGGACCGGCACGGCAATGCCGAACAGTGCCATGCCTTCGATCCTCTCGAGCTCCGCGCGCAGGTCCGGCACGCCGGTGGCTTCGATGGTGCCGATCCGCCGGCGGAACGCTTCCGCGCGCATCCACGCCGCGGCCTCGGAGACCAGCATGAAGACGATCCCGATCGTCACCAGGGCGCGCAGCCGCCGGCGGCGTTTGAGGCGTCCGGGAGGCGCCGCTTGCGGTGGAGTCATCATCTCCACGGGCAGAGCGGCCTGCGCGGGGAGCGGATCGGTCGAGACCGTCACGCGCGGTGCCGCCGAGGCCCACTCGCGCCCCGGCCCCACCTTCAGTGTCGGCACGCTCGTGCTGATGCGATCGGAGGACGCGGCTGGCACCCCGTTGTCGAGCAGGGTGCGGAGATCGGACGCAATCGCGGCGGCGGTCTGATAGCTCTGGTGGCGCTGCGGCGCGAGGAGCTTGCGGATGATTGCGGCGAGACGGGGATCGCAAGCCGGCAGCGGCGCCGGAGGATCCTGGCGCTCGATGGCGCGTGACATCGCCTCCGCGCTCAGGCCCGGGTAGAGATGATGGCCGGCGATCATCTCGTAGAGGATTACGCCGAGCGCCCAGAAGTCGGAGTCGGGATCGACCACGCCTTCGCGCAGGCGCCGCGGCGACGCATACGGCACGCTGGCCCAGGGATTGACCGTCGACGTGTTCGCCTGCTGCACGCGCTTGGTGATCCCGAAGTCGAGCGCGCGCAGACTGCCGTCACGCATCACGAAGATGTGGTCCGGTTTCAGGTCGGAGTACACGATCATGTCGGCCGTATCGCCGCCGTCTTCCGTATGGAACCCGTGCAGGTTCGCGAGGAAGTCGCCGGCGATCCAGCTCGCGATGCGAACGGCGTGCTCGTGCGTGACGTGCTCCTCGCGCAGATACGTCGACAGCGCGCTTCCGTCGAGCAGCTCCATCGCGATGTAGTAGTCGCCGCTCTCGCTGCGGCCGTGCTCGTGGATTTCCGGCACGATGCCGGTGTGCCGGCTGCCGAACTGCGCCTGCAGCATGGCGCCGCGCTCCTCGGCTTCGACCTTGCGGCCACCTTCACTTTTGCGCGGCACCTGCTTCAGCGCCACGTGCGTGCCGCGCGGCTTCCACAGCGCGCGGTACAGCACGCCGAAATTGCCGACCGCAATCAGGTCGGCAGGGCCGTGCTCGTAGTCGCCGAGAGGAAACACGTCGTGCTTCATCGCGCGCGCCGCCTCGCCGGCGCCGGCGGCGCGATCACGAACGAAGGATCCAGGATGACGGCGGCACCTGTGGCAACCGCGACCGGCGCGCCGGCGAAGTGCATGAAGACGTTGGCATCGAGCGAGACGCCCGCTGCCGAATGCGCCGACACGGCCGGACCCCTGCTCCCGGCAGGAGCGCGGAAGAGATTCTGCCGAAGCGCCACGTGCGTACGATCCGCAGCCTTGACCGGGATCCCGGTGATGCCGGTGAAGCGGCTGCCGCGAACCGTCACGCGGCTGCCGTCGCCGACGGCATCCACGCCGATCTCGAGCGGCCCGTCGAACGCGACCGCGTCGATGTCGACGTCGCCCGTGTGCACGCGTACGCCGACGTGGCCGGCCGAGGCGGTGTTGACGATGCGGAAACCGCGAAGTTCGCTCTTCACCGACCACACTGTGACCGAGGCCCAGGCCTTCTCACCGGCAGGCACTGTGAGCACGGCGCCGTGAGGCTGGGTGGAAAGCAGTGTGACGTCGCGCCGTAGCTCCAGGGCTTCGGCGTACCGGCCCGGCTCGACCCGGACGACGTCGCCGTCGCGCGCCTGCTGGAGCGCCTCGCCGATCGTCGCGAACGCACCGGCGCCGCCAACCACCAGGTCGCGCGGCGCAATCTCGGGCGTGACCTGCCGGCGCAGCGCGATCTCATTGAGCCCGAACGCACCGCCGAGGCCGAGGACCACGCCGGCGATGAGCGCGAGTGCGCGGCTGCGCAGGAATCCTGCGGCGGCCGGGGGCGGCGCGGCCGGAGGCGCGCTCGACGCGATAGCTGGATTCAAAGGTGACGGCTTTAGCGACGCTGGGGACGGAGACGCGGGCGACGCGGTTGCCGAAGCGGTCTTCTTCCCAGGCGACGGTGTGGGTGTCTCCGGCGCCGGCGACGCGGAAGGTGTGCTCCAGCAGCACCTGGTCTA
>JALYRV010000171.1 GCA_030855205.1 Acidobacteriota bacterium | reverse complement strand
GATCTACACCGGCGCCCAGCGGCGCGACTACGTGTCACGGGACAAACGCAAATGAACAAAGTCTTCGCGCTCGCCCTGCTGTCAGCCGTCGCCTGCGCGGAGGCCTCCCCGCGCGTGCCGGAACAGGCGGCCGGACCCGCCGCGCCGGCGCCGTCTCAGGCCGGGACCGCGACCGAGGTCGACGGCGACCGCGCCTTCAACGATCTGAAACAGATTGTCGCCATCGGCCCCCGCTCGGCCGGCTCACCCGGCATCCGCCAGACGCGCGCGTACGTCACGCGTGAGATGAGCGCGATCGGCCTGACGGTGCAGGAACAGACGTTCATGGCCACCACACCCGTGGGACAGGTTGCGATGTCGAACCTGATCGTCACGCTGCCCGGCAAGCGCGCCGACCGCATCCTCATCACGGGCCACTACGACACGAAGCCGGACACCGGCTTCGTGTTCGTCGGCGCCAACGACGGCGGCTCCAGCACGGCCCTGCTCATCGAGCTCGCGCGCGTGCTGAAGAATCGCCCGCGGGAATTCACCTACGAGCTGGTGTTCTTCGACGGCGAGGAAGCCTGGGGGGACTGGAACAGCGGCAACACCTGGGGCAGCCGGCACTACGTCGACGCGGCGAAGAAGGCCGGCAGTCTGACGACGGTGAAGGCGATGATCCTGCTCGACATGATCGGCGAGCGCAACGTGCAGCTGCGGCAGGACACCAACTCCACGCGCTGGCTCAACGACATCTTCTGGCGCGCGGCCGGACGCCTCGGCCACACCCGCACCTTCGTGGCCGACATGACGGCCGTCGAAGACGATCACATCCCGTTCATGAACGCGGGCGTGCCGTCCATCGACCTGATCGACCTCGACTACCCCGCCTGGCACACGGCCGAAGACACGCTCGACAAGACCGACGCCCGCTCTCTCAAGATCGTCGGCGACGTCGTCGTCGCCGCGCTGCCCGACGTAGAGAAACGGCTCGCCGCCGGACGCTAGCAGCGGCATTGGACGTGGCGCCGCTTCAGCCCTGCTAGTCGACTAGAGTGCTTTCCTGACTTCCTCTTCGCTGAGCACGGTCGACGACTTCTTCGCCCTGTCGAAGATGCGCTCCACGCGCTCCTCTCCCGCTTCGAGCCCGCGCGACTCGAGCCAGTAGACGACGTTGGACTTCCCGGACATCGGCCCTATCTCGATTTCCTGCGTCCGGCCGACCATGCTGGCAGGGACGCCGGAGTACACGGCGTCGATCAAGGCAGGGTCGTTCTTCTTGAATGCCTTGATAACGGCCGCGGCGTGCACACCCGTTGCCGTCCGGAAGGCGTCGCGGCCGACCACAGGATAGTTGGCGGGCACGGGCACGCCGCAGGCCTCCGACACTTCCCTCACATACTCGCCAAGGCGCGAGAGATCGCGCTCGATGTAGCCCATGAGCACCAGATTCACGAGCAGCGTGTCCATCGGCGTGTTGCCCACGCGCTCGCCGATGCCGAGCCCGGCGCCGTGCACCCGCGTCGCCCCGGCGTCGATCGAGGCGAGCGAATTCGCCACGGCGAAGTCGCGATCACGATGGCCATGCCAGTCGATGCCGACCCCTCCCCCGCACTCCTCGACGATGCTCGCGATGAAGCGCGTGACGGCAGCGGCCCCGTGCGGCGTCGAATGTCCGACCGTGTCGGCAATGCACACGCGCTTCGCGCCCGCCCGGATGGCGGTCGAATACAACGCGCGCAGGGAGGCCGGGTCGGCGCGCGTGGTGTCTTCGGTGACGTACATGACGTCAAGCCCCTGCTTCACCGCGAAGGACACGCCCTCCTCGGTCAGGCGCTGCAGCTTGTCGAGCGTCCAGTCCTCGGCGTACTGCCGGATGGGACTCGAGCCGATGAACGTACACGCCTCGATTCTCAGGCCCGTGCGCTGCGACACTTCGGCAATCGGCGCGATGTCGGCGATCAGCGTGCGCGCGGCACAGTTGGCGGCCACACTCAACTTCGCGTCCACAATCTCACGCGCCAGCCGCTCGACGTCCTTCACGACATGCGGCCCGGCGCCCGGCAGCCCGATGTCCGCGGTGTCGATACCCAGCGCGTCGATCAAATGCAGGATGCGGATCTTCTCGTCGATATCGGGACAGCGCACCGATGGCGACTGCAGCCCGTCACGCAGCGTCTCATCGTCGAGCATCACGCGCGGCCGCGCGGAGGGACGCTCGAGGTCGTTCCAGTCGTAGATCAGGGGGTGGATCATAAAAGCAATTGAAGAGTGACGATCGTGATTGACGATTTATGGGCACACGGCTTCGGTCAGCATGCTGGCAATCATCAATCTTCGATCTGCATTGAATCATCAATCACAGATCGTCACTCTTCAATTCTCGTAAGCAACCAGATTGTACTGAACCCGGCTGTCACGATCAGCAACGCCCACACCGTGCCCTGGAGCATTGCGTTCTTGCGTTCGGCGTCGAGCACCGTGCGTAGATCGGCCGACTTCCCGGGCGGCGGCTGGATGCCCAGGCGCAGCTCGGCGTTGCGGTAGAGGTACTCCTTGTAGCCCCGGCTGTTGACGTAGTCGTACACGCCGTTCCAGAGAGCGGCCCCCAGCACCAGCCACATCAACAGCAGGAGCCGGCCCAGGGTCGAGATGCGTCTCATGTGCCGGCGGGCGTGCGGTAGCGGACGACGACGATGGTGATGTCGTCGTTCTGGGGTGCGCCGTGGGTGAACGCCTTGACCGCCTCGAGCAGGCCGTCGACGATCTGCTGCGCGCTCCCCTTGCCCGCTTCCGTCACCACTTCGATCAGGCGATCGTCTCCGAACTCGTCTTCGTTCGCCGACATCGCTTCCGAGACGCCGTCGCTGAAGATCACGAGCGTGTCGCCGTCTTCGAGCTTCGTGCGCTCCTCGCAGTACTCCGCCTTCGTGAACAGCCCGACGACCGATCCGCCCTCACAGAGCCGCGACACGCCCGTGCGCGAGACGATGACCGGCGGGTTGTGGCCCGCGTTGCACGTCATGAGTGTGCCGTCGGGCTCGAGATGGCCGGCAAACAGCGTGGCGTAGCGCGATTCGATGCCGCGGCGGTACAGCGCTTCGTTGATGCGCGTCACCGACACGGCGGGCCCGTCGCCGCCCCATGCCTGCGCGGTGAAAAGCCCCTGCATCAGCGCGCTGAGCAGTGCGGCGGGTGGCCCCTTGCCGGCCACGTCGCCCAGCGTGAACGCGAACGATCCGTCTGGGCGCATCAGCCAGTCGAAGAAGTCGCCGCCGATCGACCGGCACGGCACCGTCGCCGCCGCGGTATCGCAGAACGGCAGCGTGTTGCCGCTCTTGGGCAGGAGCGCCTGCTGGATCTCGGCGGCGATCTTCATCTCCTGATCGCTGCGCGCCTTCTCGATCGTCTGCCGGTAGAGCCGCGCGTTCTCGATGGCGACGGCCGCTTCGGTGGCAAGCGTCTCGAGCGCGGATCGCGTGGCGGTCGAGAGCAGGTCCCCCTTCTCGCGGCTGTCGAGATACAGCACGCCGATGCGCCGCTCTTCCGCGCTGCTGTGAGCATCGGACTTCTCGACGTAGCGCACCAGATTGAGCGGCACGCAGAGCACGTGACGAATGCCGAGCGCGACGGTGCCGGCGTGCACGTTCGCAAGATCGCCGTCGAGCAGGTCCGCCACCAGACGCGGCTCGCCCGTGCGGAAGACTTCCTCGGGGATCTTGCGGCTCGTGTTGAAGCTCGCGTCGCTCAGCGTGTGGCGATCGCGCCCGCGCGCCAGCTTGAAATCGAGATGGCCCGCGTCGGTGGCGAGCATGATGAATCCGCGATCGGCGCGCGCGATCTCGATGGCCGTGTCCAGCACGAGTGCGAGAACCTCGTCGAGGATGCGGCCTGACCCCAGCGCGCGGAGACCTTCGAGCAGCGCCGCGACCTGCCGCAGATCGTTGACGCCGCCGGTGCCCGACGATCCGAGGTTCGTGCCGAGCGCGTCGCCGACGACCAGCTCCGCGCCGCCGCCTCGCCCGAGCCGGACGCGGTCGCCCGGCGCCAGCACGTGCTCCGGCGTGACCGGGTCTCCATTGACGAACGTGCCGTAGCGCGACGCGCGGTCCTTGAGGATCCAGTCCTCCCCGGAACGCGCGATCTCCGCGTGATCGCGCGAGACCTCGCTCCCCGTCAGTTGCAGGTCGTTTCCCTCGCGCCGGCCGATGCGGAACACGTCGCCGGTGAAGGTGCCGAGGTCGACCTGACGCCGTCCCTGCGCGTCGATAACTTCGAGATGCATCGTCAGCGTCGCCTGATGAATGAAATGACCGCGAGGAACAGCCCGGCGCCCGCCAGCACCCCGGTGGCGGTGTCAGGCATCCCCTCGGGAACGTCCAGCAGCACCATGCCAACGGCCACAGCCATCAGCAGGAGGCCAGGCAGCAGCAACGGCAAAGGAGAGCGCTTCGGCGCGACATAGGGCTTCCGCACAGGGTCAGTCGTCGATGCGCCGCATCGAAAACAGATGATGGCCTTGCTGGCGATCTCGGTGCCGCACGAGCGACAGTTCATGGTGAGGAGAAGAATACAGAATACAGAATGGAGAATACAGACCTACGTCCGGGCCCGGATGTCGCGGGAGACCAGGGCCAGGTCGATCAGCAGCTGCTCGAGCAGGCCGTCGTACTCGGGCGCCTGCATCATCAGACGGCGCTTTTTGAGCTCCTCGACCTCGGCAACGATCGCATCGCGCCGCTGAATCAGGCGCAGCAGGTCGGGATCGGTCACGATCGCGGCCCGGTCGGCGTCCAGATAGGCAAGGCTGGCCCGCTCGCCGTCCTTGCCCTCGCCGCCCGCCTCCCTCCCCCGCCCATCCCCATCATCGTCGAGCATCGCCCGCTCGGTCGCGAGCTGTCCGCGCTGCTCGTAGTGCTGGCGGACGCGGAGCGATGCGTAGGCAAACGCCTCGTAGACCGAGCAGCGCCCGTTGCGATCGATGTCGGCATCCCCCTGGGCGAGCCCCTCGATGAAGTACTCGGCGAAGACGGTGTGAAACCGCTGCGCCGGCTGCGCGGTTGCGGTGATGACGACGCGCCGGGGCCCGGCGACGGCGCTGAGAAAGGGCGAGCTCGCCCCGGCGGTGTTCACGAAGACGACTTCTCCGGGCAGCGTCTGCAGCAGCGCCTTCCATTCGGCCGCGCTCAGATCGGGCCCGACGAGATTGAACTTCGCGTCTTCCCCATCGAACGTGCCATGCCCGATCAGCACGATGAGCGCGAGATCCCCAGGCCGCATGGCCGCGGCGATGCGCGCGAATGACGCTCTCACCGAGGAGGCGGTCGAGATACGTGCAGATTGAGCAGGTTGAGCGGGTTGAGTGGGGGTGCCGGCCAGGACGATCAGCTGGTGGGACTGAAGTTTGTAGCCCTCCCGCAGGACCGTGGCGAGCTTCTCGCGCCACACGGCATGCTGGTCGGCGAACTTCGTTTCCCCAGGCGCGCCTTCCACGACGAGAGCAAAACGCTCCTGCGCGATTGCCTCCTGCGGCACGAGGACGGCCGCCAGCAGCGTGACAGCGAGACAGCCCTTCGTGATCAGCGCAGCCCCCATCGGCGGCGGAGCGCCCATTCGATCGACAGAAACACGACGAGCGCCAGGAACACGGCCGGATGGTGCCAGAGCTCCTTTTCGCGCAGCTCCGGGGCGCCGGCCGCTTTCTGCAGCAGTGAGGGCAGCGTGTCGAGATCCCCTTCGGCGATCAGCGCGCCGCCCGACTCTTCGGCGATGCGCGCGAGCGTCGCGTCGTGCCGCCAGGGTTCCGCCATCTCCGCGTCCACGCCGCCGACGAGCACCGACGATGCTGCGGTGTCGGTGCGGCCGTCGGGCCACTTCACCTCGGCCGTCACGCGATACACGCCGTCCTGCGACGGCGTGAAGACGGCGGATTGGAGACCGGGCTCCGACGACGGCGCCGGCATCGAGGTCTCGCGCTCGCCCGCCGGGCCTTCGACCGTGACGGTGACCGAGGAGGGGGACGCCGCCGTGTACGACGCGTCACGCACGCGCACGCCGAGCTGGACGGGCTCGCCCGCCATGGCATCGAGCGGACCGTGCACTTCGACGGGGCGCGGACTCGCGCCGCCGAGCCATCGCAACGACTGGCGCCAGAAGCTGTCGTACACGCTGTCGGCCGCCGGCATCAGCATGCGCCAGCGCCACGCGGCTTCCCCGCCGAAGATCATCGACCGGCCTTCGCCGTAACGCTGTACCGCGACCAGCGGCCGGCCGAGCCCGCCTGCGCCTCCTGCCGTCGCCAGCACGACAGCGCCCGCGCGCGGGCCGCCAAGACCCGCGGTCGACGACAGGCTTGGCGTCTGGAGCCATCGCCGGCGCGACGCTTCTGCGTCGCCTGCCACGCGCATGATCGGATGCAGAAGGCCGTCGGACGTCAGCGTGAGTTGATTGGCGTCGCCGCGCGCCGACGCCGAGACGGCGTCGCCGCGATCGGTGAGCGAAACCGGCAGCGCCGCTTCGATCGGCGTGTCGCGCAGCCCGTTGCGATCGAACGACCGCGCGCCGAGCACGAGCAGGCCTCCTCCGCGCTTCGCGACGAACGCCTCGACGGCCTCGAGCTGCGCGGACGACAGCGTGTCGGCCTCGATGTTGGCGAGCACGAGCGCGTCGTACCGGAACAGATCGGCGGCCGACGCCGGGAGCCCCGCGCCGAGCGCCGGCGCGCGGTCGCTCGTGGCCTGCACGTAGAACGTCTGCTCGCCGGCCTCGTTCTGTCCCTTGCGGACGACCGCATCGACCTCGAGCGCCGGATCGCCGCCCAGCGCGCGCTTCAGAAAGCTGTGCTCGAAGCCGGGCGCGCCTTCGACGAGCAGCACGGTGCGGCGCCTCTCGGCAGGACGCACCAGCACCGAGCGCCGGTTGTTGGTCGTCACGCGCTCGTCCGCATGCTGCTCGACGTCGACGATATAGACGGCGGGCTGCTCGCGGGGGGGCGCGACCGGCACGACGAGACGAATCGGGCCGCCGGCGCGTGACGGTGTCACGCGCTGGCTGTGTACCGCGCGGCCGTTCTCGAGCACACGCACCGTGAACGGATCGAACGTGCCCCGCGCGGCCACCGCGATGGTCAGGTCCATCAGCGACTGCAGCTGCGCCTCATCATCGACCGACACCGACACGACTTCGCGATCGAGTTGCGGCTCCCCCGCGCCGACCGCGGCGGCGAAGACGGGCGGCCCTCCGGCGGAGGACGCGACGAGCCCTCCCGTGTCGGCGCCGTCCGAGAGCAGGACGATGCCGGCAAGCCGGCGATCGCGATAGCGGTTGCGGATCTCGGCGACGGCGCCGCGCAGATCGCTGTGCCGCTCGATCGCGGCGGCCTCGGCGAGTGGCGCGTCGCTGACCGACCCGCCGAACGTGAAGACCGATACGTCGAAATCCGATCCGAGCGCGGGACGAATGCGATCGCTCACGAGCGCGCGCGCCCTCGCGAGCCGCGTTTCGCCGGTGTCGTCGATGCTCATGCTGCGCGACGCGTCGACAAGCACGGCCACGGCGGTGCCACCTGGAGGCAGCGGCGTGAGCCATACAGGTTTCAACAGGAGGATCAGGAGCGCGATCAGCGAGGCCGCGCGCAGGGCCGACAG
>JALYRV010000170.1 GCA_030855205.1 Acidobacteriota bacterium | reverse complement strand
GCGCGGCCGGGAAACGTGCCCGCGCTGCACAGCAGCCACGCGAGCAGGCGATGCATCACCGTCGGTGTGTACGCGTCGAACTGGTACTCCACGGTCACGCCTTGGGTCGATGCCAGAAACTGCATGCGATAGTCGGACGCGAGATCGAAGCGCGGGCTGAGGCAGATCACGTGCACGGGCGCCTCGCGCGCGGCCCGGTGAATCACCGGCGCCATGTGATCGATGTCGTTGAGCTTGCGGACGAAGAAGACGGTCACGCGCGAAAGTGCTCGAGACGGCGCTCGTCGATCCCGACGCCGAGTCCCGGACCGCCCGGCACACGGAGACGGCCTGCCTCGGGCGTCAACGGGGTCTCAAGCAGATCGGTCAGTAGCGGGTTGTACGTCCGGTTGAACTCGAGCATCGTGCAGGCCGGCATGGCGGCCGCCAGGTGGAGATTCGCGGCGGCACTGATCGCCGTGGACCAGCTGTGGAGCGCTATCGGCAATCGAGCCGACTCGGCGACACCGCCAATCGCGATGACCTCATCGATCCCCGCGAAGTTGACATCGGGCTGCAGCACGCCGAGAGCGCCGGCGGCGACCCACTCGCGAAAATGCGCCGCGGAGAAGAAACACTCGCCGCCCGCGATCGGCACGCCGACGCGATCGCGCAGCTGACGATAGAGCGCCGGATCGCGTCTGAGCGGCTCCTCGAGGAAGGTGAAGTCGAGATCGGTCAGCGCGCGGCCGACATCCGCAGCCGCGTCCAAATCGGTTAACCGGCAGCCCGCGTCGAGCATCAACTGCAATCCGGGGCCGGCGGCATCTCGAACCGCCTGCGCCGTGCGAACTAGATCGCGGGTGTCGAGGGGCGGCGGATCCGCCGCGCGCGCGAAATGCGATCCGGTCGCGAGCGGCGAGAAGGGCCGGAACTTGTAACCGCCGTATCCCTCGTCGCGCGCGGCGAGCGCTTCCTCGACGATCTGCTCGCGGGGCCCATTCTCGTAAATCATGCCCGCGCTGGCGTACACGCGAACGGACGCATCTGCCGGCGCATCCGGATTGATCAATCGGTACAGCGGCACGCCGGCCGCCTGCGCGCGCAGATCCCAGAGTGCCTGCGACAATCCGGCGATCGCCGCGGTCCACGGCGTGCGGCCGTAGGCATGCTCGCCTCGCGCCTCGTCCTGCCGCGCGATCGCCCCCACGGCCTCGAGCGGTCGGCCCTCGATCTGCTCGCGCATGCCGTCGAGCGCCGCGATCGTGTCGTCAACCGGTGCGCCGTACGGGCTGGGCTCGCCCCAGCCCTCAAGACCGTCGGAGGTGCGGACGCGCAGCAGGATGGCGCCCTCGGTGACGAACGACGCCGTGGGATTCGGCCAGTTGCGCGGAAGCGTCGTCCGGATACGAAACACGTCGACGCGATCAATCTTCATTTACCGCTTCCGGGCGTACATTCGAAGGTTCTTGCCCCAACCCGAGGCGTTGATCAAAAACTGCAGCTCGTCACGGAAAGCGCGGGCGAAGGCCATGTCGTACTGGCCGTGATGCTCGAAGTGCCAAATGACGTCCTCGATGTCGAGTCCCTGCGTTTCGCTGTGCACGACGTCGAAGCCGGCGCGGTCGAGCGCGCTCGCGAGCGAATCGGCCGTGAAGTAGGTCAGATGGTTCGCGCCCCAGATGTAGTGCGCGGCGTTGCCCAGCATCAGACGCTCGGCGCTGTGGAAGTTCGGCGTATAAAGAAAGATCATGCCGCCCGGCTCGAGCAGGTCGTGCACCTTCCGAAGGATAGGCATAGGCTGCGTCACGTGCTCGATCACTTCGAACAGTGAGACCGCGCGAAAACTGGCGGCGGGCAGCGACGTCTCTTCGATGGTCTCGGTGAGGACGTTCAGGCCCTGCTTGCGGGCGAACTCCGCGATGTACGGGTTCGATTCAATCCCGTGCGCGTCCCAGCCATCGTCCTGCGCGGCCGCCACAAAGAAGCCCGAGGCGCAGCCGACATCGAGCAGCCGCGCACGCTCACCGGGCTTGCGTCCGGTAAAGCGATTGACGATCGCGACGCGCTCCTTGCCGAAGCGCTCGCGGCGATAAACGTCGCTTGGCTCGGAGAGGGCGGTGAGGATGTCAGTGTAGCTCTGGTGCTTGTACACCTGACGGACGTGCTCATCCTTCAGCGCCGGATTCACGTATGTAAGCCCACAGTCGCTGCACTTCACGAACTGGAAGCCTTCCTTCTCGAACTCTGGCGTCGACACGCGGCTGTCGCACACCGGACACGGCACCTCTTCGACGAGCTCCGGCTTCAACTTTCCGTCGGGCCCGAGATAGGTTTTCATCCGCACGTCGCGGATCTCCACCATCTTGTCGTAGGAGCGGTTCGGCCGCAGCTTGTTGACGTCGACGGACAGAAAGTCTTCGAAACGCGGGGCCTTGTTGGCCGGTGTACTCACGACAGGGAACTCCTTCAGGATGCGGGCGCCGCCGAACGTGGCGGCCTAGCCGCGTACACCTCCCGCGTCCGCGCGGCGGTGTACGTGATGAACGCGTCGAATCCGGCCGACGTCCGATCGTCGGCGGCATCGGTCGTGAAGCGACCGCGCTTTTCCAGATACGTCGCGTAGAAATCGAGCGGGAACGACTGCTTCATGCAGGCCGCGACGTAGTGCGCGACAGCGCTTGCGTCGTAACTGTACTCGTCGATGGCGGCGCGGCATTCGCGGTGAAGTGCGTTCAGATCCGTTACGTACCGGATCATCGACGCCGGCAGTATGGTGAAGGGCGGCGTTCCCAACGAGACGACCGGCTTGCGGTGCAGAATCGCCTCAAAGCCGACGAATGACCAGACGTTGACGACGAGTGACGATGCGGCGACGACGTGACGCGATTCGATAAACGCATCGGCGATGCGCACGTTCGGGATCTCGAGCAGCTTCTCGTAATAACTCGGCGGGTGGTAGCCGATCGAGCGGGGATGCTCCTTCGTCACGAGCCGCATGCCCGCAGGCAGGCTGCGGGCGATATTGCGCATCGTCTCGATCTGATTCTGATACGGCTTGCCCTGTATCGAGAGCGCGACTTCAGGCTCGGCGTGCAGCGGATAGAACGCGAACGGCGCGCGCGCGAGATCGTCGCGCTTGAGGTAGCGCGGACCGAGCGCGCGTGTCACAGCCGCGCGTCGGCGCGCCATCACGAATCGCTGGCGTACGAGCGTCGCAGCGGGAGGGGTGACGTGGTTGTCATAGCGCGCCGGACCAAGGCGGTATCGGATTTCGGCCGACGCAACACGCAGGATGGCCCCCAGCGGACTCTCCGCTCCCGGCTCCGTTTCCTTAATGGTGCCGGGGATGGCGACCATCCCCTCGTGGCGAACGGGACCGCCCTCGACCGAGCGAATGTACTCCTCCGCTTTCGGGATCCACTCGTCCCGATGTCCGCGCCGGTAATCGTGATACGCGGTCGAGAGCACCTCAGGCTGGCCGAAGAAGCTGTCCATCCAGCACATGTAATTCTGGACCTTCGTCGGATAGAGATAGAGCGTGGGAATACCACGTTCCTGCGCGACCATCCAGATCAGGTACTCGCCGAACGTCACGGGCACGAGCGCGAACACGACGCCGGGCCGCACGGCATCGAACAACGCTTCGATCTTACGGAGCGCAGCGGTCAGGATGCGCAGGTACATGTCGTGCGAAAAGCGCGGCTTGTAGTCCTGCCGCTCCTTGCACCAGCGCCCCTGCATCATGCGACGATCGCAGACGAGCGCGTCCCAGAGCGGACCGCTCGCGTAAGCGCGCTCGCGCTCCTGTAAATACGCGACGTCGGCCGGCGTGCGCCCCGCCTCGCGGATGATCTCCCACTCCGCGGCCACGTGCGGTTCCGACCCAAACAACGGACGCTCCTCGCGATAGGCGTCGTGGAAAAACGAGTCGCTGACGTAGAAGCCGCGCGCTTCGACCGGCAGCGCCGGACCGAGCGCGTCCGCGAGCGCCGTCTGGAAGCGGATGTTGAGCCCCTGCGTGACGAAGAGCGCGTTCATGCGGTGCGGTCGGCCACAGCGTGAATCGCGCCGTACTTGCTAAAACAGCTCGTGACGGTTAACCCGGCGCGCGTGAGCTCGTCGGTCAGCGTGTCGACGGTGTACTCGATCTCGTGATCGACATGCAGCTTCCACCGCATGCCGAGCTCCTGGCGGTAAGGGATCATCCAGTCGCGATCGATCGCAGGCACGCGAACGATGATGCGCCGCCCGCGCGCGCGGCACGCCGCCAGAAAACCCTGGCGGTCGGCAACGTGCTCGAGCACGTTGCCAAGAAGCACGACGTCGAACGATTCTTCCGGCTTCAGCGCATCGAACGTGCCCACCCGGTAATCGATGTTCGGCCGTCCCCGTTCGCGCTGCGCTCGCTCCACGGCTTCGGCGCGCACTTCGATCCCGGTGACGTGGCCCGCGAGATCCGCGATGGCCGCGGCGTTGTGGCCATACGCCGATCCGACATCAAGCACGCAATCGCCCTCACGAATATGGGCACGGAAGAACGGCTGCGCGTCCGTCACGCGGTGACGCGGGTGGGTGTCGCCTTCCGTGATTTTGATCACGCCGAGCGTGAAGTAATAGAGCCGATCCTGCAGGCGCAACAACCACTTCACCCCACGGCGATCGGGCATCGCCGCGAGTCGGCGCACCGCGAACCAGCGCAGGCGGTTACGCACGCCCACGGCCGGCCTCCGCATGCAACAGCGCCTCGGCTAGCGCAAGATCCTCGGGCCCGTCGATGTCGATCGAATCACGTCCCGACATCACGAGCGCGCGGCAATCGTGTCCGAACAGACTCCCGCCCATCAGCACGTCCCGCCGAATCGCATAAACCGCGGCGCCGTTCCGCGCGTAGACCGCTGGCTTGTCCTGCCGGCGCAGCGTGCCCGTGCCCTGCCCTTCGAGAAAAGGCACCAGCCGGCCCTGATCGATCCGCATTACCGACATGGGATTGAACTGGTGGGGGACCTCGACGACGCTGACCACCGAGTCGGCGCCGGTCTCGAACAACAGACGCACGGCCCCGTCGATGTGCTCCGCGCGGCGGAACGGCGACGTCGGCTGCAGTACCACGACCGCCTCGACCCGCGTGGCGCTGCGCTCCAGGAACGTCACGGCTTCCTGGATCACCGGCAGCGTCGGCGCGGCGTCGCCGGCGAGCTTGGCACTCCTCCGGAACGGCGCCGCGACGCCGCAGCGCTCCGCCTCGCGCGCAATCTCCTCATCGTCGGTCGAGACCACGACGCGCGTGAGCGACGATGCCGTGCGCGCGGCGACGCACGTCCAGGCGAGCAAGCTGCGTCCTCCGAGCGGCGCGAGATTCTTGCGCGGGATCGCCTTCGAGCCCCCGCGCGCCGGGATAATGCCGACCACCTCCCGCATCAGTACGCGAGCCGCTTCTGCACGGGCACGTCGACGCCCGCGAGCACGTCGGCGATGCGCTTGCCTGCGTGGCCGTCTCCATAGATCGGCTCGGTCGCGTACCGGCCGTGCAATAGCTGCGCGCGCACGGCCTCGACGATCTGCGCGCGCTCGTGATCGACGTCGATGACGTTCTCGCCGCGCTGCCGGCTGTGCTGCCGCGTGCCAATGTTAACGGCGGGCACGCCGATGAACGCGCCCTCCCGGATGGCGCTGCTCGAATTGCCGATGAGGCACGCGGTCCGGTTCATCAGCCGCACGTATGCGTCGGTCGGTAGATTGATGAAGAGGTGTAGCCAGTCGGGCGCGTGATGCTCGCGGAACGTGCGAATGCCCTTCGAGATGTCTTCCGAACCGGCGTCGACGTTCGGCCAGAGCATGATCGTCGGTAGCTTGAGCCCTTCGAGCGCCCATAGCGTTTCTTCAATCTGCCGGCGGGACTCGCCGTACTCGGTCGTCACCGGATGCTGGCTGACGAGCAGGAACGGCTTGCGCAGGTCGAACTTCGGACCGACGCCGTGATGCACGTCGAAGAACGAATCGGGCAAGTCAGGCTTCTCGAGGATCTCCGCGACGAGATCGATGCGCGGACAGCCGACCGTGAAGACGTGCTCGGGGGGCTCGCCCATCTTGACGATGCGCTCGGCGCTCTCGATGTTGGCGGGAAAGTGCACGTGCGCGAGCTTCGTCACCGCGTGACGGATACTCTCGTCGATCGTGCCCGTCACTTCGCCGCCCATCGTGTGAGCGACGCGAATGTTCATGTATGCAGCGGCGAGGGCCACCGCCGCGATCTCGAAGCGATCGCCGACCACGAGCACACAATCAGGCTTTAGCGCCTCGAGCACCGTGGCCATCTCGATCATGCCCAGACCGGTGGACTTCGCCATGGTCGTCGGGTTCTCCCCTTCGATGATCATGTGGAAGTTGCCGTGGATTGAAAACCCGTCGCGCGCGACGAGATCCGCGACGCGGCCGAAGCGATCGAGCAGCGCCGAGGCGCCGACCACGGTCTGCAGTTCGAGATCGGGGTGAGCCTGGATGGCCGCCATCGCCGTGCGGATGCTGCTGTAGTTCGCGCGGCTGCCGACGAAGACGAGAATCTTGCGTGCGCTCATGTGCGTGACGGAAGGCCGACCGCCTCCGGGGAAATAACCGTGTCTTCGGCGAGGTCGACGCCGGCGACGCGGCCGACCACGTCGTTGAGACGGTCGGGCGACAGTCCGGTGCCGGGTTTCTTGATGCCAAGCATTTCGCGCGTGATAAGGGTGCCGCGAGGGATCGCGACGGTGGCGACGATGCTTTTCTGGAAGACGCGGCGCATGTCCTTGAAGCGATCGATCGCGTCCTTGTCGACGCGCACGTCGCGCATGATGGCGGCAGCACGAATGCCGTCGCACATCGCCGCAAACTCGTGCGGCTCCATCGAGTGCTTCGCGTCGCTGCCGTACAACTGCTTACTCAGCGTGAAGTGTTTCTCGATAACCGACGCGCCGAGGGTGACGGCGGCTACCGCTGCGTGCGGTGTCAGCGTGTGATCGGACAGGCCAACCGGCGCGTTGTACCGATCGCGCATCTCGATCATGACGTTCAGGCCCACTTGCTCGTACGGGCAGGGATACTCGCTCGTACACTGCATGACGACGAGCCGATCGTGATGGGCGAGCACGGTGTTCACCGCGCGATCCACCTCGGCCCAAGAGGTCATCCCGGACGACAGCAGCACCGGCTTGCTCGTCCGCGCCACCGCGTCGATGAGCGGCAGGTTGGTCACCTCCCCGGACGGGATCTTGTAGCGATCGATCCCGGTGCGCTCGAGCAAATCGACCGCCTCCTCGGAGAAGGGCGAGGAGATGAACTCGGCGCCGAGCTCGCGGCACTCCGCGGCAAGTGACGCCCATTGTGATGCCGAGAAGCCGGTGCGACGAAAATACTCAAAGCGCGGCTCACCAGAGAAGAACGCTGGCGCGGGCGCCGATCGCGTCGACTCCGCATCGGGAATGTGGGTCTGGAATTTCACGGCCGTCGCGCCCGCCTCGATCGCGGCGCGCTGGCTGTGACGCGCGATGCCGAAGCTGCCGTCGTGCGTTGACCCAATCTCCGCAATGATGAGCACGCTCATTTCTTGGTCGCTAGCACCTGACAGCTGCCGAGGAAGGGATGCAGCAGCTTTGGCGCATCCGGATACATATAC
>JALYRV010000022.1 GCA_030855205.1 Acidobacteriota bacterium | reverse complement strand
TCGCCCGTATTTTCCGGACCGTACAGCCAGACGTCGTGTTTCATGCTGCTGCACACAAGCATGTGCCCCTCATGGAGGCCAACGCGTCCGAGGCCGTCACCAACAACATCGTGGGCACCCGGAACATCGTCGAGGCCGCGATCGCCATCGGCGTGCAGAAACTGGTGATGGTGTCCACGGACAAGGCGGCCTCACCGAGCAACGTCATGGGCGCGTCCAAACGCGTGGCGGAGATGATCGTGCAGCGCGCGGCGCGCAGGCACGGCACGGAATTCGTGGTCGTGCGCTTTGGCAACGTGCTCGGCAGCAGGGGCAGCGTCGTTCCGATTTTCAAGGCGCAGATCGACGCGGGTGGGCCTGTCACGGTGACTCACCCCGAAGTGAGGCGCTACTTCATGACGATTCCTGAGGCGGTACACCTGATTCTGCAGGCAGGCGGGATCGGCCAGGGCGGCGAACTGTTCGTTCTCGATATGGGTGAGCCCGTTCTCCTCCGTGAAATGGCGGCCGACATGATCCGCTTGTCGGGCCTTGACGCGAGCGAAGTGCCCATTGTGTTCACCGGCTTGCGGCCAGGCGAGAAACTCAACGAGATCCTGTGGGAGGAGGGCGCGGTCGTGGAACCGACCGTGCTCGGCGACATCAGGCGCGTGCGCGAGTCGGCCGCCGCCGCCGACGATCGCCTCGATGACATCATCGAGCGGCTCACGCAAGCCGCGAGCCGCGACGATCACGATCGTATCGTGCGGCTCTTTCATGATTGCATCCCCACGTCCACGCTCGCCGCGCCGCATCGGGACGTCACGGCACATCATGGCCCCGGCGTCGTGGTGAAGTTGTCAGGCGCTGACCGGCTCACGCCGGGCAACGACCAGGCATAGCGATGACATATACTGATCCCTCAACTGGAATGGACCACTCAAAACGCGGGGTAGGCGACGACGAGATTCGTTTCGATATCCTGAAACTTCTCGACGATCACTGGTGGAGCATTGCGCGCATCACCCTGGCGGTGACGGCGCTGGTAGCCCTGCTGGCGTTCGCATATCTCGTCTGGTGGCAGCCTACGACACGGACGGCGGTGCTCGAGTTCCAGCCGACCTTTGCCGGTGCGTCGGCCGGCCGCTATCCGAATGGCCTGCCTTTCGGACCCGCCGACGTGACGGCGTCCTCGGTTCTCGATCAGGTGTTCGAGACGAACGGCATCGAGCGCTTCTGTTCGCGGGACGCCTTCAAGACAGCGTTCTTCATCGATCAGCAATCGACGGCCTACGCACCGCTCGAAGCGGAGTTGCAGGCACGGCTCGCGGACGCCCGCCTGAGCACTGTCGATCGTGATCGGATTCTGCAGGACTACGATTCGAGACGCCAGAGCATCCCGCTGCAGTACAGGCTGGTGTTCGCGCATTCGGAGGAGTGCGAATCGGTTCCCCGGGAGCTGGTCACGAAGAGCCTCACCGAAGTGTTGTCCGTATGGGCGCAGCAGAGTGAAGCCAGACGCGGCGTCCTGAAGCTCCAGGTGCAGATTCTGACGCCGAACCTTCTGGAAGTCGGACTGCAGGATGAAGCCTCGCGCCTCATTCGCGCGGACCTGCTTCGCACTGGACTTCGCCGCCTCGTGAACAACGTCAGGACCGTCGAAGAGCTGCCCGGCGCAAGTCTCGTGCGTCTCGGTGAGCAGAACCTCACGTTTGCCGAAGTCAGATCGAAACTGGAAGACCTGCTGGAGTCGCGCCTGGGCCCCCTCGTGGTCATGGCGGGGCGCGGGGTCGGCGCCGAAGCGTCGTCGTGGATCGATGAGGCCCTGGCGTCCGCCACCCAGGAGCGCGCCGCCGCCGAAGGGAAAGTAGAGCGGTTTGTCAGGGGGTTGCGGGAGTACTCCGGCAGACCGCAGGCATCGGAACCCTCGACACCCGCTGCCGAACCTTTGCGGTCGACCGACGCGCAGACGCTCACCCCGCAGATCGACCGCAGTTTCGTCGATCGGCTCCTTCAGATGTCGGCGGAGGACACCCGCTTCAGACAGGAAATGACGCGCGCGATGGTCGATGCGGACGCGGAGGCGGTTGAGAGCCGCGCGAAGGAGCGCTATTACGGCCACCTGGCGACAGCGTTGCGCCGTCCTGGCGGCGGAGCGTTGCCAGGCGATGAAGTCGACAAGAGGCTCGGGGAGATCGTGCGGGACGGAAAGGCGCTTGCGCAGCAGTTCAGCGCCCTCTACGACGAATGGTCGGCCGTCGCGTTGCGCCCTGCGCCAGCGTTGTTCCGGACATACAGTTCCGTGCGCTTCCTTGTCTCCAGGCCATTCACGTCCAGGTCCTTCGTTCTCACCGTCGGCATAGCATTCCTGGCCACGCTGCTGATAACGGCCGCCATTTTTTTCCTGCTCAGTCAGTTGCGCCGGAGCAGAAACAATCGCGTCGTCTCACCATCCTGAACCGGCCGGGTAACCATATGGCCACGCGAGCGTCAGCTTCTACGGTGGCCGTTGTCATCCCGT
Source organism: Acidobacteriota bacterium (assembly GCA_030855205.1). GTDB lineage: Bacteria > Acidobacteriota > Vicinamibacteria > Vicinamibacterales > SCN-69-37 > JALYRV01. The sequence continues at coordinate 21,980 of JALYRV010000022.1, read as the reverse complement.
GCAGAAACGAAGCGCAGTCCATTTGCGCCCTGCTCGATGCTCTGCTCACCCAGGGACGCCGGCCTGACGAGACGGTCGTCGTCGATGACGCCTCGACGGATGGCACGGCAGGAGTCATCGGCAAGTGGGCCAGTGCCAATGCTGATTTACCCATCACGGTCGTGACAGGCTCGGGTCGCGGCGCAGGTGCGGCGATGAACACCGGCATCACCGCGGCTCGCGCCTCTGTCGTCGTACGTCTCGACGGACACTGCCGTCCGGCGCGCAACTATATTGAGCAGTGCCTCCTCACGCTCGGCAACCAGCCGAACGTCGGGGTGGTGGGTGGTGTCTGGCAGATCGAGCCTGGCGCCACGACGACCGCCGCGCACGGCATTGCCGCGGTGCTGTCGCATCCGATGGGGTCCGGCGGGGCCGCCTACCGACGCGCTGGGGATCCGCGCAAGTCGCAGGAGCCCAGCACGGTCGACACCGTGCCTTTTGGCGCCTTTCGCAGAAGTCTCTGGGAGAGCGTCGGCGGCTTCGACGAGTCGCTGCTCCGTAATCAGGACTATGACTTCAATCATCGGGTCCGGCTCAGAGGCCTCGATGTCGTCCTGAATCCGGCCATCGTCAGCGTCTACAGAGCCAGGCCCACCCTGAGCGCACTTGCCCGGCAATACTTCGGCTACGGCTTCTGGAAGGTTGTAATGCTGCGGAAGTTCCCGGCGTCTCTCCGGTTGCGGCAACTGCTGCCGCTGCTGCTGGCGCCTGGGCTTGCCGCGCTCGCCGTGTGGGCCGGCCTCACGCACGCCCTTGTGCCGGTCCTGTTGCTGAGCGCGTATTTTTCGCTCGATCTGATTGGGGCCGCACAGGCTGCCGGACGCGCGGGCGATCTGCGCCTCATTCCGTTCGGCGCCGCTGCGCTCGTCACGCTGCAGACCGCGTGGAGCGCGGGAGCGTGGGCATCACTTTTGAAGGGCTTGGCGGCAACGGCGGGTCCGCTGCACCGGCAGCCGGGGCGATCCGGCAAGCTATACTGAGGGATGGTTCCGGCTCCTCTGGGATCTACCTCGTCCACAGGCTCGAGATCGGAATTCATGGCTAATCCCCAGGGGCCGCGAAACGCTCGCTCGATCGCCGTCGTGCTTCCGTGCCGCAACGAAGCTAAGACGATCGCGTCCGTACTCGATGCCATCGAACAGCAGGATCTGTGGCCCGACGAGATCATCGTTGTCGATGACGGATCCAGCGACGCCACGGTGTCCGTGGTCGGGGCCTGGTGCGCCCGCCCCCACCGCGGGGCGGTGCGTGTCGTGACCGGCCCGGGGCGCGGGCCGGCCGCCGCGATGAACAAGGGGATCGGGCTCGCGCGCAGCGAGTTCATCGTGCGCCTCGACGGTCATTCCTGCCCGCGTCCCGACTACATCAGCCGCTCGATTCGCACGCTCATCGACAGAAAAGCCGGCGTCGTCGGAGGGGTGTGGGACGTTGCCCCCGGCGCGGCGACCAACGTGGCCCGGGCAATCGCGGCCGTGTTGTCGCACCCGATTGGATCCGGATGCGCGGCATATCGCGACGCGACACGCGCGCTCGGCATCATCGAGCCGGTCGACACCGTGCCCTTCGGATGCTACCCGCGCGCGGTATGGGAGGCGGTTGGCGGCTATGACGAGCACCTGGTCGCCAACGAGGATTACGATTTCAACTATCGCGTGCGCGAAGCCGGACTCGCCGTGCTCCTCAATACGGACATCCGGTCCGCCTATGGAGCCCGTCCAACCCTCCAGACGCTCGGGCGTCAGTATTTCCGGTACGGATTCTGGAAGATGCAGATGCTGCGGAAATCGCCAGCGGCGCTCCGCCTCCGGCAGGTGCTTCCCGTGCTGCTCCTGCCGCTGATTGCGATCACGGCGCTGCTCGCCGTCTCGATGAGCAGCTTTCTTCCGCTGCTGGCAGCGGCCATGTATCCGGCGCTGATCGCCGCGGCGGTGCTGCAGATGCACGCCACGCGGCGCGACATGAAATTGATCGGGCCCGCGTTCGCGGCCGTGCTGGTCCAGCATCTGTCGTGGTGCGCGGGCTTCTGGCACGGCCTGCTGTATCCGCCACCCAAACCGGCTTGATGACCGCCCCGGGCCGCCGCACCGCCTGGGCGGTGAAGCTCTCGGCCGGCCTTCTGCTCTTCTGGATTGCGTTTCGCGATGTCGATCCCGCGGCGATCGGCCGTGCCTTCGCCGGGGCCGATCGCGGATTGCTCGCCGCCGCGTCCGTCTCTGTCTTCCTTACGGTCGGTTGCGTGGTCATGCGCTGGGGCACCCTGCTCGCGAGCGACGCGCGTCACACGTCCGTGCTGTTCTCGGCCGTCATCGCCAGTCAGGTCGCCAACATCGTCATGCCTTTCCGCCTGGGCGACGCCGTGCGTATCGGCGCCGTCAGCCGCGCGCTGGGTGTGCCGCCGGCCGAAGTGCTCGGATCGGTCGCCGTCGAGCGGCTCTTCGACGCGCTGCTCGTGGCGGTCACGGCGTCTCTGCTGGTGCTGCTCGGCGCGCTGCCGCCGTTCGCGCATGCGGGACTGCTGTCGCTCGCCGCGGCCATCGCGCTCGCCTTCGTGGTGATTGGCGCCGCGCTGATGCGCGCGGGCGCGCCTCTCGATAGCGCCGGCGGACGCGTCTCGCGTATGCTGCCCGCACGCGTGTTCGCATGGCTCTCCCGGCAGTCGAATCTGCTCGTCCGCGGTATTCGCCGCGCCGGTGAGCCGCGCATCGCAGGCCGCGCATTCCTCTGGAGCGCGGCCGTGATGGCCGGCTCCATCTTCACCGCATGGCTGGTGTTGCGCGCGCTCGACATCGGCGCGCCCGCGCTGAGCGCCGCCGTCGTGGTGATTGCGGTGCAGATCGGCGGCGCCGTCGTGCCGATTCCAGGTGCCGTGGGCATCTCCCAGATCCTGACCGTGCAGACGCTCCGTCTGTGGGATGTGCCCGAGCCGACCGCGCTGGCCTACGCGCTCATGCTGTATCTGGTGTCGCGGCTGCCGAAGATCGCGATCCTGCCCTTCGTGCTGCCGGCCATCACGCCGGCCAGCGAGACGGAGACGCCGTGGCCGCGCTGACGCCATTCCGCCAAAGCGAGCGCCGGCTGCTGCTGCTCGTGGCGGATCTGCTGGCGGCGATCATCGCCGTGGCCCTTGCGCTCTGGACGTGGTCGATCACGTCCGGCTTCGACTTCAACGCGTCGTTCATCGAGGAGCGCGCGACCTGGTTCGTCGCGGTCCCGATCTGGGTAATCGCGCTCTCGTACGCGCGCCATCCACACTACGCCCTCGATTCGCGCGCCACGCGCGCCGCCATCGCCCGCGGCGCCGCCGCGATTCTCATCGCGTACCTGGCCGTGTTCTTCGCCTCGGGCAGCGCCGTGCTGCCGCGGCTGATGGCGATGTACTTCATCTGGAACGCCGCGCTGCTGTCGTTCGCGGCCAGGCTCATCGCCGGCTGGATCATCGCGCGCCAGGGGCGCAGCCGCCGCGTGCTCATCGTCGGTGAGGGCTCGGCGATCGACAGCGCGCTCGAGATTCTCAAGCGGCCTTCGTTCGCCGATATTCAGATCGCCGGCGTCGTCGGCGCGCACGCACATGCGCAGAGCATTCCACTCACGACCGGCAGCGACCTGTTCGGAGTAGCCGCCCGGCTCGAGGCCACCGATCTCGTCGTGGCCGCCGCGGGCGACGTCGATCCCGCGATTGCGGAGGGTGCGCTGCTGTGCCAGGTGCAGGGAATGGAAGTCGCGGCGCTCAGCGACCTCTACGAGCACGCGTTCCGCCGCGTGCCCGTCCAGCACCTCGGTCCGACCTGGGTGCTCACCAATCTCGTCGGCACGGCGCACCTCGCGGAGCCGCCGCTCGCGAAGCGGCTGCTCGATCTCGCCGCCGGCGTAACTGTGGGCGCGTTCACGCTCGTCGTGCTCCCGTTCGTGGCCGCCGCCATCGTCGTCGACTCAGGCCGCCCGGTGTTCTATCGGCAGGTCCGCCTTGGCCGCGGCGGCCGTGAATTCTGGATTACGAAGTTTCGGACCATGCGGCAAGACGCCGAGAGGTCGGGGCCGCAGTGGAGCCCGGTCGGCGATTCGCGCACGACGCGCGTCGGCCGCGTGCTGCGCCGCACGCGGATCGACGAGCTGCCGAACATCTGGTCGGTAATCCGCGGAGAAATGAGCATGGTCGGGCCCCGCCCCGAGCGGCCCGCGTTCGTCGAGATGCTCGACAAGGCAGTCCCTCTCTACCGGGCCCGTCTCGCGACACGGCCAGGGCTCACTGGCTGGGCGCAGGTCAATCACACGTACACCGATTCGGTCGACGATGCCGTCGTGAAGCTGGAGTACGACCTGTACTACGTCAAGCACCAGTCGCTGGCGTTCGACATCGGCATCCTCGCTCGCACGGTGCGGACGATGTTCTCGCTGAAGGGACGCTGACATGGCGCGGCACTTCGAAGGACGGCGCGTCGTGGGAGTGGTGCTGGCCGCGATCGCCCTCACGGCGGTCATCCCCCCGGCAGCTGCGACGATGCTCGCGCAGTGGCGCGTCGCGCGCGCCTACGAACTTGCGGACGCCGCAGCGCCGCTGCTCGCCACCCGCCGGCAGGAGCTGATCGCCGAGGCAGGGGCACAAGGCATCCTCTGCGGTCCCGGCCGGTTGCCGCGAGGCGAAGGCGTCGGCATCGGCTGGGTCCGCGCGCCCGTGAGCGCAGGCGCCGCGTTCGCCGGCGCGTGGCCGCAGGATCCCTGGGGCCGATGCTACTTGTTGAACGTCGAGTCTCTCATGATGACAGGAACCGGACTGATGATCTCCGCGGGCCCGAACGGCACGATCGATACGGCGGTAAACGCTGCCGTCCCGGCAGGGGACGACATTGGCGCGCTCGTCAGGTAATCCGATGGCTGCCATTGCCAAGCTGCTGATCATCGCCTTCACCCTGGCCGGGCTGTTCGTTCAGGCGTGGCTCGGATCGCGCGAATGGGCGCCGCTGCTGTATCTGACGATTGGCGCGCTCGTGGCGGGATTCCTCAGCGTGCGCTGGCAACCCGTGTGGGGCTGGTTGCCCATACTGATCACCGCGTACATCTACCCGGCGATCTATCACGCGACGCGCGAGTTCTTCACGTTCTCGTACTACGGCATCTTCCTCGCCGGCCTGCTCGGCGGCGCACTGGCGAGCGCGCATCCGGCGCGCTGGTCCCTCCCGCCCGCGTGGCGGCTTCCGCTGGCGTTCTGGGCGCTCGTCCTTGCGGCCGGCTGGCCGGTCCTCGCGTTCCGCGAGATGAATTTCATCGCCACATCCATCGGCGAGTTCACACTCGCCAACAGCGGCCTCGGCGGTCCGCCGCCCGTGATCATCGTCACGATGCTCGTGTCGGTGCTGCCGCAGGTCATCGGCATTCTGTGGTTCGACGCGATGTTCGCGGCGTTCGCGCGCGACGATGCGTCGAGGTTCCGCCGCGCGATCCTGCTGCCGCTGTCCGCGGGCCTGATCGTCAGCTGCGCGCTCGCGATCTATCAGTGGGCGGTCGATATCGAGTTCCTGAGCAGCCATCAGTGGCCGTTCTACAAGAGAGCCGCGGGAGGACTGCTCGACGGCAATGCGTCTGGTCAGTTGTTCGGCCTGTGGAGCGCGGCGGCCCTGACGTGGGGACTTGCCGGCGGGTGGCTGCAGATTCTTGCCGGTATCGCTGTCTCGGCACTGGCCTGGCTGGCGCTGTGGGGAACGGGATCACGCATGGCGCTGCTGGCGGCGCTGGTCGGCATCTCGCTGGCCGTCTACGCCGCGGTGCGCGGCGGCCGCGGCCGCATCGGGACGGGCAAGCTGATCGCCGGCGTCGGCGGCGTCGCAGGCCTCGTGATCGTGCTGGGCGTGGTGGCGCGATTCGAGACCGATCCAGTCTCGCGTACCATCGCGTCGTTGCCCAGGCACGATCGCGAATCGATCGAGAAATTCGTGGAGTTCGAGTTCTGGAACCGCTTCGGTCCGTTCGGTACCGGATCGCTCCGGATGATCAGGGATTCGCCCCTGCTCGGCGTGGGCGCCGGCACGTTCGAGCCGATCTATGTGGATTACGCGTATGTCGTCACGAACGGCCGCACGCGCTCCCACTTCGACAACGCGCAGAACTGGTTCCGGCATCAGCTCGCGGAGCTGGGTCTGCTCGGTGGGCTCGGCTGGATGATCTGGAGCGCCATGTTCGCGGCCTTCGTGTGGAGAACCGCCCCCGCACGCGAAGGGCTCACCGAAGCGACGGGCGTCAAGGCCGCAATCGTGTCGCTCGTGCTGATGTCGCTCATCAGCATGCCGTCGCGCAATATTTTCGTCGCCCTGTCGTTCTGGGTGTTTGCGTTCTGGCTGGTGAAGCTCGGGGGCGAGATCACCGGCCCGCGCTGGCTTGTCGCAGCCGAGCAGCGCAGGACGGTTTGGCTGGCCGTCATCCTGGCGGCATTCGCGTTCGTCTCGGCGACCGGCTGGTACGGCTATCGCCACCTGCGCCCGCCGCACCGCGCCATGATGGCGAACTGGGACTATCTGAACGGCGTCTCGCGTCCCGTACAGACGGCGGACGGCATCGTTCGCTACACGACGCAGCATCAGGGTGTCGCGGTGTTCTACGCCGTGCCCGGCGCTTATCTGCGGCTCGTGTTCCAGATCGTGCACGACGATCGCGCGCCGGTGCGTATCAAGATTTACCAGGGGGATGCGCAGGTCGCGCACTTCGTCGTGAGCGATCGACAGTGGCAGGAGCTCTATATCAAGGTGCCCGAAGGCATGCCGGATCGCATGATGCTGCAGGCGTCGGTGGATCGGCTCGCGCCGCGGCGCGACACGCCGGCGCGCGGGTTGATTCTGAAGGACTGGGCGTTCGTCGCCCAGCCGCCGCCGGGCGCCATGATCGCCACGTCCCCTATCGCCGCGCGATAACTGCGTAATCCATATAACTGAACAGCCGCGCGTTGAGCGCGTCGGCGTGCGAGTTGACGACGGCAACGGCCTGTCGCAGCGCCGGCGGTGCGCCCGCGAGCGCGGGGGAGTCGTCTATGCGCGCGAGGCGATCCTCTCCCGTCACGGGTGATCGGAACTCGACGTCGACCGACGAGAAGCCGCTCGCCTGCACCAGGAAGCGAAGCGTGTCGGGATGGATCGGTTGCGCGTGAGTGAGATCGCGGATGTACGTTTCGAAAAACGCCATCCAGCAGGCCGGGTTGATCGTTTCGAGCACGAGTGGCGCACCGGGCTGCAGCTTGTGGAACGCGGCGTCGAGCAGCCGCGCGAGATAGGCCGGCGCGAGATGCTCAACGACCTGGATGGCGACGAGCCCGCCGAGCGACGCGTCGTCGAGGGATTCGAGATGCGAGAGGGCATCGGCCTGTTGGGCCGCGAGGCCGCGCTCGAGGCACAGCGCCGCCATCTCGCCGTTGGCGTCGATGCCGCGCGCCGGCACGCCCGCCTCGGCGAGCAGCGCGAGCAGCTCGCCGCGCCCGCAGCCGATGTCGAGCACCGGGTGCTGTGCGTCCGCGACGCCGTCGCGCGCGGCCGCCGCGAACAGCGGCACGTAGTCCTCGAGGCGCTGCCGGATGACGGCCTGCGATCCGCGAAAGCGATCCTCGAAGCCGACGTAGGAGAAATCGGCGCCCGCCTCGCGACTCACGGCGGCGGGTGTGCCGTCTGCTGTGCGCTCGGCGCCGTGGGCCGACAGCCTCTCGACATCCCGTTTGACCGCCATCGTGCGCTCGCTCGTCAGCACGATCTGCTCGCGCAGCTCCGCGCCGCCGAGCGCGCGGTCCTTGCTGTCGACATAGGCCGTGATGGTCTGGAGATACGTGATGAGCGCCGCGTGGAACCGCGCGCGCCCGGCGTGGTCCCGCTCGATGGCGGCGCGCACGCCGGCCACGGCCGCCGCCGCCTGATCGTGCGCCGCGACATTGCGATTGAGGTGCTTGACCATCGCGGCATTGAACGCGTGCTGCCGCTCGAGCGCGGGGCCCGTGACCCGCCAGATGAAGGCACTCAGAACCTGCGTGACGCGTCTGGCGGGCACGGATGCAAGGATGTCCCAGGATCTGTTGAGGCGCGGCAACTCCGACCAGTCGTTCGGCGACGGCCCCGCACCCGGCACCTCGTCCCCTTCGGTCAGTGCGCGCGACGCCGCATCGAGCGCCGTCAGCGCGTCGTTATAGCGGCGGTCCGCCTCGAGCCGCTCGTGCTCGAGCCGGGCGATCAGATCCTGCAGGCGCTTCTCGGCCAAACGGGGAGATTATCGCGCACTGGCGAGCGTGAGCGTGAACGCCCCGACGGGCAGGCCCGCTTCAATCTTCACCGGGAGGCGCCGCTGGTCGTTGGAGAACCAGACGTGCATGCTGCGCGCGGCGGGCTGGCCCTTGGTGTCGATGGCGCTGATCGACAGCTTGTAGGCCTGGAAGGTGCCGGCGCCGGTCCTGACCGCCTCGGGCGCGCCGTAATTGATCGTCGCGCGGTAGACCTCGCCGCCCGTGGTGATGGGCATCCGGATCATGTCTGGGGCCTTGAAGGGCAGGGTGCGCAGCACGTAGATCGCGGCCAGCGCGTCCTGGGTGTACTGGGGCACGCTCAGCTGCCGCTTGTTGACGGTCGTCGTCCGCACTTCGTAATCGGCCGTGCGCGCCGCCGCCCCCCTGAAATGCGTCGTCTTGACGCGCGTTCGGGTGCCTTCCTTCGAGAACACCGAGGACGTGATCGGCTGCATGGAGCGCGTGTCGAGCTGCGTTTCGGCCTTGTAGTAGAGGTCGTACAGCTTCGAAAGGACCGAGCCCGGTTTCCCTTCGGCGACGAGCACGTAGGCGGCGCGGCCGCCGCCGAGCTCGCGGCGCTCCTGCACGCGCATGGTCGCGGTGCCGGCCGTGAAGTAGGTGGACCATCCGACGTCGTATGTCAGCGTCTCTCCGGCGGCGAACGGAGCTTTGACCTCGGCTGCCGGTGCGGCGGGCCTGGCGGCGGGCTTGGCCGGCGCCTTCGGCGCGGGGCGCTGAGCCGGCTCAGCCAGGCTCGAGGCCACGGTAGCGGCGCCGAGGACGGTCATGAGTGCGGCAGAGGCGGCGAGTGTACGGACGTTCATCTGTGTTTATGACGGTAACACGGCGACCGCGGACTCATTCATTGACGGATTTCGGGCCCATCCGATAGCATTAGCTGCTTGGCCCGGAGTGCGACTACGCCGCAAACGGCACGCGCACAATCCGTGAGCCCGCCTTTCACCACGGAGTAGCGACCCTCACTTATGGGCAGTTGGCTGCCGATTCTCATCATGCTCGGTCTCGGCTTCGCGTTTGCGGCCGGGAACGTCCTGCTGTCCCAGTTCCTCGGGCCGAAGAAGCCGACCCCGGAGAAGCTCGCGGCCTATGAGTGCGGCATGCCGCCCGTCGGCGACGCGCGCGAGCGGCAGTCGGTCAAGTACTACCTGGTCGCGATGATCTTCCTGCTGTTCGACATCGAGGTCGCGTTCCTGTATCCCTGGGCCCTCGCCCTCGGCGACCTGCGGTGGGCCGGCTTCATCCAGATCGTGATTTTCTTCGCGCTGCTGTTCTCGGGCTACGTCTATGTCTGGCGCAAGGGCGTCTTCGACTGGGGCGCCAGGCTCAGGACTGAAGACTGAAGACGAAAGACTGAAGAGATGGGCAACGATTTACACGAACTTCCGGTCATGACCACGTCCGTCGAGAAGATGGTGCAGTGGGCGCGGCGCTCGGCGATCTGGCCGGTCACGTTCGGGCTGGCGTGCTGCGCGATCGAGATGATGGCGATGAGCTGCGGCCGCTACGACATCGCGCGCTTCGGCGCCGAGGTGTTTCGCGGTTCGCCGCGTCAGGCCGACCTCATGATCGTTGCCGGACGGCTCTCGCGAAAGATGGCCCCTGTGCTCCGGCGTATCTACGATCAGATGCCCGAGCCGAAGTGGGTGATTTCGATGGGCGCGTGCGCGTCGGCCGGCGGCGTGTTCGACAACTATGCGATCGTGCAGGGCGTCGACGAGATCGTCCCCGTCGACGTCTTCGTGCCCGGCTGCCCGCCGCGTCCCGAGGCGCTGATCTACGGTATCGTGCAGCTCCAGAAGAAGATCGACCGTCAGCGGATGTCGGCCTAGGCGATGGACACAATTCTCGAGCGATTGCAGACGGCCCTGCCAGGCGCAGACGCCCGCGCCGTGCCCTCTGTCGACATGGAAACCGTGCTCGTCGATCGCGGCGCGATCGTCGAGGTCTGCCGCTTTCTGCGCGACGACCCGGCGATGCAGTTCGCCTTTCTGTCGGACGTGATTGGCGTCGACCTGCTGCCCGACGAGCCGCGCTTCGAGATTGTCTACCTGCTCGTCGCGCTCGGCCCGGCGTTCGCGCAGGCGGGCACCACGCCCGTGGCGCGCCGGCTGCGGCTGAAGACGCGCGTGCCCGGCCCCACGGTTGCCGAAGGGGCCGCCGGCGAGCTGCCGCGCGTCGACACCGTCTCGAGCGTGTGGCCCGCGGCCGCGTGGCCCGAGCGCGAGATTTTCGATCTGTTCGGCATCGCCTTCGAGAACCATCCCGATCTGCGCCGCATCCTCATGCCTGCCGACTGGGACGGGTATCCGCTGCGCAAGGACTACCCCGTGCAGATCCGCAAGAGCGGACACATCCCGTGGGCGATCGATCTCACGCCGGAGCAGTTCGCGAAGAACGTCGAGGCGGCACGCGCGCAGGCCGCGCGCGCGGCGCACAAGGAATAGGCGGGGATCGACATGTCTGAACTGCGATCAGAGACGATCACCGTCAACATGGGGCCGCAGCACCCCAGCACGCACGGCGTGCTGAACCTGATCATCGAGCTCGACGGCGAAACGATCGTCAGCGCCCAGCCGACGATCGGCTTCCTGCACACCGGTATCGAGAAGACCTGCGAGGCGAAGAAGTGGCAGCAGGTAATCCCGCTCGTCGAGCGTATGGATTACCTCGGCCCGCAGTCCAACAGCCTCGGGTTCTGCCTGTCGGTCGAGAAGCTGCTCGCCATCGAGCTGCCCGATCGCGTGACGTGGATCCGCGTGCTGATCGCGGAGCTCAATCGCATCAGCAGCCACCTGGTGTGGATGGGCACGCACGCCATGGAAGTGGGCTCCATCACGGTGATGCTCTACGCGTTCCGCGAGCGCGAGCAGCTCCTCAACATCAACGAGATGATCGCCGGCTTCCGGCTGTTCCCGAGCTACCTGCGCGTCGGCGGCCTCCGCGAGGATCTCCCGCGCGACTTCAAGCGCACGGTCTCCGACTTCCTCGACAGGTTCTCGCCGAAGCTCGACGAGTACGAGAAGCTGCTCACGAAGAACCCGATCTGGATCAAGCGCACGAAGGGTGTCGGCAAGCTCTCGAAGGAAGACACGCTCGCCTGGTCGCTGGTCGGCCCAATCGCGCGCGCCGCCGGCATTCCCTACGACGTGCGCAAGGTGTTCCCGTACCTGAAGTACGACACGTTCGACTTCGACGTGCCGGTCGCCACCGAGGGTGACGTCTACGATCGCTATCTCGTCAAGATGGCCGAGATGCGCCAGAGCGTGCGCATCTGCCGGCAGGCGCTCGAGCGCATCACGCCGTCCGGCCCGTACGACTGCGCCGACTACCGCATCGTGCCGCCGCCCAAGGATCGCGTCTATACGGAGATGGAAGCGCTCATCCAGCACTTCCTCATCTACTCACAGGGCTTCACCGTGCCGAAGGGGGAGGCCTACGTGCCGATCGAGGGCCCGCGCGGCGAGCATGGCTTCTATATCGTCTCGGACGGATCGAACAGGCCCGTGCGGGTGAAGTCGCGCGCGCCCTCGTTCTATGCGTGCCAGGCGCTCGACAAAATGATCGTCGGCGGACTGATTGCCGATGTCATCGCGGTGATCGGCTCGACCGACGTCGTCATGGGAGATGTGGACCGGTGAGCTTTCATCCACTGATGGACTATGGCGCCGGACATCACAAGTCCGAGCGCGCCGTGCCGGAAGACGGGCCGGCATTCGTGTTCACGCCCGAGCGCCGCGCGGAGCTCGAGACGCGCGCCGCGCAGTATCCGCCCGAGCACCGCCGGTCGGCCATGCTCGCCGCGCTCTACCTCGCGCAGGAGCAGCAGGGGCACCTCACCGGCAACGCGATGGCGCACGTCGCCGAAGTGATCGGCTGCTCGCGCGCGGAAGTCGAGGAGAACGTCGCGTTCTACACGATGTTCTACACGCGGCCGGTCGGCAAGTACATGGTCCAGGTGTGCCGCACGCTCTCGTGCGCGCTGATGGGGGCCGGGCGCGTGACCGAAGCGCTCTGCGAGACGCTGGGCGTCAAGCCGGGCGAGACCGACGCCACCGGCGATTTCACCGTGATCGAGGTCGAGTGTCTCGGCGCGTGCGACCGCGCGCCGGTCGTGATGGTCAATGACGACTGGCACGAGCGCATGCAGCCCGGGGACGCCGGGGCCTTCGTCGACGGGCTCCGCGCGAAGGGCGCGGCCTCGCTCACCGGCTGCTATCTCGACATCGAGAAGCGCCTCACCTCGGGCGCCGATCCCGCGCTCCACGCCCGCTCCGGACGTCCCGGAACCCCTTCCGGAGAGGCACGCTGATGGAACGCCTGCTCACGACGTTCGTCGACGAGCGCGACGGCTACACGATCGACTTCTACCAGAAGCGCCAGGACGGCTATCAGGCGCTCAAGAAGGCGCTCGCCATGACGCCGGCCGATGTCATCGAGGAAGTGAAGAAGTCGGGCCTGCGCGGCCGCGGCGGCGCCGGATTCCCGACCGGCATGAAGTGGCAGTTCGTGCAGAAGGACTCGCCCAAGCCGAAATACATCTGCTGCAACGCGGACGAGAGCGAGCCAGGCACGTTCAAGGATCACGTGCTCATGGAGCGCAATCCGCACCTGCTGATCGAAGGCTGTCTCATCGCCTGCCACGCGATCGGCGCGAAAGCCGCCTACATCTATATCCGCGGCGAGTTCTTCCACGTCCAGCAGCGTCTCGAGCAGGAAATCGAGGCCGCGCGCAAGGCGGGCTTCGTCGGCAAGAACATCCTGGGCACCGGCTTCGAGTGCGAGGTCTACGTGTTCCGCGGCGCGGGCGCGTACGAAGCCGGCGAGGAAACGGCGCTGCTTGAATCGCTCGAGGGCAAGCGCGCGCAGCCGCGCATCAAGCCGCCGTTTCCGGCCGTCGCCGGCCTCTGGAACTCGCCGAGCGCCGTCAACAACGTCGAGACGCTCTGCAACGTTCCCCTCATCGTGAAGAACGGCGCCGCCTGGTTCTCGGGCATGGGCCCCGAGAAGAACGGCGGCCCGAAACTGTTCTGCGTCAGCGGCCACGTCGAGCGCCCCGGCACGTTCGAGACGACGATGCACACGACGCTGCGCGAGCTGATCTACGACCCGAAGTACGCGGGCGGCATTCGCGGCGGCAGAAAGCTGAAGTGCGTCATTCCCGGCGGCTCCTCCGTGCCGGTGCTGCTGCCCGATCAGCTCGACATTCCCGCCAGCTTCGACGGCGTCGCCGCGGCCGGCTCGATGCTCGGCTCCGCCGGCATCATCGTCATGGACGAGACGACGTGCATGGTGTGGGCGGCGGAGAATCTCCTGCACTTCTACCAGCACGAGTCGTGCGGCAAGTGCACGCCCTGCCGTGAAGGCACCGACTGGCTCCTCAAGCTGCTCAAGAAGATCGAGCACGGCGAAGGGGAGATGCGCGACATCGACCTGCTGATGAGCGTCGGCAACAACATCGCCGGCAAGACCCTCTGCGCCTTCGGCGACGCGGCGGCGACGCCCGTGCTCACGACGATCAAGACGTTCCGGCACGAATACGAAGAGCACGTGAAGCAGGGCAAGTGCCCCTATCACGCTGACTGGAGAGCGGCCGGCCACGCGGCCCACGCGCACGCATGATGGACTCGGTGATCGGCTGGATCGACCAGAATCGCACCTTGATCGCGCACCTCGTCCTGATCGGCGGCGTGTTCCTGCTGCTGCAGATCACGGCCGCGGTGCTCGTCTACATGGAGCGCAAGGTCGCGGCGCTGATCCAGCAGCGATACGGCCCCTGGCTCGTCGGCCCGCGCGGCCTGCTGCAGCCGCTCGCCGACATCCTCAAGCTGATCATGAAGGAGGAGCTGCGGCCCAAAGGGGCCGACAAGTGGCTCTTCTATCTCGCGCCCGTGCTCTCGGCGGTCGCGGCGTTCGCCGCGTTCTCGGTCGTGCCCTTCGGCTCCGAGACCACGCTGTTCGGCCTGCTGCGCGAGCCGCTGCCGCTGCAGGTCACCGACGTCAACGTCGCGATGCTCGTGATCTTCGCGATCACCTCGATGGGCGTCTACGGGATCGTGCTCGCCGGCTGGGCCTCCAACAGCAAGTACTCGATGCTCGGCGGCCTTCGCTCGGCCGCGCAGATGATCAGCTACGAGCTCTCGTACGGCCTCGGCCTCGCGGCCATCGTTGTCATGGCCGGATCGCTGTCGCTGCGGGAGATCGTCAACGACCAGGCGGGCTACTGGTTCTACGTGATCCCGAAGTGGTACGTCTTCATCCAGCCGGTCGGGTTCCTGGTCTTCATGATTGCGGGCGTCGCCGAGACGAACCGCGCGCCGTTCGACTTCCCGGAAGCAGAGCAGGAGCTGGTCGCCGGCTACCACACCGAGTACAGCTCGATGAGCTTTGCGCTGTTCTTTCTCGCGGAGTACGTGAACATGGCGACGGTCTCGGCCGTCGCGGTGTCGTTGTTCCTCGGCGGCTGGCACGGCCCGTTCCTGCCGGAGTGGCTCGGCTGGATCTGGTTCCTCGTCAAGGTCTTCGCGCTGCTCTTCTTCTATATCTGGATGCGATGGACGCTGCCGCGCTACCGGTACGATCAGCTGATGGAGTTCGGCTGGAAGTACCTGCTGCCGATTGCGACCGTCAACCTGCTGGTGACAGCGGCCTTCACCATCTACCTGGGCTGGTGATCGGATGGACCTGATTCTGTTCTACGTCTTCGGGGCCATCATGGTGCTGGCGTCGCTGTGTGTCGTCGGGCAGCGCAACCCGATGTACAGCGTGCTGCTGCTCATCGTGTCGTTCGGCGCGCTGGCCGGGCTCTACATCCTGCTCGACGCGCCGTTCGTAGCCGTGACGCAGATCATCGTCTACGCCGGCGCCATCATGGTGCTGTTCCTCTTCGTCGTCATGCTGCTCAACGTGCGGCGCGAGGATGATGCGATCGCGCACACGCCGCTCTTCGCGCGCGCGGCCCCGCGGCGCATCGGCGCGGTGCTGGCAGTGCTGTTCGCGGCCGAGATCGGCTGGGCGCTGACGCGCGTCGAGCCCACGGCGCTCGGCGAGGCGTCGGCCAGCGTGTCGTCGGTCCGCGAGATTGGCCGCCGGTTGTTCACCGACTATGCGTTCGCGTTCGAGGCCACGTCGCTGCTGATTCTGGTGGCGATGGTCGGCGCGGTCATCCTGGCCCAGAAGCGGGAGAGCTAGACATGCCGACCCTGAATCATTTCCTGCTGCTGTCGGGTGTGCTCTTCGCGATCGGCACCGCCGGCGTGTTCCTGCGCCGCAACCTGATCACGATGCTGCTGTCGATCGAGGTCATGCTCAACGCCGTGAACCTGACGTTCGTGGCGCTCGGCCGTTATCAGGGGCGGGTCGACGGGCAGATCATCACTTTCTTCGTCATGACGGTCGCGGCGGCCGAAGCCGCCGTGGGCCTGGCGATCGTGATCGCGCTCTTCCGCCATCGCGAATCACTCAACCCCGACTCGTATACGTCGCTCAAGTGGTGATCGCGTGCTGCTGCTGATACCTCTTCTTCCGTTTGCCGGGTTCCTGATCAACGCCACGCTCGGCCGCAGGCTGTCGCGCGGCGTGTCGGGGGCGATTGCCTCGGGCGTGATGCTCGCGGCGTTCGGCGTGTCGGCCGCCGTCGTGTTCCAGATGCTCGGCCAGACGCCCGACGCGGCGGGCGGCATGCGCGCAATCGAGCACAGGGTCTTCACGTGGATCGCCTCGGGCGACCTGTTCGTGCCGTTCACGCTGCGCGTCGATCCGCTGTCGTCAGTGATGATACTGGTCATCACCGGCATCGGCTCGCTCATCCACATCTATTCGACCGCGTACATGCACGACGAGCCGGCCGGCGAGTACGCCCGCTACTTTTCGTACCTGAACCTGTTTGCCGCCTTCATGCTCGTGCTGGTGCTCGGCGCCAGCTTCCCGGTGATGTTCGTCGGCTGGGAAGGCGTCGGGCTCTGCTCGTACCTGCTGATCGGCTTCTGGTTCAAGAAGAAGTCGGCCTCCGATGCCGGCAAGAAGGCCTTCATCGTCAATCGCATCGGTGACTTCGGCTTCATCCTCGGGATGCTGCTGATCTTCGTGACGTTCGGCACGCTGAGCTTCCAGGACGTCAACGCGCTGGCCGCGGCGATGCCGGTCGAGCACTCGATGGGCGTGCTCACGATCGCGACGCTGCTGCTGTTTGTCGGCGCGACCGGCAAGTCGGCGCAGATTCCGCTCTACACGTGGCTCCCTGACGCCATGGAAGGCCCGACGCCCGTGTCCGCGCTGATTCATGCGGCGACGATGGTGACGGCGGGCGTGTACATGATCGGGCGCAACGCCGTGCTCTTCGGCCACGCCGACATCACGATGCAGGTCATCGCCGTGGTCGGCATCGCCACGGCGCTGATGGCCGGCACGATCGCGCTCGTGCAGAACGACATCAAGCGCGTGCTCGCGTACTCCACCGTCTCGCAGCTCGGCTACATGTTCGTGGCGATGGGCGTGGGCGCGTACGGGGCCGGCATCTTCCATCTCTACACGCACGCGTTCTTCAAGGCGCTGCTGTTCCTCGGGTCCGGCGCGGTCATCCACGCGCTCCACGGCGAGCAGGACATCCGCAACATGGGCGGCCTGCGCAAGAAGCTGCCTGTCACCTACTGGACGTTTCTCATCGGCACGATCGCGATTGCCGGCGTGCCGTTCTTCTCGGGTTTCTTCTCGAAGGACGAAATCCTGTGGAAGACCTATGCGAGCGGCCACTACGTGATCTGGATCGTCGGCATGATCACGTCGCTGCTGACCGCGACGTACATGTTCCGCCTCGTGTTCCTGACGTTTCATGGCGAGCGGCGGCACGATGCTCCTGCTGCCGCCCCGGCCCACGGCACGCCCGATCTGGCCGGCGGCCC
Organism: Acidobacteriota bacterium; assembly: GCA_030855205.1. Lineage (GTDB taxonomy): Bacteria > Acidobacteriota > Vicinamibacteria > Vicinamibacterales > SCN-69-37 > JALYRV01. The sequence goes on along the minus strand of JALYRV010000022.1, from coordinate 4,775 downwards.
GGTGGCGCACGAGCCCCACGACGCGCACGCGCACGCGGCGCACGGGGTGCACGTTGCGCACGGCGACGACGCGCACGGCGCGCATCATGGCGACCACCTCCACGACGCGCCGCCGGCGATGGCCATTCCGCTGATCGTGCTTGCAATCGGTTCGATTCTCGCGGGGTACGTCGGCGTGCCGCACGCGCTCGGCGGACACAACCTGATCGAGGGGTATCTCGAGCCGGCGTTCCATGCGGTCGCGCCCGTCACTCCGGCGCAGAGCGTCACGGCCGAAGGGCACGACAGCCTCGCGCCCGCCGCGGTGGATTCTGAGACCCACGCCGCTGCCGCGGTGCCGCACGAAGTCGCCGCCGAGCCGGCGCATGCCGCCGAAGGCGATCACTCGGCCGACATCAGGACTGAGCGGATGTTGATGGGGCTGTCGACGCTCGTGGCCTTCTCGGGCATCGGCCTCGCCGCGCTGCTGTGGCTCAAGCGCCCGCGCAAGGCGAACCTGCAGACGACCGGGATCCACCGGATCCTCGAGAGCAAGTACTACGTCGACGAGCTGTACGACGCGGCGGTCGTGCGCCCGATTCATGCGCTCTCGCAGTCGGTGCTCTGGAAAGGGGTCGATGCCGGCGTGATCGACGGCGCCGTCAACGGCACGGGAAGCGTCATCCGCGCGTCCTCGGGTGTGCTGCGCCGCCTTCAGACCGGCTCAATCCGCACCTACGCCACCGCGCTGTTCCTGGGCGTCGTGACCATGCTGGGGTACTACCTTTGGAGATAAGGGGAAACTTCGGATCGCGAATCGGACATTCGACAGTGAGTGCCGGGTTCAGCGTTTCAGGTTCCGGGTTGTCATGCTGTTAACCGCCACGGTCGCGCTGCCGCTCCTCGGCGCCCTGCTCGTCCTTCTTGCCGGCCGCGGTGAGGGGCGCGAGCGCCTCGTGCAGTGGATTGCGCTCGGCGCGTCCCTCGTGACGCTCGCCCTGACGCTGGCGCTCTGGTACTGGTTCGATCCGGCCTCGGCCGACTTCCAGTTCGTCGAGCGGCGCGCCTGGATGCCGTCGTTCGGCATCACGTACCACGTCGGCCTCGACGGCATCAGCCTGATGCTCGTCGTGCTCACGGCCTTCCTCACGCCGATCGCGCTGCTGTCGTCGTGGGAGTCGGTGCACAAGAAGGTCATGGCCTTCGCGTTCTTCGTGCTGCTGCTCGAGGCCGCGATGATCGGCGTGTTCGTCGCCGTCGACCTGTTCCTGTTCTACATCTTCTGGGACGCTATGCTCATCCCGATGTACTTCCTCATCGGGGTCTGGGGCTACGACCGGCGGGTGTACGCGGCCATCAAGTTCATGCTCTACACGATGGCCGGCAGCATTCTGATGCTGCTCGCGATCATCGGCCTCGCGTACCACCACGCCGATGTCGCCGGCGTGATGAGCTTCAACCTGCTCGATCTGTACGCCCTGGATCTGCCGCTGCACCTCCAGTATTGGTTCTTCCTGGCGTTCGCGCTGGCGTTCGCCATCAAGGTGCCCCTCTTCCCGTTCCACACATGGCTGCCCGACGCGCACGTCGAGGCGCCGACGGCCGGATCGGTCATCCTGGCGGGCGTGCTGCTGAAGATGGGCACGTACGGCTTCATCCGCTTCGCGTTCCCGCTCTTCCCGGCCGCGGCCATGGCGTTCGCTCCCTGGATCGGCCTCCTCGCGGTCATCGGCATCGTCTACGGCGCGCTCGTCGCGATGGTGCAGCCCGACATGAAGAAGCTGGTCGCGTACTCGTCGGTGAGCCACATGGGCATCATCGTGCTCGGCCTCGTGTCGATGAACACGCAGGGCGTGCAGGGCGCGATGTTCCAGATGCTCGCGCACGGCGTCGCCACCGGCGGCCTTTTCCTCATCGTCGGCATGCTGTCGGATCGCCGGCACACACGGCTCATCGCGGAGTACGGCGGGCTGAAGGCCGTGATGCCGAAGCTCGTCGCCGCCTTCCTGCTGATCACGCTCGCGTCGATCGGCCTGCCGGGCATGAACGGCTTCATCGGCGAGTTCCTCTCGCTCGTCGGCGCGTTCCGGTTCGACTGGCGCCTGGCGGCCGTCGCGGCGACCGGCGTGATTCTGTCGGCGGTGTACATGCTCTGGATGTTCCAGCGCGTGAACTACGGCCCGGTCACGAACGAGAAGAACCGCCGCCTGCCTGACCTGACCACGCGCGAGTGGTTCGTCATCGCGCCCATCGTCGCGATGGCCATCTTCATGGGAGTGTTCCCGAACGTGTTCCTCAAACCGATGGCCCCGGCCGTCGAGCGTGTCATCGAGCTCGTCGTCGGCCGGCAGCCGGTGCTGGCTGCCCATCCCGTGGCGCCCGGCGCGGTGAAGGAGGTGGCGCGATGAACGAGTTCGCGGCCCTGACGCCCGTGCTCACCGTCACGCTGGCCGCCGTCGGCGTGATGCTCGCCGAGGCCTTCCGGCCCAAGGGCGATCGCATGCCGATGGAGATCCTTGCGCTGATCGGCTTCGGCGGCGCGCTCGTCTCGTCGGTCTTCCTGTGGGACCACGACGCCATCAGCTTGCGCGTCATCCGCGCCGATAACTTCGCCCTGTTCTTCAATGTCGTGATCTGCATCGTCGGCCTGCTGACGGTCATGCTGTCGAGCGGCGCGGCCGATCGCGACGGGTTGCCGATCGGCGAGTACTACACGTTGATGCTGTTTTCGGCCGCAGGCATGATGCTCATGGGCTCGGCCGTCGATCTGCTCGTGATCTTCCTGGCGCTCGAGATCATGTCGTTGTCGGTCTACGTGCTGACCGGCATCCGGAGGCATCGTCCCGAGGGCGCGGAAGCGGCGTTCAAGTATTTCCTGCTCGGCGCGTTCTCGAGCGCGTTCTTCCTCTACGGGATCGCGTTCGCGTTCGGGATCGCCGGCTCGACCGAGCTGTCGCGCGTGGGCGCCGAAATCGCGGCCCTGGCGCAGACGCCGAACATCCTGATGACGCTGGCGATGCTGTTCCTGATGGTCGGGTTCGCGTTCAAGGTGTCGGCCGTGCCGTTCCACATGTGGACGCCGGACGCCTATCAGGGCGCCCCGATTCTCGTGACCGGCTTCATGTCGACCGGCGTCAAGGCGGCGGCGTTCGCCGCGTTCGTGCGCGTGTTCCTCGCGGCGTTCGAGCCGATGCAGGGGCAGTGGATTCCGGTGCTCACGGCCATCGCGTTCCTCACGATGATCCTCGGCACCGTCGCGGGCGTCGTACAGACCAGCGTCAAGCGCATGCTCGCGTACTCGAGCATCGCGCACGCCGGCTACATCATCGTCGGCCTGATCGCCGCCAACGATGCCGGCAAGGCGTCGATCCTCTTCTACGTGCTCGCGTACTCGGTCACGAATCTCGGCGCCTTCGGCGTGATGGCCGCGCTGAGCACCCGCGATCGCGAGTTCGACGACATGCGCGAGTTCACGGGGCTGTGGCACCGGCGCCCCGGGATGGCCGGCCTGATGACGGTCTTCCTGCTGTCGCTCGGCGGCTTCCCGCCGACCGCCGGATTCATCGCGAAGTGGTTCGTCTTCGGCGCGGCCGTGCAGACCGGCCACTACTGGCTGGCGATCGTCGGTGTGCTGAGCAGCGTGGTGGCCGTCTTCTACTACCTGCGGATTGTCGTCGCGATGTACATGACCGACGAGCACGCCACGGACCCCCTCCCGCGCCTGCCCGGCATGGCCTTCGTCGGGCTCGCCCTCGCCCTCATCGGCGTGATCTACCTCGGCATCCTGCCCGCCTGGGCGATCGATATCGCCAAAGCGTCCATCGGCACGATCTTCTAAGAACCAGCGCTGAGGATCTGCGCGATCCCTTCGTCGTCTTCGTCGCGAACGGTTCGCAGGTCGATGAGAACGCGGCCGTCCTGAATGCGCGCGATGACCGGCGTGGCGGCGCCGCGGAGCGCGGCTTCGAGCTCGGCCGCCGACATGGTGTCGTGTGTCAGGGCGATGAGGCGCGTCGGCAGTTCCACGTCGGGTGCGCTGCCGCCGCCAATGGCGCTCCGGCCCTCGATGATGCCGCCGTGGAGCGAGGGAGGCAGCGCGCGAATCAGCGCGCGCGCGCGGCGCTCGATCTCGTCCGGCGTCCGGGCGAGCATCTGCCAGAAGGGCAGCTCCTGATCCGCGCGCCCGGCGGCGTGCGACTGGAGCGTCGCCTCGAGCGCCGCATAGGCGAGCTTGTCGAGGCGCAGTGCGCGCATCAGCGGATGCCGCCGCACGCGCTCCACCAGCTCGGCATCGCCGGCGATGATGCCGGCCTGCGGTCCTCCCAGCAGCTTGTCGCCGCTGAAACTGACGAGCGCGGCGCCCTGCGCGAGGCTTTCGCGAGCGGAAGGCTCGGCGGGGAAGCGCGCATCCGGCCCGAGCAGCCCGCTTCCGAGGTCTTCATAGAGGGGCAGTGAAAAGTCGCGCGCGAGGGCCGCGAGTTCGTCGAGGCGGGGACGCGCCGTGAAGCCCTCCATGCGGAAGTTGGAGGGATGCACGCGCAGAATCATGCCCGTGCGATCGCTGATCGCCGCCGCGTAATCGGACACGCGCGTCTTGTTGGTGGTGCCGACCTCGCGCAGCAGCGCGCCCGACTGCGCCATGACGTCCGGCACGCGGAATCCTCCGCCGATCTCGACGAGCTCTCCGCGCGACACGATGACCTCGCGTCCGGCGGCGAGCGCCGTCAGCACGAGCAGCGTGGCCGCGGCGTTGTTGTTGACCGCCACGGCCGCGGCCGCGCCGGTGAGCTCGCGCA
>JALYRV010000353.1 GCA_030855205.1 Acidobacteriota bacterium | reverse complement strand
GTACTCGGTCACGCCGTGCTTGCGGAAGATGCGTCCGACCGCGCGCGACATGAGGCGGTACGCGTCCAGATCCTTCTGGCGCACTGGAAGGGCGTAGATATCGACGACTTTGGATGCCATGCGCTGATCCTAACCTTAAGGGGTAATGTCGGGCCGGTATTCGCCGATGAAATTCATGATCATCGACGCCTCTGCCATGTCCTTCGCGCGGAAGCGGATGGAGTGGGAGCCAGTGCGCTCGAACATCGGCAGATACGCGAGCACCTCCGCCGGCATGTAGTTCTTGAAGCTCACGTCGACCGTGAGCGGACCGGCGATCCGGAACGGCTTGAAATCGCCGCGGCGCTTGAACGCGGCCGCCACGCGATCCGCGATCAGGCGCACCGATGCCTGGGGCGTGATCGTATTCGCGGCGTGAAAGCCGAGACTGCGCTTCGTCTCGGCCCCCTCGATGTTGCCGATCACCTTCCGCACCTCCGCGATCGCCGCATCGTCGCCCGACATCATGATCACCGGCACGCCGAACTGCCCCGCGATGGCCGCGTTCCACGATCCTTCGGTGACGTCGACGCCGTTGACCGCGACGCGCGTGAGCGTGGCGCTCGAGAACGTGTGGGCGCGCACGCCCGTCGCGTTGTTCGTGCCTGCGTGATAGCCGATGAAGATGGCCGCGTCGACGCTGTCGTCGATCCCCGCCACCATGCCCAGCCGCCTGGGCCACGACCGGATCACGCGGACGTTCGCCGGCAGCTTGTCGATCAACAGGTTCTGTCCGTTGCCATGTGCGTCGGCGACGATGATTTCGGTGGCGCCGGCCTGGGTGGCGGCCTCGATGGCGGCCAGCGCTTCGCGCGTCATGAACTCGCGGAAGGCCCCGTACTCGAAGCCCGTCGGGCCGAGCTGCTCTCCGGTCACGACACCGGCGATGCCTTCCATGTCGACCGAGATGTGAACCTTCAGCTTCGCCTGCTGCGCGGCGGCGTGCGGCGAGACGGCAGCGGTGACGAGGGCGGCGGTAATGGCAGTGGCGGCAAGCAGGCGCATGGCAATCTCCTGCGCGCAGTCTAAGCCACGTTGACCGGGGGCCCAACTGTTTCGGTGGCGACCGTCGCGATAGACTGGGCCGATGTTTCGCAAGGCAGCGTTGTGGGTGCTGGCGGCCGTCGCGATGGCGGCGACCGGACTGGCGCAGGAGCGAACGCCGCAGTGGCTGTTCGACCATGGCCACATCGGCGAGGCGCGCGCGCTCGCGCAGAAGCGGATCGCGGCCAACCCGCGCGATGCGGTCGCGTTCGCGTGGCTCGCGCGCACGCTGACGCTGGCCGGCGACTCGAAGGGAGGGGTCGCGGCTGCCGAGAAGGCGGTCGCCGCCGACGGGAACTACACCGGCGGCCACCTCGCGCTGGCTGAAGCGCTGGGCGACGAGGCCGAGCACGCAAGCGTGTTCAGGCAGCTGCCAATGGCGCGGCGGATCAAGAAGGCGCTCGAGACGGTCGTTGCCCTGGACCCGAAGCATGTGGACGCACTCAACGGCCTGATGCAGTTCTATCTGCAGGCGCCCGGCGTCGCGGGCGGCAGCAACGAGAAGGCCGACGCCACGGCCGCGCGCATCGCGGCAGTCGATCCGGCGCGCGGGTTCATCGCCCAGGCGTCGATGGCCGCGCGGCGCAAGCAGCCCGAGAAGGTCGAGGGCTTCTATTTGAAAGCGGTCGAAGCCAACAGAAACAGCGTGCCCGCGCGCGCGTCACTCGCGAATTTCTATGCCGGCAATACCGCGAAGCAGGCGGAGGCCGAGGCGCATGCCAAGGCGCTGCTCGCGCTCGATCCGGCGCTCGTCACCCCTTACCGCGTCCTCGCCGTGGTCTACGCCCGCGCGCAGAAGTGGAACGAGCTCGACGCGATCCTGAGGCAGTCGGATGCCCAGCATCCCGCCAATCTCGCGGCAGCGTTCTCGGCTGCCCGCGTGCTGACGTCGACGCGCAGCGACAACGCACGCGCCGAACGCTACCTGCGCCGCTATCTCTCGCAGACTCCGGAACCCGGCACGCCCTCCCACGCCGAAGCCCGCAAGCTGCTGACCGCGTTGGGCCTGCGCTAGCCGGTCCGGCGGCGACCGCTATCGGATCGCCGATGCGTAGCGCGATCCGATCGCGACCACGAGCACGTCTTCGAGCAGGCCGCCGGCGACGTTGGGCAGGCGCGTGCGCGCATGAAACGCGAGATGCGCCGCCGCGACGGCCGTGGCGGCGCCGATGGCGGCGCCGATGAGCACGTGACCGTCCGCCTCGTGGGCAATCAGCGCCCCGACGAGTCCGCCCATCAGCGCGCGTCCGGCAAGCGGCACGGGATCAAGGCGCGAGCCGATCATCTCCGTCTTGTCCGCGAACATCTCGCCCGCCGCCATCACGGGCACGATCTGCGCGAGCGGACCGCCGTGCGCGACTGCGAGCGTCGCGGGCCCGGCCATAC
>JALYRV010000021.1 GCA_030855205.1 Acidobacteriota bacterium | reverse complement strand
GTCAGTGAGCGTCCCGCGCAGCAGGGCCGCACCGCCGACGTCCCCAACTACGTGACCGACTCGGCGTACGCGGAAATGATCCCGACCCGTACGAATGTCGGTGATCCGCAGGGGCGCACGCAGCTCGCCGCCATCGACCTGCAGACGAAAAAGGCCGTCTGGGTCGACGCGTTCGAACCGAAGCGCGAAATGTCCTGGTCGATGCCCGAGATTTCTGACGATGGGCGCATTGCGGTCGCGGCCGTGCGCACCACCGACAACAAGGACCGCTGGCTCGTGACGGTCGATCCCGCGACCGGCAAGGCCAGCGTCGTCGATCAACTCAGCGACGAAGCGTGGATCCGCGGCATCGGCGTCATCGGCCGCAGCAGCGCCGGCGGTTTCGGTACGGGCGTCGCGTTCCTCGACGACAACCGCCGCATCGCGTTCCTCTCGGAGCGCGACGGCTTCATGCATCTCTATGCGCTCGACCTCGCTCAGGCCGGCGCGAAGCCAATTCAGCTCACGTCGGGCTCGTGGGAGATCGACAGCGCGCGCATGAGCGCCGACGGCACGAAGTTCTACATCACGAGCACCGAAGCGCACCCCGGCGAGCGCCACATGTACGTGATGGGCGTCGGCGGCGGCGCGCGCACGCGCATGACGACCGCCACGGGCGCGCACGCGCTGACGCTGTCGCCCGATGAGACCGCCGCGGCCGATGTTTTCAGCTACACGACGAAGCCGCCTGAGCTCTACATCATGGAGCTGCCGTCGGGTACGCCGACGCAGATCACGACGACGCCGACCGAGGAGTGGCGGTCGTTCAAGTGGATCGACCCGAAGCTCGTCACCTACAAGGCGCGCGACGGCAAGGAGGTCTACGCGCGGCTCTACACACCGGAGATGATCGGCGCCAGGCGCGATCCGTCGAAGCCGGCCGTCGTGTTCGTGCACGGCGCCGGGTACCTGCAGAACGCGCACAGATACTGGTCGAGCTATTACCGCGAGTACATGTTCCACAACCTGCTCGCGCAGCGCGGCTACGTGGTACTCGATCCCGACTATCGCGCGAGCTCGGGTTATGGCCGCGACTGGCGCACGGGCATCTACCGCTTCATGGGCGGCAAGGATCTCGAAGATGTCGTCGACGGCGCGAAATTCCTGGTCGACACGGAGAAAGTCGACCCGAAGCGCATCGGCGTCTACGGCGGCAGCTACGGCGGCTTCATCACGCTGATGGCCATGTTCACGACGCCGGATGTCTTCGCGGCCGGCGCCGCGCTCCGTCCCGTGACCGACTGGGCGCACTACAACCACGGCTACACGTCGAACATCCTCAACGCGCCGCAGTCGGATCTGGAGGCATACCGCAAGAGCTCGCCGATCTATCACGCCGAGGGTCTGAAGGGCGCGCTGCTCATCCTGCACGGCATGGTCGACACCAACGTGCACTTCCAGGATTCGGTGCGGCTCGTGCAGCGGCTGATCGAGCTGCGCAAGGAGAACTGGTCGATCGCGCCGTATCCCGTCGAGGACCACGGCTTCGTCGAGGAGACGAGCTGGGCCGACGAGTACAAGCGGATCCTGAAACTGTTTGAAGAGACGCTGAGACGCAAGTGAACGCCACGCTCGATCTGTTCAAAGAAAGCGGCGCGCTGCTCGAGGGGCATTTCCGTCTCTCGTCGGGGCTCCACAGCAACGGGTATCTGCAGTCGGCGCTGGTATTGCAGCATCCCGCCCTCGCCGGGCGGCTCGGCGCGGCGCTGGCGGAGCTGGTGAGACCGCACGCGCCGACCGCCGTGCTCTCGCCCGCGCTCGGCGGCATCGTCATCGGCCACGAAGTCGCGCGCGCGCTGGATGTGCGCGCGATCTTCGCCGAGCGGCAGGACGGGAAGCTGTCGCTGCGGCGCGGCTTCACGCTCGGTCCCGATGATCGCCTCGTCGTCATCGAGGACGTGGTGACGACAGGAGGATCGACGAGAGAGACGATCGATGTCGCGACATCGCACGGCGCGACCGTGAGCGCCGCCGGATCGATCATCGACCGATCGGGCGGCCAGTCTTCGCTCGGCGTGCCCTATCACGCACTCGTCTCCCTGGCGCTGCCCACATGGCAGGAAGCGGAGTGCCCCCTCTGCGCGCAGGGCATACCTGCGATCAAACCCGGATCGAGATTCAAGTAAAGCCGGGCACGGCCAGTCGTTGATGAATGCGAACACTCCTCTTCACCCTGGCCTATGAGGGCACCGGCTACGTAGGCTGGCAGCGGCAGGCGGCGTCGGCGGGGGTGTCGGTGCAGGGGCTCGTCGAGGAGGCTCATGCGCAGTTCGCGGGGCATGCGTCGGTGGCCGCGGCAGGGCGGACCGATGCCGGTGTGCACGCGCTGGGGCAGGCGGCGACGGTGGTGTCGCACGCGCCGCAGCCGGTCGACGTGATCCGGCGCGCGATGAATGCCGTGCTGCCGCACGACGTGCGCGTGCTCGATGTGGAGGAGAGGCCGCCCGGCTTCCATGCGCGCTATCACGCGCGCGGCAAGTCGTACCGGTACTGCGTCGATCCCTCGCCCGTGCAACTGCCGTTTCAGCGGCGCTACGCCTGGCACCTGCCGCACCCCTTCGATCTCGAGGCCATGCGCGACGCGGCATCGCGGTTCGCCGGCACGCACGACTTCGCGTCACTGCAGGCCGCCGGATCGGATGTCATCGGCACGGTGCGCACGCTGACGCGCGTCGAGGTGCTCACACAGCGCGATGGCACCCTGGCGATCGAGGTGGACGGCGACGGCTTCCTCCGCCACATGGTACGCGCCATCGCCGGCACGCTGATCGACGTGGGCCACGGCCGGCGGCCGGCGTCCTCGATCGACGCGCTGCTGGCCTCGCGCGATCGCTCGCAGGCGGGGCGGACGGCACCCGCGCACGGGCTCTTCCTGGTCTCGGTCCGATTCTAACTTTGCAAAGCAAAGCTACGATTCTGTATCATCAATCTACTGCATGGCCTTCGATGCGCTGCTCGAAGTCGTTTCACCGGGTTCCGAGGAAGCGGGACTGATCCGCCGGCTCAACCCGGACCGGCTGCCGGAGCACGTCGCCATCATCATGGATGGCAACGGGCGATGGGCCGCCGGACGGCATCTGCCGCGCGTGGAAGGACATCGCGCGGGCATCGAGTCGGTGCGCGATACCGTCGAGACCGCCGCGCGCCTCGGTCTGAAGGTGCTCACGCTCTACGCGTTCTCGATCGAGAACTGGAAGCGGCCGCCGAGCGAAGTCTCGACGCTGATGCTGCTGCTCAAGCGCTATCTGCGCTCGGAGCTCAAGACGCTGCTCGGCAACAACATCCGCTTCAACGTGATCGGCCGGCCCGAAGCGCTCTCGCGCGACGTGCGTGAGGAACTCGACGCCGCCGAGGCGCGCACCGCGCCGAACACCGGCATGCTCTTCAACATCGCGCTCAACTATGGAGGCCGCGCCGAGATCGTCGACGCCGCGCGCCGCGCGATCACCGAGGGCATCGACCCCGCCGCGCTCGACGAGACGCGTTTTGGCGAGCTCCTCTACACCGGCGGGCAGCCCGATCCCGATCTCCTCATCCGTACCAGCGGCGAGATGCGCGTGAGCAACTTCCTGCTGTGGCAGATTGCCTACTCGGAGATCTGGGTCACCGATACGCTGTGGCCCGATTTCCGCCGCCGCCATCTGATCGAGGCCATCCTCGATTTCCAGAAGCGCGACCGGCGCTTCGGCGGCATTACCGAGCCGGCCGGCGTACGCTGACTGTTCCATGTTGCTGAGAATCATCTCCGCCGTCGTGATGCTGCCGCTGCTCCTCGCCGTGGTGTGGCTGCTGCCACCGTGGGGCACCCTCGTGCTCGCCCTGATTGCCGTGGCGCTCGCGGTCTGGGAGTACGCCGCACTGTCGCTCGCCCTCGGCGTGCCGATCCCGCGTCTGCTCTCGGCCGCCGGCGCGATGGCCGCATGCGCGGCGTTCGTCGTGCCGGAGCCTCCGCTCGCGATCGTGCTGAGCGCGCTCGTCGTCTCGTACGCGGCCGTCGCCCTGACCGGAGGGCAGCCCACGCGCGACATGCTTGCCGCCGTCGCGTCGGCGGCATTTGCGGCCCTCTGGATCGGCATGCCGCTCGGCACGGTCGTGGCCGTGCGCAGCTTCGCCGGGGCCGAAGCGGTGCTGCCGCTCATCTTCACCATCGTCGTCAGCGACTCGGCGCAGTACTACGCGGGCCGCACGTTCGGGCGGCACAAGCTTGCGCCCGCGATCAGCCCGAAGAAAACAGTCGAGGGGGCGATAGGCGGACTGATCGCCGCGGTGCCCGCGATGATCTGGGCCGGGTCGAAGACGCTGCCTGCCGTCGGGTGGGAGTGGCTCGCGCTGCTCGGGGCCGCCATCGCCGCGCTCGGCATGGCGGGGGATCTCTTCGAGTCGGCGATCAAGCGCGCGGCCGACGTCAAGGACAGCTCGACGCTGATTCCCGGACACGGCGGCGTGCTCGATCGCCTCGACGGCTGGTTCTTCGCCGCGCCGGTCTATTACGCCTTCCTGAGGTCCTGGTGATGCCGGGATCGGCACCCGCGCGATGAAGCGCGTCGCGATCCTCGGCTCCACTGGATCGATCGGCACCAGCGCCCTCTCGGTCATCGACGCGCATCCGGGCCGGCTCGAGGTCGCCGCCCTGGCGGCCGCGCAGAACGTCGAGGCGCTTGCCGGCCAGGTCGCGCGCTACCGGCCCCGCGCCATCTGCATGGCCACGCGCGACTCGCTCGACGCCGCGATCGCGGCTCTGCGCGCGAAAGGCGTCCCCGTGCCTGCGGTCACCGTCTGGGGCACGGAAGGGCTCGTTGCGCTCGCGGAGCTCGACGCTGTCGACATCGTGCTGTGTGCCTCGTCCGGCACGGCCGGCCTCGACGCAACCCTGGCCGCGCTCACGCGCGGGCGCACCGTGGCGCTCGCAAACAAGGAAGTCCTCGTGCTGGCAGGGGCGCTGATGATCGAAGCCGCGCGGCGCCACGGCGGCACGATCCTCCCGGTCGACAGCGAACACAACGCCATCCACCAGTGCCTGCACGGACGAAACGCGCGCGAAGTGCGCCGGCTCATTCTCACGGCGTCGGGCGGCCCGTTCCGCACCTGGTCGGCCGAGGCCATCGCGGCCGCCGGTCCCGAAGCCGCGCTGCGCCATCCGACCTGGCGCATGGGCCAGAAGATCACGATCGACTCGGCGACGATGATGAACAAGGGGCTCGAGGTGATCGAGGCGCGGTGGCTCTTCGACATCCCGCCGGCGCGCATCGACGTCGTGATTCACCCGCAGTCCGTCGTGCATTCGATGGTCGAGCTGTGTGACGGATCGATCATCGCCCAGATGGGCGTGACCGACATGCGTCTGCCAATCCAGTACGCCTGCTCGTACCCGGACCGCTGGGAGGCACCCGTGCCGCCGCTCGATTTGAGCCGCGGGATGACACTGGAGTTCGAGCCGCCCGATCGCGCGCGGTTCCCGTGCCTCGGCCTGGCGTACCACGCGCTCGAGGCCGGTGGCGGGATGCCGGCCGTCCTGAATGCGTCCAACGAGGTCGCGGTCGCCGCGTTCCTCGACGGACGCCTGGGCTTTTCAGGCATTCCGGCGCTGATCGACACGGCGCTGTCGGCCTGGGCGCAGGCGCCCCGCAGTGACGGGTCCACGCTCGAGGGCATCCGGGCCGCCGACGCCTGGGCCCGCGCTCACGCGTCCGCAACGGTAGAATCGATCGTCAAACAATGATCATCAGCATTCTCGCGTTCCTGTTCGTGCTCGGCATCGTGGTGTTCGTCCACGAGCTCGGCCACTTCCTCGCCGCGCGCCGCATCGGCGTGCGCGTGATCACGTTCTCACTCGGCTTCGGCCCCAAGCTCCTCAAAGTGCAGCGCGGCGACACCGAATACGCGATCAGCGCCATCCCGCTCGGCGGGTACGTGAAGATGGCGGGCGAGCAGCCCGACGATGCCCGGACGGGCGAGAGCGATGAGTTCTTGTCGAAATCGAAGTGGCAGCGGTTCCAGGTGCTCGTGGCCGGGCCGATCATGAACATCATTCTCGCGATCGTCGTGCTCGCGGCCGTGCTGTATCGCGAGACGCCGGTGCCCGTCTACACCGAGGCCCAGCCGTTCGTCGGCGCGGTCGCGGAGAACTCTCCCGCCGCGCGTGCGGGCATTCAGCGCGGCGACCGGATCGCGCGCATCGGCGGCGTGGATGTCGGCACCTGGGATCAGGCGCTGATGGAAATTCTGCCCAAGGCGAACCGCGAGCTGACGATGACGCTCGACCGCGGTGGGCGTCTCGTCGACATCACGATCACGCCTGACTCGTTCTCCAAGTACGAGCTCGGCGAGATCGGCGTCGCGCCGCGCGTGCGCACGCAGGTGTCGCTCGTGACGCCCGGCGGCGCCGCCGAACGGGCGGGCATTCGCGCGCGCGACATCTTCGTCGCCATCGACGGCAACACCGACATCGAGGGAGCGAAGCTCGTCGAGCGCATCAAGGCCTCGGCCGGACGGGAAATCGAAATCCAGTTCGAGCGTGACGGCCGCCGTGAGGCCGTGCGCCTCGTGCCGGATGGTGACGCCGGCCAGGGACGCATCGGCACCGGCCTCGAGGCCGAGACGCGCATCATGCACCCCGGGTTCTTCGAGGCCATCGGCCTCAGTTTCGAGCGCAATTGGGAGAGCTCGAAGATGATCGTCAAGACCCTTGCGGGTCTCTTCACGCGCGAGACGCCCGTGCGTCAGCTGATGGGGCCGGTCGCGATCGGCGAGATGTCAGGCACGATGGCGCAGCTTGGCTGGCTGCCGCTATTCAACTTCATGGCGATGATCAGCCTCAATCTAGGGCTGCTCAACCTCATGCCGATACCCGTGCTCGACGGGGGCCACATTCTGATTCTCGGGCTCGAGGGGCTCGCGCGGCGCGACTTCAGCATGAAAGTGAAAGAAAAGATTCTCTTCGCCGGCTTCGCCGCCGTTCTGATGCTGATGGTGACGGTGATCTACAACGACCTCACGCGGGTCGAGTGGATCGAGCGATTCATGTTCTGGCGTTAGAGCCGTCTAACGCTTTGCCATCCGTGCGGTCTCCGCTTCGGCCGCGATGTAGCCGAAGGCGGCCCACTGATCGGCGGCCGCGAGAATGCGGCCGTACGTCGCCATCGCCTCGGCGTTGCGCCCGTTGTAGTGGTGCCAGTTGCCGATGCCGTAGCCGGTCGTCACGAGCTCGAGGCCCTGCTCGACGGTCTTCACCAGTTCCGCTTCGGGTAGCTCGCCTTTGTACATCAGCAACAACTTGTGGTACGAGCCGTTCTCGATCACTTTCAGATCCTTCGTGATCGGCTCGAGCAGGCGCTTCGCGTCATCGTCTCGCCCGCGGCGCCGCGCCGTCATGTACGCCCAGTGCGTAACGGCCACCAGGTTGTCGTCGTTCGGATTGATCTTCAGATCTTCTTCGTACGCCTTTGCGGCCGAGTCGAAATCTCCAAGCAGATAATGTGCGAGCCCGAGGTGATACCAGATGTTGGTCTGCAGCGTGCTCGTCGGAACGTTGCGCGCGTTCGGCTGCCCGTCGGGCTCGCTCTCGTCAGGCTTTCCGCGCTGCAACTCGGCGGCCTTCGTGAAATCCGTCACGGCATGCGAGAGCTGGCGCGTGGTGATGTAGCGGTGGCCGCGATGGCGATAGAACCGCGCGTCGGCAGGGAAGGCCGCGATGCCGCGTGTGAACGTCGTGATCGCGTCCTGATAGCGGCCGAGATACGCCTGCCGGCGCCCGACCCAGATCAGCGCATCCGCGCTGCCGGGATCCGCGGCGAGTGCGGCCTCCGCCTCCGCGAGCTGACGCTCCATCCGCACCCTGGCTTCCGGTGCGGGTTCGGCCGGCACGAGAGGCCGTCCGAGCAGCGATGTGGCTTCGGCCCTGCGCTGCGCGCCTGCCGGTTGCGGATGGGCGGCTGCCGCCATACACGCCACGAGCGTCACCAGTGTCGCTGCCTTGAACGTCATTCGCGATCCTCCGCCACGTAGAATACTTCCATGCGCCGCGAATTGAAGCCGATGCTGGCGCTCGCCATTCCGGTGGTGACGGCGGAGATCGGCTGGATCATGATGGGGATCGTCGACACCATCATGGTGGGGCCGCTGGGGCCGGCGGCCATCGGCGCCGTGGGACTCGGCAGCACTCTGTTCATGACGCCCGCCGTCTTCGGCCTGGGGCTCCTCATGGGTCTCGACACGTTCGTGTCGCAGGCGTACGGCGCGGGGCGCATCGAGGAGTGCCACCGCTGGCTGTACAACGGTGTGGCGCTCGCCGTCATCTATTCACTGCCGCTCATGCTGCTCGTCGCCGGCGGCATGCTCCTGCTGCCGTCGTTCGGCTTTCACGGCGAGGTGCTGGCCTACCTGGCGCCGTATCTCGGCACGCTGATCTGGAGCGCGCTGCCGCTCATGCTCTACAACGCGTTCCGGAGATATCTGCAGGCGATGAACGTCGTGCGTCCGGTGATGGTCGCGCTCATCACCGCCAATCTGGTCAACGCGGCCGGCAACTACCTGCTGGTCTTCGGCCATCTCGGATTTCCGGCGCTCGGGGTCGTCGGGTCCGCCTGGGCGACGGTGTTCGCGCGCGTCTACATGGCCGCGTTCCTCTTCCTGGTCATCCTCAGGCGCGAGCGCGCGATCTCGACGGGCCTTCGCGACGTGCCGTGGTGGCCGGAGGGCGCGCGCCTCGTCCGGCTGTTCAGACTCGGACTTCCGGCCGCATTGCAGATCACGGTCGAAGTTGGCGTGTTCGCCGCGGCGAGTGCGCTTGCGGGAGGCGTGGGCACCGCCGCGGTGGCCGCGCACCAGATCGCCCTCAACGTGGCGAGCTTCACGTTCATGATTCCGTTCGGCATGTCGTCGGCCGGGGCGGTGCGCGTGGGCCAGGCCGTCGGGCGAGGCGATCTCGCCGGCGTGCACGCGGCCGGCAAGGCCGCGCTGCTCATCGGCGGCGGCTTCATGGCCTTCGCCGGGCTCGTGTTCGTGCTGGTGCCCCGGCCACTGCTGCACCTGTTCACGCGCGACGAAGGCGTGATTGCGATCGGCCTCTCGCTCCTCGCGATTGCCGCAGTGTTCCAGTTGTTCGACGGCGTGCAGGCGGTGTCCACGGGCCTGCTCCGCGGCCTTGGCGACACGCGCACACCGATGCTCTGGCACCTGGTCGGCCACTGGGCCGTTGGCCTTCCCCTTGGCTACGCGCTGTGCTTCTGGTGGGGATGGGGTGTGCCAGGACTCTGGACAGGACTGTCCGCGGGGCTGATTCTGGTCGGCATCGTGCTCGTGGCGCTCTGGTTCTACAGAGCAGGCCAGCTCAGGGTCGAGACGATGCGGATGGCGTAGCCGCTCGATCGCTGCGCGCCGGAGCGTGTGCTCGAAACCGAACGGTGTGAACTAAGGAGAGCTGCGCGCGCGCTCGAGCGTGCCCAGCCGCGTGTCGTGCTGGTCGAGCCTCTCGGTGTTGCGCGCCATCCCGTCGGCGAGCACCTTGACGTAGTCCCGCAGCTGTTCGGCCACCACGTCGAAATGGCGGCGTGTCTCGACGCCCTCGGCCTTGATCTCGGCTCGGGATCGCGTCTGAAACACTCGATCTGGCCGAGACCTTTGCAATACATCAGCAATGTGGTGCTCGGATCGTCGCGGAAACAGCGCGGCAGAGAACGCGAAAGGTGCTACAAACCCCTGATGCGAACCCGCCGCGTCGTTCTCGCGCTTGCCGTCTGTGCCGTGGTCGCCATTGGTGTCTTCGGCTTCCTCGCGTCTCGCGCGGTGACGGTAGAAGTGGCGCCCGCACCCGAGGCCTTACGCCGGTTCGAATCGATCCGCGCCGGGCTCGGCGGGCGTGAGCCGCTCATAGGTCTCGACGAGGCAGGAAACGTCATCCGGCGCGCCTCGCCGCCCCTGACGACGCCGCGGCCGGTCACGCGCCTCGGCGTGCTCGCCTATCAGTCAGCGGAGCAGCGGCTCGTCACGGCCGACGTGCCGATGTGGTTCTTCAGGATGAAGGGGCCGCCGACGCAGTTCCTGGTCCGCGGCACCGGCCTGGATCTCGAGCGGCTGCAGATCACGGCGCGGGATCTCGAGCGTTTCGATCCGTCCGTCGTCATCGACCACACCCGCGCGAACGGCGATCGGCTACTTGTGTGGACGGAATGAAGTGATCATTGCTGGCGTGTGGGCCAGCGAACGGCCGACGAGCGTCTTGCCCGCGCACGGCACGCCCATGACGACGACGATCAGGTGGGCGCCCCTGCCTTTGCCGAATACTTCGCGTTCACGTAGTCGTCCACCAGTGTCCTGAACGCGGCCGCGAGCTCCTCGTAGTTGCCGCGCAGCGTCGTCGCATGCACGCCGTCGATGAAGACGGGGCAGTTCGGCGACTCGCCGGTTCCCGGCAGGCTGATGCCGATGTTGGCCGCCTTCGACTCGCCCGGGCCGTTGACGATGCAGCCCATGACGGCGACGGTCATGTTCTCGACGCCCTCGTGCGTCTGCTTCCATCCGGGCATCTGCTCCCGCACGTAGTTCTGTACCAGTTCGGCGAGCTGCTGGAAAGTGCTGCTCGTCGTGCGCCCGCAGCCAGGACAGGCGGTGATGCTCGGCGAGAAGGCCCGCAGGCCCAGCGACTGGAGCAGCTCGCACGCCGCATACACCTCTTCGCGGCGATCGCCGCCGGGGCGCGGTGTCAGCGAGATCCGGATCGTGTCGCCGATCCCTTCCTCGAGCAGCACGCCGAGCGCGGCGGCCGACCACACGAGGCCCTTCGTGCCCATGCCTGCTTCGGTGAGGCCGAGATGCAGCGGCTGATCCGTCCTCCTCGACAGGTCGCGATAGACCGCGATGAGATCGCGCGGGCGCGAGACCTTGCACGAGATGATGATCTGGTCCTTGCGCAGGCCGCCTTCGAGCGCGAGCGCCGTCGACTCGAGTGCCGACAGCACCATGCACTCGTTGATCACGTCCTCCGACGACTTGCCGAGCCCGCGGTCTGTGTTCTCCTGCATCTTCGCGACGACGAGCTCCTGATTGAGCGATCCGCCGTTGACGCCGATGCGTACGGGCTTGCCGTGATCGCGCGCGACCGCGCAGATCGTCGAGAACTGTTCATCGCGCCGTTTCCCGGTTCCGACGTTGCCCGGGTTGATGCGGTACTTGTCGAGCGCGGCCGCGCAGTCCGGGAACCGCGTCAGCAGCAGGTGGCCGTTGTAGTGGAAGTCGCCGATGAGGGGCGCCGTGCAGCCGGCGTCGAGCATGCGGCGCTTGATCTCGGGCACGGCCGCGGCCGCCTCGGGCAGATTCACCGTGACCCGCACCATCTCGGAGCCCGCCTCAGCCAGCTCGACGCACTGCCGGGCTGTCCCCTCCGCATCCGCGGTGTCGGTCATGGTCATCGACTGGACCACGATGGGGGCGCCACCCCCGACCTGGACATGGCCGACCCTGACGCCGACAGTGCGATGAATCCTGAGCATAAATGGGAGGGGGCCGTCCCCATACTATCAGCGGTTAATGCGGCGTCCGATTTGCAGTAGGCCGGCTGGACCTTTAGGAGGAACCTGATATGAAACTGCTGACCCTTCGGCTGCCCATCGCGCTGGCCGCCACCTTGATGCTTCTGGCCGCGGCGCCGGCAGATGCCCAGACCACCGTCTCCCGCGCCGATATCGAACGGCTCGAAGTGCTCTCGAACGAAGTTGCGGACGACGTCGATGACGCTGTCTCGCGCAACGCCTCGCTCGGCACGTCCGAGCTGGAGCTGCTTCGCGAGGAAGTCATCTACCTCAAAGTGAAGCAGCGCAAGGGTGAGCGGATCACCCGCGCGCAGTACAACGACGTGCGCAACCGCCTGCAGTCGCTGCAGTCGCGCGCCCGCGCCAACGCCAGCGGCATCCGCGGGGGCGTGTCGGGCACCGGTGCGACCGGTACGAGCGGCGGCTATCGCGGCGATCGCGCGGATCGCGTGACCGGCCGCATGGGAGAGGTGCCCGCGGGCACCGAGATCGACGTGCGTCTGACCCAGGCGCTCAGCTCCGACTCGGCGACGGTCGAACAGCGCTTCGAAGCGGTCACGGCCGCCGATGTCTATCAGGACGACCGCGTCCTGATTCCTGCCGGCTCGCGCGTGCGCGGCGTCGTCAGCTCGGTCGATCGCGCCAGCCGCACCGACCGCCGCGGTTCGATGACGCTGGCCTTCGATCAGATCACGGTGAACGGCCGCGTCTACGAGATGCGCGGTACGGTCATCGACGCACTGCAGGGGGACAAGACCAATGAGGCCACGAAGATCGGCGGCGGCGGTGCCGTTGGCGCGGTCATCGGCGGTCTGCTCGGCGGCCTCAAGGGTGCCATCATTGGCGCCGTCATCGGCGCGGGCGGCACGATTGCCGCGACCGAGGGCAGCGACGTGAAGCTCGACGCCAACACCGTGCTGCGGCTGCGGCTCGAAGATCCGCTCCGCGTGCGCTGAACCGGCGCACGCTCACAGCCAGGACCGGCGCCGGAGGCTCTTGCCTCCGGCGTTTGTCATTTAAGGGTTGGGCGAGTCAGCCTGGAAGTGCGTGACGATCGCGCCAACGAGCGATTCGACGTCGTAGCGTTCCGGCACGACCTGCACGGTCAGCCCGAGTTGCGTTGCCGCTTCGGCGGTGACCGGCCCGATGGCCGCTACTACGGTGGTGCTGAGCAGATCGACCGCCTGATCGCGGCCGAGCAGGTCGACGAACTGGCGCACCGTCGATGCGCTGGTGAATGTGACCGCGTCGACCTTGCCGTCGAGCAGCATGCGGTAGAGATCCTGCCCCGTGTCGGCGGCCGGCACGGTGCGGTACGCCACGACGTCCGTTACGTGCGCGCCTCGCGCCTGCAGCTCCGTTGCGAGCACATCTCTGACGTGATCGGGCCGGACGATGAGCAGGCGCTTGCCCTTCGATGCCTCCAGCGCATCGGCCACGGCCTCCACGCCGAACTCCGCGGGCGACAGATCCGCCTTGATGCCGAAGGCCGCCAGCCGCTCGGCGGTGGACGGGCCGATCGCGCACAGCTTTACGCCGTGCAGCGTGCGGATGTCGCGGTGGCTCGAGAGCAGGATGCCCAGGAAGCGATCGACGGCCGTTGCGCTCGTGAAGACGATCCACTCGAAGCTCGACGCGGCGTCGACAGCGTCGCCCATCGGCGTGTCGTCATCGGGCGGCTCGATCGTCACGGTAGGAGCGGCGATCGCCTCCGCGCCTGCGTCCTCGATGCGCTCCATCAGCTCACGCGCCTGCTCGCGCGATCGTGTGACGATGATGCGCTTGCCGAAGAGCGGGCGGCGATCGAACCAGCGCAGGTGCTCGCGCAGCTCCGCGGCCGCGCCGACGATGAGCAGCGACGTGCGCCGCTCGTCGACCGCCAGGGCGAGCGCGCCGAGCGTCGTGACCGTCGTCTGCTGCGTGGGCAGTGTGCCGCTGCGAATCAGCACCGCCGTTTCGTCGGCCGCGCGGCCGTGCGAGATCAGTGCCTTCGCGATCGAGGGCAGCTGTCGCGGCCCGGCGTAGCAGACCATCGAGCCGTCCATCTTGGCGAGCGCGGCCCAGTCCACGTCGGGCGGTTCTGTCGTCGCCGTCTCCGCGCCGCGGATGATCACCAGCGTGTCCCCGGCGGCGGGATACGTGACCGGGATGCCCGCATACGCCGGCGCGGCGATGGCGGCCGGGATGCCGGGAATGATCTCGAAGTCGATGCCGTGCTCGCGCAGCAGCAGTGCTTCCTTGCCGCCCGTGTCGAAGACGAAGGGATCGCCCCACTTCAGACGCACGACGCTGAGACCCTCGCGCGCCTTCTCCGCGACGAGCAGCGCGACTGCGTCCTGCTCGAGGGGCTTGCGCGACGAGGGACCGACGTCGATGCGCTCGGCCGTCGCCGGGGCCCAGCGCAGCAGCCTGGCCTGCACGCGATGGTCGTAGATGACGACGTCGGCGCGCGTCAGGCAGCGATAGCCGCGCAGCGAGATCAGCGATGGGTCGCCGGGGCCCGCCCCGACGATGTAGACCCGTGGGCCGTAAGAGGTCATCGAGCTCCGCCGGGCGCGAAGTAGCCCTGCTTGGTGCGCGTGATGGTGTCAGGCTTGTCGACGCGCACGACGATTCGCCGCCAGGCGCCGTCGCGGCGCCCGTTCTTGGACATGTAGCCGATAGCGTACTGGTTCGAGAGCTCGTCGGCTATCAATTGGTAGATCGCGGGCAACTCCTTCGGGTTCTCGACGAAGAACTCGCGGCCGCCCGTCTGCTGCGCGAGCGTGCGGAGCACGAACTCCGCTTCCTTGAATCCGCGGCTCGTCGAATCTTCGCGCGAGCGCAGCCCGATGGCATACACGGCGGTGTCGGATCGCTTGACCTCGGCGAGCACGTCTTCGTAATTGACGAGGCTCGTCGTGTCTTCACCGTCCGAAAGAATCACGATGGCGCGGCGGCGGACGCTGTCGGGAGACTCGAGGCGGATGCGCCGCAGTTCGACGAGGCCGATGTAGATGGCGTTGTAGAGCGACGTCGATCCGCCGGCGGTCGTCCGGCGAATCGCCTGCTCGAGCAGACCGCGGTCGGAGGTGAACGACTGGAGGATCTCGGGTCTGCTGTCGAACTCGATCACCGCGGCCACATCATCGGCCTTCAACTGGCGCGCGAAGCCGATCGCGGCTTCCTGCGCGATGGGCAGCTTCTGCTCCATGCTGGTGCTGGTGTCCATCAGGAGCGTCAGCGCGATGGGCTGGCGCTGGCGCGAGAAGTAGACGACTTCTTGAAGGACGCCGTCTTCGAAGACCTGAAACGACGGCTGGTCGAGTCCCGTCACGAACCGCCCCTGGCGGTCGACGACGGTGATGGCGAGCGACACGACTTCGACGCCGCCGCGAAACACCTGCTGCGCGAGCGCGGTGGAGCCCGCCGCGGCCGACAGCGCGAGCGCCGCCCAGATCGCGCGTCGCCGGATCATTGCTTTCGCGGTAGAGGCGCGTACACCGGGGCGAGCACACGCGCCCCCTTCGTGCTGACCTTCACGTCGATCTTCTTCGGCGGCACGAGTGTGTCGGGACGGCCATACGTAACGGCGTACTGGCTGAGCAGCGTGTCGGCGAGGGCATTCATCCGCACCGGCAGTGAGGAGTTGGCCAGCAGCTGGTCGTGCCTTCCGCCGCTCTCCGCCGTGCCCCGTCCGAGTGTCATGTCCCTGTTGCGGACTTCGTCGGTTTGATCGGCGCGGCCCGGGGCTGTCAGCGTGAGCGCCCACAGCGTGGCGCCGCTCCCGGCGAGCTCGTCGAGCACGCGGGCGTACGGATCGTTGCTGAACTCCACGCCTTCCGTGCCGACCACGACGATGTGCGAGCGGGTGGCGGGGCGCTTGGCGATGCCGCGCGTCGCGCTGACGATCGCTTCGAGCATGTAGGCGCCCGAGCCCTCGCGCGCGAAGACGCGGCTGATGCCGCGCTCGAGTTGCGCCCGGCTGTTGGTGTAGTCCGTGAGAATCGCGGGACGCTCGCCGAACGAAATCAGCGCGATCTGCGTGTCGGGGCTCGCGTCGAGCACCTTCGTGACGAATTGTTTCAGCGCGAGACGGATGTCGCTGATCGCGGTCTGCGCGGCCTGGCTGTCGTCGACGAGCAGCGCAATCTGCAGGGGCTCTGACGCCTTCTCGACGCGCAGCACTTCGCGCGCGCGCCCATCCTCGGCAATGGTGACGTCAGCTGCGGTGAGGGGCAGCGTCCTGCCCCCGGAGTCGGTCACGGTCAGATAGACCCTGGCGTCGCGCGACTGCGCCTCTGCGGCGAGGGGCGTGGCGGCCAGCACGGCCACAAGGGCGGCGGCGGCCATCCGGCGCGTAGAAAAAGCTCTTGAAAGCACGGTGTGTCTCCCAACCTGAAGCGATAGTGCAGGGCAGCGAGCGCGCTGTTCGAGTATACCTGCTGTAAGCTGCTCACCTGCCATGTCGGACAGGCGCGAACGCATCAACACTATTCGGACGCTCGGAGTGCTCAGTACGGTCGGATTTTCTTTCGTGCTCGCCGTGATGATTGGCGCGCTGATCGGCTACGGGCTCGACCGGCTCTTCACGTTCGAGCGCTATCCCGTCTTCTTTCTCCTCTTCACGCTGTTCGGGATTATCGCCGGCATGCTCAACGTCTTCCGCGCGTCGAAGAAGCTCAAATGAACGCCGACGCCGTGCTTGCGCGCGTCGCGCGCCGGGCCTTTGTGATCTCCGCGGTGTTCACGGCCGGCGCTCTGGTGCTCGGCGGCGTCAGCGCCGCGCTCGGCGTCGTCGGGGGATCGTTTCTCACGCTCATGAGCTTCCTGCTCCTCAAACGAGGCACGGCGAGGCTCACCGATCCTGACGCGCCCTCCGTTTCGAAGGGCCGGGTCGCGGTCCTCGTGCTCCTCAGGTACGCTTTACTGGCTTTTGCGGCGTACGTTATGATTGCGCGTTTGCGCCTGCACCCATTGGGGCTGCTGGTGGGCGCGTCGTCGATCGTAACGGCCGTCGCCGTGGAAGCCGCGGGCTCGTTGTCGGGCCACGGGGCCCGCAGGCCGCGCCCGTAGCCGTATCAGATAGATGGAACATCCCAAGCTTCTCATCGTCGAGTGGATCAACGCGCTGCTGGCTCCCATTGTCGGGCCGATGCTGGCGCCGTTCGGCGTGCACACGTCGGCCGCACATCCCTACCTGATTCCGCCCCACATCGTGATGACGATGCTGATTGTGGCGGCGGTGGCGGTGCTCGGGCTCATCCTCCGCTCGCGCCTGAGCGTCGAGAATCCCGGCAAGCTGCAGATCGTGCTCGAGGACGGCGTGTCGGCGATGGCCGGGATCCTCGAGGAATGGATTCCCGGCAAGGGGCGGCAGTACATGCCGCTGATTCTGACGGTCGGCATCTTCATCCTGATTTCCAACTACGCGGGTCTGGTGCCTGGGTTGATGGCGCCGACCAGCATCCTGAGCACGACGGTCGGCCTCGCCATCACGGTGTGGGTCTACTACCATTTCCAGGGCTTCCGCGCGCAGGGCGTCGGCTCCTACCTGCTGCACTTCGCCGCGCCCCCGGGGGCGCCGATGTGGATGGCGCCCATCATGCTGCCGATCGAGTTGATCAGCCACATGTCGCGCGTGATGTCGCTCTCGTTGCGTCTCTTCGGCAACGTGTTCGGCGAGGAGCTGGTCATCGCAGTCCTCTTCTCGCTGGTGCCCTGGGTGGTGCCACTGCCGATGATGCTGCTGGGCCTGGTGACCGGCGGCCTGCAGGCTTTCATCTTCGTGCTGCTGACGACGATTTATCTGGCGGGCGCGGTGGCGGTGGAGCATCACGACGAGCACGAGCATCACAACGCGCCGCACGACGATCGCATCGACGTCGGCCAGGGGCACGCGGCGGCAACCGCGTAGAGTTTCGTTCCGGACTTATTTCTCGATTAGGGAGGCAGGACAGTGAGCAAGCGTGTTTTCTCAACCCTCGGTCTGACGGCGGCCATTCTCGCGGTGGCGGCTCCGGTATTCGCGCAGGATGCGACCAACGACATGGCGGCGGCTTCGGGCGCCATCAACCAGACGGTCGTCGCGATGTGGTCCATCATGACTGCCGGCTTCGCGCTCGGCATCGCGGCGTTCGGCGGCGCGCTCGGCCAGGGCAAGGCGGTCGCGGCCGCTGCTGAAGGCATCGCGCGCAACCCCAGCGCCTCGGGCGAGATCCGCGGCGCGCTGATCCTCGGCCTCGTGCTGATCGAATCGCTGGTCATCTACGCGTTCGTCGTGTCGCTGATCCTGCTGTTCATCCAGCCGTTCGCGAACGCGAACTAGCACGCCGATCGATTCTGACGGGGGCCCGTGCCGGCGCGACCGCCGGCCCGGCCCCCTTTTTTCATTCTGATGCGAATCTCCCGCGTGGATCTGGCGCTCGTGCTCATGGTCGTGATCTGGGGCGCGAACTACAGCGTCCTCAAGCTCGCGTTCCAGGAGATGCCGCAGCAGCCCTTCAACGCGCTGCGGATGTGATCGCGTCGATCGTCTTCGCCGCCGCCATAGCGATCGCCATCGGCCGCGCGAAGCGCGGCACCGCGCAGCCGCGCATGTTGTTCACCGAAGCGCCGCTGAGCGGGCGCGACATGCTCTGGCTGGCGGGCCTGGGTCTGGTCGGTCATTTCGGCTATCAGCTCATGTTCGTCGGCGGCGTCGCGCGCACGAGCGTTGCCAACAGCTCGCTGATCATCGGCGCGACGCCGGTGTGCGTGGCGATTGTCGGCGCGGCGCTCGGGCGCGACCCCGTGTCGTGGATGCACTGGGCAGGCGCTGCGGTGTCCGCGCTGGGGATCTGGATTGTGGTCGGCGCCGGTGCGGCGCTCGGCGGGGACCACCTGACGGGGGATCTCATGATTCTGGCGTCGGTCGCATGCTGGACGACCTACACCGTCGGCGCAAGCGCGCTGCTCACGCGGCACTCGCCGCTGTTCGTGACCGGTGCGTCGATGGCGATGGGCGCGGTACCGTACGTGCTCGTCACGCTGCCCCAGATGAGCAGCGTCAACTGGGCGGGCGTGAGCGCGTGGACGTGGTGGGCGCTGGTCTTCTCGTCGCTGCTCGCGCTGTGCCTGGCGTATCTGATTTGGTACGCCGCGGTGCAAAAGATCGGCATGGCGCGCACGTCGATCTATTCGAACCTCGTACCCGTGGCGGCCATGTCGGTTGCCGCGGTCTGGCTGGGCGAGCCGCTCACCCCGAACAAGCTCGCCGGCGCTGCGCTGGTGCTCGGAGGCGTCGCGATCACGCGCATCAAGCTGCCCCTGGTTTCACCAGGCCCCCGCTAGGCCGCAGCCGGACAGTAACCGTCACTCACAACTCGCCAATTCTCAATTCCTGCTAGCCTAGATCCACCGTGGGTCATCACCACTATTCAGCGCATGCTGGCGAGCTCCGCGCGGAGCTCGGCCGCGCGGTTCCGCGCGAGCTCATGCGTGAGCTGCACACGAAATCCGCCGCGCGCCACCTGCTCGTGGCCGCACGGCAGTTCGCCGTGCTGGGTGTCTGCACGTGGGCGCTGATCCGGTTCTCCCATCCCGCCATCTGGATACCGCTGGCGATCGTGCAGGGCTTCACCGTCTTCAATTTCTCGGTGCTGCTCCACGAGGTCGTGCATCACGCGATCTTCACGCGCCGGCGTCCGGTGCTCGAGCGTCTGCTGGGTCTCGCCTATGCCACGCCGAGCGGCTTGTCGGCGAGCCAGTTCACGCGCTGGCACCTCGATCATCATGCGGAGCTGGGATCGGAAGAAGACGATCCCAAGCGGCACTACCTGTCGCCGAAGATCAACGCGCGCTGGTACAAGCTGATGTACGCGACGCCGGTGCTCTTCCCGATCTACTTCCGCGCCGCGCGGCTCGAGGCCGCGAGCTACGAGCCGGAGCTGCGCCGGAGGATTGCGCGTGAGCGGATCCTCTCGATCGGATTCCACCTGTCGGCGCTGGCGGCAATCTGGTTCGCCTTCGGATTCGGCGCCGCGCTCCGCGCGCACATCGTGCCGGTGTTCTTCGTGTTTCCCGTCGCGTTCACGCTGAACCGGCTCGGCCAGCACTACGACATCAACCCCGACGACCCGGCGCAGTGGGGCACGCTGATGCGCGGCCACTGGTTCTGGGATTTTCTGTACCTGAACTCGAACTACCACCTCGAGCATCACTACTTCCCGGGCGTGCCGTTCTACCGGCTTCCGGAGGTGCAGCGCGCGCTGCTGCCGTTCTACGAGGCGAAGGGCATGCGGTGGATGTCGTACGGAAGGCTCGTGTACGGCTGGCTCGTGGAGAACCATGCGCCGCACACGAACTGGCATGAAGGGGAGCCCGCGCGCCGGGCCGTCACGCCCCGCATCGAGCTGTCGTAGCGCCTCTCGCGCCTACTGCGCGACCCCGAACATTTCGATATCGAACACGAGCCAGGCGTTGGGGGGGATCGCCGATCCGCTGCCGGCCGCACCGTACGCGAGCGACGGCGGAATGATCAGCCGCCGGACGCCGCCGACGCGCATGCCGGGCACCCCGTCGACCCAGCCCTGGATGATCGATTCCGGCCTGAGCGCGAACGTCACCGGCTGCGCGCCCGCGACCATCCGCGAGTCCTGCACGAGCCTGCCCTTCAAGTCGGTCCCGTTCGGGTCGTAGAGCCACAGGCCGTAGTGCACGGTGACCTGCTGGCCGGCGGACACGACGGCTCCCGTGCCCACGCGCACGTCGGTGGACACCAGGTTGGCGGGCCCCACGAACACCAGCGGCGAGGTCGGGGAGCCGTTGTCGCACGCGACGGCCGCGGCGGCCAGCATGAGCAACAGAGCGCGGGTCAGGATCTTCACGATGGCTCCTATTTCTTCGGCCGCATGTTCGCGGCGAGCACGCGCTTGCGCAGGCGCAGGCTCTTCGGGGTGATCTCGACCAGCTCATCGTCACTGATGAACTCGAGCGACTGCTCGAGATTGAGCCGGCGGGGCGGAATGATGCGCACGGCCTCGTCGGCACTGGAGGCGCGCATGTTGGTCTGCTTCTTCTCGCGGCAGATATTGACGTCGAGATCGTTGGTACGGCTGTTCTCGCCCACGATCATGCCCTCATAGACCTCGGTGGTCGGGTCGATGAAGATCTCCCCGCGCTCCTGCATGGCGGAGATGGCGTAGGCGGTCGCGGGGCCCGTGCGGTCCGATACGAGGGCGCCCGTCGCGCGCGCCGGGATGTCGCCGTGCCAGGCCTCCCAGCCCAGGAAGCGGTGATGCATGATGCCCGTGCCCCGTGTCTCGGCGAGCAGCTGCGAACGGAACCCGATGAGTCCGCGCGCGGGAATCCTGAACTCGAGACGCGTGCGCCCCGATCCGTGATTGACCATCTTGGTCATCACGCCCTTGCGAATGCCAATCTGGGCGATGACGACGCCCTGGAAATCCTCGGCGACGTCGATAATCAGCTCTTCGACCGGCTCCACTTTGTGGCCGTCGATCTCGCGCGTGACGATCTCTGGGCGCGAGACCTGCATCTCGAACCCCTCGCGGCGCATCATCTCGAGCAGGATCGACAACTGCAGCTCGCCTCGTCCGAGCACCTTGAACAGCTCGGGGGAATCGGTCGGCTCGACGCGGATCGAGACGTTGCCGACGAGCTCGCGGTCGAGACGATCCTTGATCTGGCGCGACGTGACGTACTGGCCTTCGCGTCCCGAGAGCGGCGACGTGTTGACACCGAAGATCATCGACACCGTCGGCTCGTCGATCGCGATCGCGTTGAGCGGCTCCGGATCGACGGCGGAGGAAATCGTCTCGCCGATCATGATGCCCTCGATGCCGGCGAGGCACACGATCTCGCCCGCCGACGCCTCCATCGTGTCGATGCGCTTGAGGCCTTCGAACGAGAACAGCTTCGTGACCTTCGTCACCTGCACCTTGCCATCCAGCTTGCAGACCGAAATCTGGTCGCCGACCTTCACGCGGCCGTTGAAGATGCGGCCGATCGCGAGGCGGCCGAGATAGTCGCTCGCGTCGAGGTTCGCGACGAGCATCTGCAGCTTGCCGTCCGGGTCGCCCATCGGCGGCGGGATGCGCTCGATGATCGCGTCGAAGAGCGGCTTGAGCGACGTGCCCGTCTCCTCGAGCGTGTTGCTCGCGATGCCGTCGCGCGCAACGGCGTAAAGAATGGGGAAATCGAGCAGGTCTTCGGTCGCGTCCAGATCGATGAACAGGTCGAACACTTCGTTGACCACAGCCTGCGGCCGGGCGTCCTGGCGGTCGATCTTGTTGATGACGACAATCGGCGTCAGCCGGCGCTCGAGCGCCTTACCGAGCACGAAACGCGTCTGCGGCAACGGACCTTCCGAGGCGTCGACGAGCAGCATGACGCCGTCGACCATCGACAGGACGCGCTCGACCTCGCCGCCGAAGTCGGCGTGGCCGGGCGTGTCGACGATGTTGATCAGATAGTCGCCGTAGTGCACGGCGGTGTTCTTGGCGAGAATCGTGATGCCGCGCTCGCGCTCGAGCTCGTTGCTGTCCATCGCGCGATCGGCCACGCGCTCGTTCGTGCGGTAGATTCCGCTCTGCTGGAACAGGGCGTCAACAAGGGTCGTCTTGCCGTGGTCGACGTGCGCGATGATCGCGATGTTTCGAATCTGTGGGTTGGCTACGCGCGTCGGTCGTCGAGTGGGCATCCCTACAGTCTAAAGACTAACGACTGAAGACGGAAGGCTAAAGACGGAACCTTCAGTCTCTCCGTAGCCGCCAGCTCAGTCCGCCGTACAGTCGCCATCCATCCGGTCCGGCGTCATTGAAGGCGAAATACCGCAGGTCGCCGCGCACGGAAAACGCGTCGGAGACTGGCGCCTTGACCCCTCCGCCGAAGTTGAATCCCATCTCGGTCGAGCTGGCATCGAGGGCCTCGATCGTCAGCGACGATCGGACGAGACCGATGCCCGCCGTGGCGTAGGGAATGACCAAAGCGTCAGCAATGGGGAAGTGATACACCGCGTTGGCACCCAGGGTCACGGTCGACCAGTCGGCCGTGTCGGTGTCGCCCGCTAAGTCGAACACCCATCCGAGCTCAGCCTCCACTCCCAGCCGGTCCGTGAAGTCATAGGCGGCTGCGCCGCCGAGCCCGAGGCTCGTGCTGTCGGCGTCGCCGCCGAACGTAAACGACAGAAATGGCGTAACCGTCCATACACCCGGCTCGATGACGGCAGGCGTCTGGGCGGCGCCGGGGGCGGCGGTCAGGACGATGGCCGCAAGCGCGGCGAGCATTCGATGGAATCTCAACGGAGTACCTCCACCAGCCTTAGACGCACGATCAACCGATCCGGCCCGGGGTCCGTCCTACTGCCTGACGACAGCCGCCCGCGCATGGATGAACCCGCTCTCATTTCCCGCGCGGCCGGCGGTGATCGTACCGCGTTTCAGGTGCTCGTCGAGCGCCACCGCCCGATGGTGTACCGCGTGGCCTATCAGTTCGCCGGCAACCATCACGATGCCGATGACATTGCGCAGGACGTCTTCATCAAGGTCTATCAATCGCTGGGGCGCTTCCGGCAGGACGCGCAATTCACCTCCTGGCTCTATCGCATCGCCATGAACGCCTGCATCGATTACAAGCGGCGCCAGTCGCCGCACCAGCGCAATCGCGAGGTCGAAGACCCCGACCTCGCGCTCGACGCCGCGCCGGACGAGAGGCCGGGGCCCGAGGGGCTCGCGGCCGGGGCGGAGCTCGGCGTCGCGCTGCGCACCGCGATCGACACGCTGCCGCCGCGTCAGCGGCTGATATTCGTCATGCGCCACCACGAGGGACTCAAGCTGCACGAGATTGCATCGGCCCTCGGCCTGGCCGATGGCACCGTCAAACGTCAGCTCCACAGCGCCGTGCATCGTCTTCGCAAGGTGCTCGTCGCGCACGGAGTGGGAGTGTTCACATCATGACGATGCCGATCGCCTGCGGCGACGAGCTGGTCGAGCTGTTCTTCTACGGCGAGCTGGGCGCCGACGATCGCGTGCGCGCGCACGCGCACATCTCGGGCTGCCGCGTGTGTCAGGAGTCGCTCGCCGATCTGCGCGCGATTGACGCGGCGCTGGCCGAGCGTGCCGTCGCCGCGCCCGACGGTGGCGACTGGTCGGGGTTCATGGCGCGGCTCGACACGCGCCTCGGCGCCGGGCGCGTCACGCCGCCAGCCGCGGCCCCCCGGCAGCCCTGGCTGCAGATGGCAGCCGCGGTGCTGCTGATCGCGACCGGCGCGCTCGGTGGCTGGATGTTGTCGCGCTTCCCAAGCCAGGCCTCCGCCGTGACGGCGGCCGGCGCGACGCAGGCCGACCACGCGCTCGCAGACGCGGGGGACTCGGGTCTCGAGCGCGCGCGCATGGTGCTCGCGGGTCTCGCGCAGAAGGAAGACGGCGCCCCCTGGTCGCTCGAGCGCGGCATGGCGGCGTCGCTGCTGCCCGAAGTCACGCTCATCCGGCAGGCCGCCGCCGCGCGCGGCCGCGCGGATCTCGAAGATATTCTGAAAGATGTCGAGACGCTGCTGATGCAGGCCTCGTATGCCGAGACCGACGACGCGCAGACGCTCGCGCGGCTGCGGGGCATGATCGATCGCCGCGATCTGCTCATGCGGCTCTCTGTTGAAAAAGTGAAGACGGACTCATGAAAACTCTGTTTGGTGCGCTGCTCATTTCCCTGTCGCTTGGCGCTGCGGTGGGGGCGGAAGGGGACCGGCTCGATCATGCGCGCATGCTGATGTTCGACCGCGACTGGCCCAAGGCCGTCGAGGAGCTCCGGCGTGTCGTGGCCGACCGGAAAGAGCCGCTGCGCGATGAGGCGTCGCTCTGGCTCGCCCACACGTTGTTCCAGATCGGCCGCTCGACCGAGGCTCTGCGAGTGATCGCGGCGCTCGAAACGGAATACCCGCGCAGCCGCTGGCTCCTGCCGGCGCAGTCGCTGCGCGTCGAGATCGCGACGAAGATCGGGCAGCCCGACGTGCTGTGGCGCGCCGCGCGCGTGCCGCAGGTGGTGGG
>JALYRV010000352.1 GCA_030855205.1 Acidobacteriota bacterium | reverse complement strand
CCCAATGACGCTGCATGCCGAACACGCTCTGGCGATGACTCGCCGCCACTTCTTCCAGCAAGGCGCGCTCGGCCTCGGCTCCGCGGCGCTGCTCGCGCGCTCGCGGCATCGCGACGATCCCGGCGCCTGGGCGTGGCCCATGGCCGCCGCGCTCGTGTGCGCGCCCATGGTCTATCCCTGGTACATGGTCTGGCTCGCGCCGTTCTTCATCTCGGCGCTCGCCGCGCCCTTCATGATCTGGAGCGTGACGATCCTGGGGGTCTATCGCGTCTGGTATCTGTATCCGTCGACCGGGCGATGGAGCGTGCCGATCTGGATCCTCGTGCTCGAATACACCGCGCTTGCCGCGGCCGTGGCGCTGGTCATCTGGCGGACGCGCCGCGCGAGCCGCGCTACAGCTCCCTGATGCCGTGGCTGCGAATGAGGAAATACGCGGCCACGACCGACAGCAGGATGCCGTCGGCGACGAGGACCGACGAGACGGAGGAATAGCTCGCGGCCGCGCCGCTGGCGAACGCGCCGAGCGGGCCGCCGCCGCGCAACGCGAGCATGAAGATGCTCATCACGCGCCCGCGCAGATGATCGGGCACCGTCAGCTGCACGAGCGACGAGCTCAGCGAGAAGACCGTCATGAACGCCGCGCCGCCGATGAAGAGCAGGAAGTAGCTCACCGGCAGTGAGCGCGTGATCGCGAACAGCGCGATTAGCCCGCCGAATCCGATCTGCACCCACAGCAGCGTGCGTCCCATGCGTCGGAACGTGCCGAGCCCCGCGACGATCAGCGCGCCGCCGATCGCGCCGAGCCCCTGCGCCGCCATCAGGCCCGACAGCTTCGTCTCGGGCGCCGACGGCCCCGCGAGAATGTCGCGCGCGAAGACCGGCAGGAACGTCACGAGCGGCAGCGCGAAGAACGTGCTCAGGAAGACGAGCACCGTCAGCATGCGCAGCGCCGGCTCGTCGCGCATGTAGCGCAGGCCCCCCTTCAAGTCCTCCATGATGCGCGCCGGGTTGGCCTGCGGCGTGTGCACGATGTGGAGCGAGACGAGCGCCGCAATTACGACGAAGAACGAGAGCCCGTTGAGGAAGAAACAGCCGGCCGCGCCGGCCAGCAGCAGCACCGGCGTGCCCAGCATCGGGCCGAGCACGCGCGACAGGTTGAACTGAATCGAGTTGAGCGCGATCGCGTTCGGCATGTCCTTGCGCGGCACGAGCGAGGGAATCAGCGACTGATACGCGGGGCCGCCGAAGGCCTGGCCGCAGCCCGAGACGAACGACAGCGCGAGCACGTGCCAGATCTCGATGCGGCCGGTCCAGACGAGGACGGCCAGGCAGAAGGCGGAGAGGGCCTGCACGAGCTGCGATCCCACCAGCAGCCGGCGGCGATCGTGGCGATCGGCGATGACGCCGCCAATCAGCGTGAAGAGAATGATCGGGAGCTGGTTGAGCAGCTCGTCGAGCCCCAGATAGAACGTCGATCCGGTCAGGCTCAGCACCAGCCAGCTCTGGGCGTACTTCTGCATCCACGTCCCGATGGTCGAGACAAGCGCGCCCCACCAGATCACGCGGAAATCGCGATGCCTGAACGCGGCAGAGACGCGGACGAGGTAGCCCTCACGAGGAGGCTGGGGCGGAATGCCGAGCTGGGAATCCTCGGGGCTGCGCGGGGTAGTCAAGGGCGGATCAATTGTATTTGGTGATCCGGGTCGTTGGTGGCTGGCGGAATTCCACGGCTCGTATATACTTCGTCCGGAAAGGCGAAGATAAAGCGAAAATGCTGGCCAGGGCTGCTCTCGAATCACTCCTCCGCGACCACAAGCTCGATCGCACGCTCGCCGTCTTTCCGGCCACGCGTCCCGTCGCGCCGGTGGAAGACAGGGTCGTCCCGACCGGGCATGCGCGGGCGGATCAGAGCCTCGACGGCGGGTGGCCTCGCGGCCATCTGTCGGAGCTCTGTGGACCTCTCTCGGCGGGCCGCTCGTCGCTGCTCGTGTCGACCCTCGCGGCTGTCACGGGGCAGGGGGAACTGGCGGCGCTGGTCGATGCGGCCGATGGCTTCGATCCGGTGCCGGCCGCGGCGCGCGGGGTGGTGCTCGAGCGCGTGTTGTGGGTACGGGGGCTCACGCTGTCGGGCGGGCCGGCCCGCGCCGCGCATCCGCTGCGCGATCGTTCGCTCACGCAGGCGGTGCGCGCCTTCGATCTGATTCTTCGCGCCGGCGGCTTCGCGGTGGCCGTGCTCGATCTGAGCGGCATTCCCGCGCGCGCCATCGCGCGTCTGCCCTTTACCACCTGGTTGCGTCTCGGGCGCGGCGTCGAAGGCTCGAGGACGGCGGCGCTCGTGATGGTCGACGCGCCGGTGGCCCGTAGCGCCGGCGGCGTGTCGCTGGAGCTGCAGGCGGCGCCGGCGCGCTGGCGCGGGCAGTCGGACATCAGCCGCCTCTTCGACGGGCCTTCCCTCGCGCCGCGCCTGCGCGGATTCAGGCGGAC
>JALYRV010000169.1 GCA_030855205.1 Acidobacteriota bacterium | reverse complement strand
CCCTTCACCATGGCCGCGGCGCGGTCGATCCCCTCGCGCGCTTCCCCGCGCAGGCGGCCGAGATCGCCGGTCGTGATCGCGGCAGCGTCGGCCAGCCCGCGGCGCGCCTGTTTCGCTTCCGCCTCGAGTGCGCCGGCCTTCTGTTTCAATCGGGAAATCGTGCGCTCGATTTCCTCGCGCGCGTCGCGCACGCGCTCTTCCACGGCCGAGTCGACGCGCCGGCGCAGTTGCGCCTCGCGCTCCTTGAGCGCCTCTTCACGCCCGCGCAGCTTCTCGCGCGCCGCCGCCACATCGTCTCTCTCCTTGGCGGCGAGGCGCCGGTCGTGGTCGAGCGCCTGCATGTCGTGTTCGACACGCGCCAGATGCGCGTCGAGCTGCGTCTCGCGCGAGCTGCGCCGGCGCCGCGCGTCGGCAATCACCGCCGGCGGCAGCCCGAGCCGCGCGGCGATCTCCAGCGCGAGGCTGCGGCCCGGCATGCCGTAGAGCAGGCGATACGACGGCGCGAATGTCTGCGGGTCGAAGCCGAACGCCGCCACCGTGACTCCCTCGGTCGTCGCGCCATACGACTTCATCGTGTCGTCATGCGTCGTCGCAATCACCAGCGCGCCGCGCGTGCGGAAGTGATCGACGATGGCCATGCCGAGCGCGCCGCCTTCGATGGGATCGGTGCCGCTGCCGACCTCGTCGAGCAGGATCAGCGCCGGCAGCGCGAACTCGCGCTCCATCGACGCGATGTTCGTCATGTGTCCCGAAAACGTGCTGAGGCTCGCGGCGATCGACTGCTCGTCGCCGATGTCGGCAAACACGCAGCTGAAGACCGCCGTGCGGCTGCCTTCGGCCGCCGGCACGTGCAGCCCGGCCTGCGTCATGAGCGCGAGCAACCCCGCCGCTTTCAGCGCGACCGTCTTGCCGCCGGTGTTGGGCCCGCTGATGATCAGCGTGCGTGTAGGCGGCGCGAGAAGAATGTCGACAGGGACCGGGTCCGCGCCGCGGATCGATTTCCGATTTACGTTCTCGCCGTCCGCGAGCAGCTCCCGCACCGCTGGAATCAGCAGCGGATGCCGCGCGCCGCGCCATTCGAGGCGCGTGTCGGCGGTAATCTCGGGCGCGATCGCGTTCGTGAGATCCGCGAAGCGTGCCTGCGCGTGTACGGCGTCGAGCGCCGCGACGATGGCGAAGGCGCCCTGCACCTCGTCTTGCCGGCGCCGGAAGCGATCGGTAAGTTCGACCAGCACGCGGTGCACCTCTTCGCGCTCGCGTTCGACGAGCTGCACCACTTCGTTGTTGAGCGGCACCGTCGCGAGCGGCTCGACGAAGAGGCTCGCGCCGCTCGCTGACGCCCCGTGCACGATGCCCGGCACTGAGTCGCGATGCTCGGCGCGCACCGTGACCACATAGCGGCCGTGGCGGTCGGTGACGACTTCGTCCTGCAGATATTTCGTGTTGTCGCGCGATCGCACGAGACGCTCGAACGTCGCGCGCAGCTCCTGACGCTGCTTGCGGAGCCGGTCGCGGACCTGCCGAAGGGCGGGGCTCGCGCTGTCGAGCACGTCGCCGCCCGGGTCGATGGCTTTGCGGATCGCTCCGCATTCCTCCTGGAACGAGGCGGCGCCGCCGACGATGCGGGTGAGGAGGGGGAGTTCGCCCGACCTGTGCCGTATCCCTGCGGCTGAACTGTCGAGGTTGGAGAGCAGATCCGCGAGAGCCCGTAACTCCAGGGGCTCCAACGCGAGCCCTTCGGCCGATAATGCCTCCTGAACCGGGCCTAAATCCTCAGGGGCGGACAGGGTAATCGAACCGCCGAGGGCCAAATGACGTCGCATCTCGGAGGTCTGGCTCAGGCGGGTCCGGACCTGCCCGGGCTCCGTGCTCGGGGCCAGCCGGGCCAGTGTCTCGCCGCCGAGCCGGGTCTGGGCCAGACGGCCCAGCGCGAGGACGATTCGGTCGAATTCGAGGGTGCGTCGCGAGCCGGCCTGCATGAACCTCTGATCGTAGGCTAGAATTAGCGGGTTCTACCAGTCTCAGGACACGTCGCTTTATGAGTTCACTTGAAACCGCGATCCTCGTTCTCTATTTCTTCATCCTCAGCATCCTGGCCGTGTACGGCTGGCATCGCTACTATCTCGTCTACGAATACATGAAGCATCGCGACCGCGTGCCGGGGCCGAAGCCCCTGCCCGACGCGCTGCCGAAGGTCTGCATTCAACTGCCGATCTACAACGAGATGTACGTCGCCGACCGGCTGATCGACAGCGTCGTGGAGATGGACTATCCGCGCGACCTGCTCGAGATTCAGGTGCTCGACGACTCGACCGACGAGACGCGCGCGATCGCGGAGCTTGCCGTCCGCCGCCACGCGGCACGCGGCCTGAACATCAGCTACATTCACCGCGTCGATCGCGGCGGCTACAAGGCCGGCGCGCTCGAGAACGGTCTCACGCAGACCGACGCGCCGTTTGTCGCGATCTTCGACGCCGACTTCATTCCGCCCACCGATTTCCTGACGCGCACGCTCGGCCACTTCTCCGACGAGAAGGTCGGCATGGTGCAGGCGCGCTGGGGGCACATCAACCAGGACTACTCGCTGCTCACCAAAATGCAGTCGATCCTGCTCGACGGCCACTTCGTGCTCGAGCACGGCGGCCGCAACCGCGCGGGCTGCTTCTTCAATTTCAACGGCACCGCTGGCGTGTGGCGCCGTTCGGTCATCGCGGATGCCGGCGGCTGGCAGCACGACACGCTGACCGAAGACCTCGATCTCTCCTACCGCGCGCAGCTGCGCGGATGGAAGTTCGTGTTCCTGCCCGACCTCGTCTCCCCCGCGGAGCTCCCGGTCGAGATGAACTCCTTCAAGTCGCAGCAGCACCGCTGGGCGAAAGGCTCGATCCAGACCTGCCGCAAGGTGCTGCCGCAGATTCTCGCGTCCGACCAGCCGTTCAAGGTGAAGGCCGAGGCGTTCTTCCACCTCACCGCGAACTTCAACTACCTGCTGATGGTGCTGCTGTCGGCGCTGATGTTCCCGGCCATGTACGTGCGCTACAGCATGGGCTGGACGGAGATGCTGCTGCTCGACGTGCCGCTGTTCGCCGCGGCCACCTTCTCGGTCGCGAACTTCTATACCGTCTGTCAGCGTGAGCTGTATCCCGACTGGGTGTCGCGCCTGAAGTACCTGCCGGTCGTGATGGCGGTCGGCATCGGCCTCGCCGTCAACAACACGCGCGCGGTGCTCGAAGCGCTCTTCCGCAAGGAAACCCCCTTCACGCGTACGCCGAAATACGGCGTCGAGCGCATCGGCGACGAGTGGCAGACCAAGAAGTACCACCAGTCGATGCTGGTGCAGCCGCTGATCGAGGTTTCGCTCGGCCTCTACTTCACCGGCACCGTTTTCTACGCGCTGGCCAACGGCATCTACGGCACGCTGCCGTTCCTCGTGCTGTTCCAGGCTGGCTTCCTCTACGTCGGCTGCACGTCGATCATCCAGCAGCTCGCGGGAGACAACGTCCTCGCGCCGCAGACTGCCAAGTAAAGACTGAAGACTTCCGTCTTCAGTCTTTCACCGGTTTC
The DNA here is from genome assembly GCA_030855205.1 of Acidobacteriota bacterium. Classification (GTDB taxonomy): domain Bacteria; phylum Acidobacteriota; class Vicinamibacteria; order Vicinamibacterales; family SCN-69-37; genus JALYRV01. Next base: position 4,126 of record JALYRV010000169.1, on the reverse strand, counting down.
AGATATCTGTTCAGAAACTCGGCAGATCTTTCGAACGTGTAAACCCATCTGCTGTGGATGAGCGAGTCGTGCACATCGTCAGGAAAGACGATGAGCTCGTAGTGCACGTTTGTGGCGCGGAGGAGCTGCACGAGGCCGGTGGTTTGCTGGAAGGCGACATTGCGGTCGTCATCGCCGTGCAGCAGCAGCACCGGCGACTTCCAGCCGTCGATGGCGCCGACGACCGATGACTTGTAGGACACCGACTCCGGATCGAGCGAGCTGCCCCAGAGGTGCACGCCCGCGAGATCGACGCCGACCTTGAAGATGTCGGAGTTGCGCGCGAGCGCCTGCGCCGTCAGCACGCCGCCGTACGAGAGGCCCCAGATCCCGATGCGATTCGGATCGACATCGGCACGCCCCTGGAGGTATTTGCCTGCGGCGAGCACGTCGCCGTACTCGGAGTTCCCCTGCCCGCCGCGATTGGGCGCGTTGCGGAACGAGCGGCCGTAGCCCACGCCGCTGCGGTAATTGACCGACAGCACGACGTAGCCCTGATCGACCAGATACTGATCGAAGGCGTACGCCATGTGGTAGAAGTGCCGGTAGTGATACCCGAGCAGCATCTGCCGCTGCGGGCCCCCATGCACGAACACCACCGCGGGGCGCTTCTCGCCCGGCTTCAGATCCTTCGGCAGAAACAGCTGGTTGTAGAACTCGGCGCCATCGGCCGCCTTCAGCGTCACGGCTGTGGGCACGGCGTGCGCGGCCGACGGGAAGCGTGACGGCAGCGTGGGGAAGAGGATGCGCTCTTCGCCTCCCTCCGCAGGCACGATCGCGACCGACTGCGGTTGCTTCGCGTCCGCATAGAACACCGCGACGTGTTTCCCCGACGCGACCGGCACCGGCATCGTCTCGATGCCGTCTCCCTTCGTGACCTGACGCGGCGCGCCGCCCGACACCGGCACCGCCCATACGTCGCGGCGATCGATGTCGCCGGCGTTCGAGGTGTAGAAGAACGTCCGGCCGTCCGCCGACAGACGCCATGCCGTGGCGTCCTCCACCATGCCGTTGGTCGACGTCAGCAACACGGGCTTGGCCGTGGAGCCCGCCGCCGTGACGGGCACCGAGAAGAAGCGATCCCACTCGTCATTCGGCTGCGTCGCGGAGAAGACCACGTGATCGCCCGCCCACGTGAAGTTGCCGGCCGTCGTGAAGACGCGCTCGTCAGCCGCGTTGTGCCAGAACTCATGACCGGCGCCCGTCGCCACATCGGCCACCCAGAACGCGAGCGTGTAGCCTCCGCGGAACGTCGCGCGCGTCAGGCCCGGCACGCGCGCGGTCTGCGCGTCCGGCGCGGCGCCGCCCTGGCGTCCCTGCCCCTGACCGCCCGCGCGGCCGAATGCCGGTCCGCTGGGATTCCCCACGCCGCCGATGCCGGGCTGCGCCTGCTGTCCGAAGGGAAGCCCCGGCCTCCTCACGAATGCGACGCGGCGGCTGTCGGGAGACCACGACGGACTCGTGTCGCGATCGACATCCGGCGCGAGGTACGTGACCTTGCGCGTCGCGACGTCGAGCACCGCGATGTAACTGTGATCGATGCGATCGCTGACGAATGCGACGCGCCGGCTGTCGGGCGACCACACGGGCCCGGAGTTCGTGCCCCAGTTCGAGACGTACGGCCTTTCGCCGCGATCCATCGGCGTCGCCGCCGCGCCCATCGTGCGCGCGCGATAGATCTGCCCGCCCTTCACGTAGAGCACGGCGCTGCCGTCAGGCGCGAGCTGCGGAGAGCCGCGGTCGATCGCCGCCAGACGCCGCGCAGGCCCTGCGCCCGGCGCCGTGCGCACGGCCCACACCGACCTGTCCGCGCCGTCGGGATTGCTCGAGGGATTCGCCACCCAGTTGTCGCGGTTGAACGCGTGGCCGCGCACGAACGCGACGACGGCTCCGTCGTCCGAGATCTCGAGGTCCGTGAGGTCCACTCCGTCGTCCTGCATGAACGACGTGAGCCGCACCGGCTTGTAGGCTGGCGCCGCCGCCGTGTAGACGTTGCGCTTGCCCTCGTCATAGGCAATCCACGCGACGCGGTCGGCCTTGCGGGCCGAGGCCAGCTCCACGGGATAGGCAGGACTGATGTAGTCGGCGACGCTGCCGGAGCGCTGCGCCGAGAGCGGCGCGCCCCCTCCGGACGCGAGCGCAACAGCGGCAAGAGCGGGCAGGAACAGACGGGCGAGTCGGCGCATCGGACAACCTCCGGGGGGATGATATATTCCGGCCGGGTCATCCATGAATTTCACCCGTGTTGGTTTGGCGGCGGTCGCGGCCTGGCTCGTGTATCTCGCGCTGGGCTTCCTGATTCACGGCGTCATGCTGGCCGACCTCTGGGCCACCCTGCAGCGCTCCGGCGTGGCGCGGTCTTCCTCGACGGGCAACGCCCTCATGCCGCTCGGCTTTGCGCTGGCGTTTCCAGGGCTGCTCGCGTTCACCTACGCGTATGCCAAGGGCTACGAAGGGGGGCCGGGCTCGCAGGAGGGGCTTCGGTTCGGCGCGCTCATCGGCCTCGTCATCGTCGCCTTCGGCGTGACGTGGAGTTACGTGTCGTTTCCCCTCCCGTTGGAATACCTGACGTCTATGGCCGCCGCGACAGTCGTGCAGTTTGCGGCCGTCGGCATGGTCGTCGGGATTGTCTATCGCCCCGTCAACCGAGCCGCGGGATTACAATGAGGGGATGTCTACCGAGGCAAAACCCAAAGCAGGGCTCGAAGAAGTCGTAGCGGGCGAGTCGGCCATCTGTTACCTCGACGGTGACAAGGGCGTGCTCGCGTATCAGGGGCACGACATTCACGACCTGGCGACCCACGCCACCTTCGAAGAGACCTGCTACCTCCTGTGGCATGGCCGCCTTCCCAACCGCGCGGAGCTCGGCGACTTGCAGACCCAGCTCTCGCACGCGCGCGAGCTGCCCGAGCCAATCATCCGTCTGATGCGCCAGCTGCCGCCCGTGGGCGGCATGGACGCGCTGCGCACGCTGACGTCGGCGCTCGCGCATTACGACAAGGATGCTGACGACCGCACGCCGCAGGGTCGCTATCGCACGGCGGTGCGCCTGACCGGCCAGATCTCGTCGCTCGTGGCGACGTGGGGCCGCATGGCGGCCGGCGGCGGCCCGATTCAGTCCGATCCCGCGCTCTCGCACGCGGGGAATTTCCTCTACATGCTGACCGGCCAGCGCCCGACGGCGCTCGCGACGCATGCGTTCGACATCGCGCTCACGCTGCACGCGGATCACGAGCTGAATGCGTCGACGTTTGCGGCCCGCGTCGCGGCGGCCACGCTTACGGACATGCACTCGGCGATCACCGGCGCCATCGGCGCGCTCAAGGGCCCGCTTCACGGCGGCGCGAATGCCGATGTCATGCGCCTGCTCATCGAGATCGGCGAAGACGCTCCGGGCGATCGCGTCGACGAGGTGATCAAGCAGAAGCTCGCGAAGAAGGAAAAGATTCCTGGCTTCGGCCACCGCGTCTACAACACCGAGGATCCGCGCGCGACGCACCTGCGCCGCATGTCGAAGGAGCTCGGCGAGAAGGCCGGCAACACCAAGTGGTTCGAGATGTCGCAGCGGATCGAGCGCATCGTGACGGGGGAGAAGAAGCTCTATCCCAACGTCGACTTCTATTCCGCGTCGACGTACCACACGCTCGGCCTCGACATCGATCTCTTCACGCCGATCTTCGCCGTCAGCCGCATCTCGGGCTGGACGGCGCACGTGCTCGAGCAGTACGCCAACAACCGCCTGATTCGCCCGCGCGCTGAATATATCGGCCCGGCGTATCCGCAGCCGTTCGTGCCGCTGGAGAATCGCTAGCCGGCTCTGAGAGAATTCGACTCCATGAGTTTCATCGAAGAGAAGTTCGCGAAACTGGGCACCGACCACGCTCCCGGACAGGAAGTGCGCGACAGCGCCGGCGGCCGCGATCAGGCGTTTCGCGGGGACGCACTGCAGGGCACGCCCGTTGATTTCTCGCACGGCGACGTCAACGACACGGCCTTCGGGCCGACCCCCGGCGCCCTCGACGAGTTCGTCTCCGGCGTGCAGCGCGGCGGGTCGCAGGCCTACACCGAGTATCGGGGCGGCGCGGAG
>JALYRV010000168.1 GCA_030855205.1 Acidobacteriota bacterium | reverse complement strand
CCGCGAGCGCGTCGCGCACCGGGAGCGCGCCCGACGCGATGGGCCGCGCCGCCTTGCGCGGGTGCAGCCGATCGGCCTCGCGATCGCGGACGTCGTTGAAGAGATACATGACGCTCGACAGCGCGCAGAAGATGACGAAGGCGGCCACCGAATCCGCCGCGGCGCCCTGGAGGTCTCCCCCGCGCTGAGACAGCTCGCGCCCGCCGAAGACGAGCGCCGCAAAGACGATGAGGTTCTTGGTCCACTGCGTGGGCCGCAGCGAAAGGAACAGCGGGTGGAGGCGTGAGGGATAAGCCGCGGTCGAAAGCATGGGCGGCTGGCGGCCTTGAACGGACCCGGCCCGGGCGTCGATACGCGCGGGCCGCACGTCCTAGAAGCTCTTGAGCGCCTCGGGTTCGTTATCGTAAGTCTCGAACACGGTCAGCAGCTTCGTGATGGCGAGCAGGTCGGTGATGCGTTTGGTGAGATTCACCAGCTTCATCGTGCCGCCCTGTCGGCTGACTGTCGTGTACGTGCGAACGATTTCGCCGAGGCCAGCGCTGTCGATATACGGCACGCCTTCGAGATTCATCAGAATCTTTCCGCGTCCCTGGTTCATGAGCGAGTTGATCTTGTCCTTGAGGAGTTCGTCCCCCTCGCCCAGCGTCATCTTGCCCTTCAGGTCGAGAACCGTCACACCATCGACGATCCGTTCCTCGATCTGCATGCCCGAATCTCCCTCTGAAATGTGTTATTCCGCTTCGCGGCGCATCTTCTTGCGCGTCCGCTTGCGAGCGAGCGCCTGCTTGGCTCGGCGTTTATCGCCGGGCTTCAGGTAAAACGAGTGCTTCTTGATGTCCTTGATGATGTCTTCCTGCTGGACCTTCCGCTTGAAGCGGCGAAGCGCGCTCTCGATCGACTCGCCTTCCTGGACTTTGACTTCGGCCAAAGTAACTGACACCCCCTCACTATCTGAACTTTTACGGCCGCCAAACCCCCTCTGCAGGGCCCGGATCCACCGGCCGAATATGCTAGGCTAGCACACCCCGACAGGGCTCCATGAAGATTCTAGTGCTCGGTTCCGGGGCCCGTGAGCATAGCCTCGTCTGGCGGCTCCAGCAGGACCCCGAAGTCGACACCGTCATCGCCGCCCCCGGCAACGCCGGGATGGCTCTTCACACCCGCACCGAGCCCGTCGAGCTCAACGACCCGGACGCCGTCCTCGCCCTGGCCGTCCGCCTCGAAGCCGACCTGACCGTTGTCGGGCCCGAGGTCCCCCTGGCCGCAGGCGTCGCCGATGCGTTCGCCGCCGCCGGACGCCCCATCGTGGGCCCCACCGCCGCCGCCGCCCGTCTCGAAACCAGCAAAGCCTTCGCGAAGGCCTTCATGGAACGGCACGGCATTCCGACCGCGCGTTTCGCGGTCGTTAGCTCGGCCGGGGAGGCCCACGCCGTCGCTTCGTCTGCCACCCTCGGCTGGCCGCTGGTCATCAAGGCCGACGGGCTTGCCGGCGGCAAGGGAGTCGTGATTGCCTCAGACCCCGCCGAGGCGCGTCTGGCCATCGATGACGCCATGGTCGACCGGCGCTTCGGCGACGCGGGCGGGCGTGTGGTCCTCGAGGAATGCCTCCAGGGGCCGGAAGTCTCGCTCTTTGCCCTGAGCGACGGCACGGATGTGCGGCTGCTGCTCTCCGCCCAGGATCACAAGCGGGCCTACGACGGAGACAACGGGCCCAACACAGGCGGGATGGGCGCGTTCGCGCCGAGCCCGCTGCTGACCGCGGAGCTGACACGCCGCGCGATGGCCGGGATCGTCGAGCCGGTCATCGCCGGGATGCGCGCCGAAGGCCATCCCTACGCCGGATTCCTCTACGCCGGGCTCATGCTCACGAGCGACGGCCCGAAGGTCATCGAGTTCAACGCGCGGTTCGGCGATCCCGAAGCGCAGGTCGTACTGCCGGCGCTTGCAGGGCCGCTCGCGACGGTGCTCATGGCCAGCGCCAAAGGCACGCTCGCATCGGCGCCGGACCTGACGTGGAACGGCGAGATGTTCGCGGGCGTCGTGCTCGCGTCGGGCGGCTATCCTGGCTCCATCGACACGGGTTTTCCGATCGACGGTCTCGACGCCGATCAGGGCGATGCCCTGGTGTTCCATGCGGGCACGGCGGAGCGTGACGGACGGTTCGTGACCGCCGGCGGACGCGTGCTCACCGTCGTCGGTCGCGGATCCGGGTTCAAGGCCGCGATCGATCGCGCCTACAGCGCGGCGTCGCTCATTTCATTCGAAAAGATATTTTTCAGGCGCGATATCGGGAGGTCGGCGTTATGACGCAAGTGCTCATTCTGATGGGATCGGATTCGGATGCGCCGGTGATGGAAGCGGCCGGCGCCGTCCTGACGGAGCTCGGCATCACCTGGGACATGACGGTGGCCTCGGCGCACCGTTCGCCCGCGCGCGTGACGCGCCTGGTCGATGAGGCGCCGGCTCGCGGCGTCCAGGTGTTCATCGTCGGCGCCGGCGCCGCTGCGCACCTCGCCGGCGTGGTTGCCGCGCATACGACGATGCCGGTGATTGGCGTGCCGATCGATTCGTCTGCGCTCAAAGGGCTCGACGCGCTGCTGTCGACGGTGCAGATGCCTCCCGGCGTGCCGGTGGCGACCGTGTCGATCGGCAAGCCCGGCGCGACCAACGCGGGCGTGCTTGCGGCGCAGATCCTCGCGGTGGGCGACACGGCCATCGCCGCGCGGCTCGTGACGTACAAGGCGTCGCTCGCCGAGAAAGTCGAAAAGGCGGCGGCTAGGTTGAAGGGCTGAGCGCGGCGGCCGCGCGCTGTGCGGGCGAGCGCTGCTGCCCTTCGACGATGAGCTGACCACACGCCGCGCGGATGTCGCGCCCGCGGCTCTTGCGCACCGACACGATCACGCCGGCCTCCGAGAGGATCCGCGCGAACGTATTGACGCGCTCGTCGGAGGGCCGCGCGAACGGAATGCCGGGCGCGGCGTTGAGCGGCAGCAGGTTCACTTTCGAACGCAGATCCCCCAGCAGCTTCGCCAGGCGGCGTGCGTCGGCCGGTGTGTCGTTGACGCCGTCGAGCAGCACGTACTCGAACGTGATCCGCCGGCGCTTGCCGATCGGCAGCCGCCTGCAGGCGTCGAGCAGCTCGTGGATCTTCCACTTGCGATTGATCGGCACGAGCGCGTCGCGGGCCTCGTCGGTCGTCGCGTGCAGCGAGATCGCGACGTTGGGCATGTCCGGCTCCTGCGCCAGACGCTCGAGGCCGGAGACGACGCCGACGGTCGAGAGCGTGACGCGCTTCGGATGCACGGCCAGCCCTTCCTCGTCATAGAGCATCCGCAGCGCCTTCATCGTCGCGTCGTAGTTGTGGAGGGGCTCGCCCATGCCCATGAGCACGATATTGAACGGCGAGCCGGCGAGACCCGTTTCGCGCGCGAGCAGGCGCACCTGCCCGGCAATCTCGCCCGGCGTCAGATTGCGAAGCAGCCCCATCTTGCCCGTGAGGCAGAAGCCGCAGGCCATCGCGCAGCCGACCTGCGTGGACACGCAGAACGTCTGGTTCGGTGTGTCGGGGATGTAGACCGATTCGATCTCGCGGCCGTCGGCGAGGCGGAGCAGCAGCTTCGTGGTGCCGTCGCTCGAGATGTCTTTTCTCGTGAGCGCGGGGCCGCCTATCGTGAACGTCTCGGCGAGCTTCTCGCGCAGCCCGGCCGGCAGATTCGTCATCGCCGCGAAGTCGCTCACGGCGCCGCGGTGGAGCCAGCGGAAGACCTGGGTGGCGCGGAACCGGGGGAGTCCGAGCTCGGCGAACGCGGCGTCCAGCTCGGCGCGCGACAGCTCGGCTAGATCGCGTCGCATGCTTTCAGTTTAGTGCCGACGGCCGCGGCGTTCCTCCCCCTCTCTTGAAAGGCCCGGCGCCGCCGTGATAGAATCCGGTGCTTGAAGACCCTTCTTAACTCCTTTCCTTTCAGTAAGTTACGCAAGAAAACACGCGATGTCTGAAGGACTGATCGTTCGCGACGTGCTCCCGTCGGGCCTGAGGCTGGTGACCGAGCGCATGCCGCATGTGCGTTCCATCACGGTGGGCGCGTGGCTCACGCGCGGATCGCGGCATGAAGAGGAGCCGCAGTCGGGCATCGCGCACTTCGTGGAGCACATGCTCTTCAAGGGCACCGCGACGCGCAGCGCCGAGGACATTGCGCAGCAGATCGACTCGATTGGCGGTCAACTCGACGCGTTCACCGCGAAGGAGTACGCCAGCTATTACATGAAGGTGCTCGACGAGCATCTGCCGATCGCGATCGACCTGCTCTCCGACATGATGACGCGTCCGGCGTTCGCTCCCGAAGATGTCGGGAAGGAGCAGGACGTCATCCTCGAAGAGATCAAGATGGTCGAGGACACCCCCGACGATCTCGTGCACGAGATTTTCACGCAGCACGCGTGGGGCGGCCATCCGCTCGGACGCCCGATTCTCGGCACGCCCGAGACGGTGTCGGCGTTCTCGGCTGAGGGGCTGCGGCAGTACTTCGCCGGCGCCTACACGGCGCCCAACATCATCGTCGCCGCCGCGGGCAATCTCGATCACGACGCGCTGCGCGCGATGATCGAAGAGGCGTTCGACGGCCTGCCGCGGATGGGCGAGACGTTCGTGGATCATCCGCCGTCGATGGTGCCCGGCGCCGTCGTGCGGCACAAGGATCTCGAGCAGAGTCATGTCTGTATTGGCGCGCCGGGTCACGAGCAGCGCCACGAGGACCGGTACGTCAGCTACATCCTCAACACCATTCTCGGCGGGTCGATGAGCTCGCGCCTGTTTCAGAACGTGCGTGAGCGGCGCGGTCTGGCCTACGCGGTCTACAGCGGCATGAGCTCCTACCGCGATACCGGCATGTTCTCGGTGTATGCGGGATGCGCGACGAGCAAGGTCGAGGAAGTCATCGCGGTCGTGCTCGAGGAGCTGCGCACCATCCGCCGCGAGGCCGTCAGCGCCGACGAGCTCACGCGCGCCAAGGATCATCTCAAGGGCAGCCTGATGCTGAGCCTCGAGAACACCGCGAGCCGCATGTCGCACCTCGCGCGCCAGGAGATCTATTTCGGGCGGCACTTCACGCTCGACGAGACGCTAGAGGGGATCGAGCGGGTGACGCGCCAAGACATTCTTCGCGTGGCGGACATGCTCTTTGGCCGGGCGACGCTGGTCGGCACGGTACTGGGTCCGAAGAACGGGTTTCATCTCACCGGGGAGCACCTGACGCTGTGATCCCGCGCTATACCAACCCGGCGATGGGGGCGCTCTGGACCGAGCAGCGCCGCTTCGAGAGCTGGCTGGCGGTGGAGCTGGCCGCCGCCGACGTCATGGCCGAGGCGGGCATCATTCCCGCGGAGGCCGCGCGCGAGCTGCGCGAGAAGGCGTCGTTCGACGTGGCGCGCATCGACGAGATCGAGAAAGTCACGCAGCACGACGTGATTGCGTTCACGACGGCGGTGGCCGAACGGGTGGGTCCGGCGGCGCGCTGGCTGCACTTCGGCCTCACCTCGTCGGACGTTGTCGACACCGCGCTCGCGCTGCAGTTGCGCGACGCCGTCGATGTGATTCTCGGCCTGCTGCAGGGGCTCGCTGCCGCGATTCGCGCGCGCGCGCTGGAGCACCGGCGCACCCCCATGATCGGGCGCACGCACGGCGTGCACGCCGAGCCCATGACGCTCGGCCTCAAGCTCGCGCTGTGGCATGCGGAGACGGGCCGCGCGATCATACGGATCGAGCGCGCGCGGGGCGCGATTGCGGTCGGCAAGATTTCCGGCGCCGTCGGCACGTTCGCGCATCTCGGCCCCGAGATCGAGGAGGCCGTCTGCGCGCGGCTCGGGCTCGCGGCCGCGCCGGTCTCGTCGCAGGTCATCCAGCGCGATCGGCACGCGGAGCTGATGGCGGCCATCGCCATCACCGGTGCGTCGCTCGAGAAGTTCGCGCTCGAGATCCGCGGGCTGCAGAAGACGGAGATCGGCGAGATCGAAGAGCCGTTCGCGAAGGGGCAGAAGGGCTCGTCGGCGATGCCGCACAAACGCAATCCCATCGGGTGCGAGCAGATCGTCGGGCTCGCCCGGCTGCTGCGCGGCAACGCGATGGCCGCGTTCGAAAACGTCGCCCTCTGGCACGAGCGCGACATCTCGCACTCGTCGGTTGAGCGCGTGATTCTGCCCGACAGCTTCATCGCGCTCGACCACATGCTGCGGCGCTTCACGCGCATCGTGACCGGTATGGTGGTCTATCCCGCGCGGATGAAGGAAAACCTCGAGCGCTCGCGCGGCGTCGTGTTCTCCGGCACCGTGCTGCTCGAGCTGGCGCGCCGCGGAATTTCACGCGAGCAGGCCTATGAGTGGGTGCAGCGCAACGCCATGACGTCCTTCCACGACCAGAAGGACTTCAAGGCGCTGCTGCTGTCCGACACCGATGTGACCGGCGTGCTGCCGCCGGCCGAGATCGAGAAGGCGTTCAACCTCGAAGAGCAGCTCCGGAACGTGGACAAGGTCTTCGCGAGAGTCTTTGGAGAGCCATTGTGAAAGCGCGCGTGTTCGTCACTCTCAAGCCCTCGGTGTTCGATCCCCAGGGCCGCACCATCGTCGAGGCGCTGCACTCGATGGGCCACGGCGGCGTGAGCGACGTACGGCAGGGCAAGTACTTCGAGCTCGAGGTCGATGCGAAGACCGCCGACGAGGCGCGGGCGACGGTGTCGGACGTGGCCGACAAGCTGCTCGCCAATCCCGTCATCGAGAGCTATCGCATCGAGATCGTGTCATGAAGTTTGCCGTCGTTGTCTTTCCTGGTTCGAACTGCGACCACGACGCGTATCACGCCGCGAAGCACGTGCTCGGACAGGACGCCGGGTTCGTGTGGCACAAGGACACATCGCTCGCCGGCGCCGACGTCGTGATTCTGCCGGGCGGGTTTGCGCACGGCGACTATCTGCGCACGGGCGCCATTGCGCGCTTCTCGCCGGTGATGGACAGCGTCAAGGCCTTCGCCGCCTCGGGCGGGCCGGTGCTTGGCGTATGTAACGGATTTCAGATCCTGCTCGAGGCCGGCCTGCTGCCGGGCGCCATGCTTCGCAACCGGGGCCTCAAGTTCATCTGCGAGCATGTCGGCGTGCGCGTCGAAGAGGTCGACACGCCGTTCACGGCGGCCTGCAGCAAGGGCCAGCGCCTCCGCATCCCGATCAACCACGGCGAGGGCAACTACTTCGCCGGCGATGACGTACTCGACGCGCTCGAGAAAAATCGCCGCGTGATCTTCCGTTATGTCGATGCCGCGGGCACGCCAGCCGCCGGCGCGAACCCGAACGGCGCGGCGCGCAACATCGCCGGCATCTGCAGCGAGCGCCGCAATGTCGTGGGCATGATGCCGCACCCTGAGCGCGCCTGCGAGCCGGGCCTCGGCAGCGCCGACGGGCTCGTGCTGTTCGAATCGGTGGTGCAATCACTCGCGGCCGGCGGCGTCATGGCGGCGGGGCGCTGATGGCGGCATTCGACAGCGCGACGATCGAGCAGCACGGCCTCGAGCCCGACGAGTACCAGCGCATCCTCGATCTGCTCGGCCGCGAGCCAACACTCACCGAGCTCGGCCTCTTCTCGGTCATGTGGTCGGAGCACTGCAGCTACAAGAGTTCGCGCGTGCATCTCAAGACGCTGCCGACGACGGGTCCGCGCGTGCTCGAGGGCCCGGGCGAGAACGCCGGCGCCGTCGACAT
>JALYRV010000167.1 GCA_030855205.1 Acidobacteriota bacterium | reverse complement strand
ATCGATCGTGACGGCTGCCGGAGACACGCTCGTCGTCACGCGCCGGCGCTCGCTCGAGACCGACACGGCGTCGCGCGCGTTCATTTCTCATCTCGCGGCGCCGATGGCGCGCGCACGCACGCGCATCGAGGCGGCCCTCGAGGGCGGAACGGCAAGCGGCGCGCGTCCGGTTCGTCTGTACGCGATATCCGAGGACGGCACGCTGCTCTCGCTGCCGTGGCCCGCTCGCGGCGGGAACGAAGCGGGCCAGCTTGCCTCGCGCCGCGCGCTGCCGTCCTTTGCGCCGGAGGAGTTCTTCTTCACATTCGACCCGGAAGAGCGCGACGCGCTTCGCTACTCTGGGTTCTACCTTGACCTCGGCGGCCGGGGCCTGGTGTCGACGCTGACGATGCCGCTGACAGCGTCCGGCCGGGGAGGTGGCGTCCTCGCGCTCGATCTGGCACATGCCATCGATTGGTCCGGGCTCGCGTCGTCGATCGCGGCGCCCCTGGCAGCACGCGTGGCCACGGCGCCGTCCGGAACCGCGGCCGGATGGGATCATCTGCGCGCAGGACTGTCGGGCTCGCCCGACGCCGACCTGAACGCAGCGCTCGACGGGCTGATGACGACCGGCGCGGCCTATGACGCCTCCGCCCCCATGACCCACGCGGTCGTCGATGGCCTCGGCGCGATCGCGGCCTTTCACGTCACGGACACGACGTGGCTGCTCGCCTTCTTTCCAAGCCGAGCGCCGTCGTTCCCATGGGCCGCGATAGCGCTGCTGGGCGTGATGCTGGCCGTGCTGCTCGCCGGCTTCGAGATGAATCGACGGCGCGCCGAGCGTGAAGGCGACAACGCCGCCCGCGCGCTCGTCGAGAAACAGAACCTGCTCAACACCATGCAGGTCCCCCTGATGGTCGTCGATCCGAACACCGACGAGATCGTCTCGTCGAATCGCGCGGCAAGCGCGCTCGGTATCCGCCCTGGCGCCCGATTCGCGGATCGCGTCTCGAAGGATCCCCGCGCCCGTGAACACTACGCGCGTACGCAGCTCGCGACCTCGGAGCCGCGGCGCGCCTACGGCGTGCCGATCCGTATCGAGGACGAGAACGGGATCGAGCGCGATGAGCTCGCGATCGTGCGCTCGGTCGCCGTCACCGCGCCCATCGAGGCGCTCGACGCCGACGAGCGACATCGCCTCGGCATTCTCTTTCTCATCGACCGCGAGTCGGATCTTGGCCTTGTCATAGAAGGCGTCGAAGAGGGCGCTCATCGCGACGAGCGGAAGCGTCTGACGGGCCTTCTGTCGCACGGGCTCGACGCGCTCGTGAGCGTGCTGCAGCACAGTCTCGCGACATCGTGTCCGCCGGCCCTGACCGCGTGGCTCGCCGAGTATCTCGAGCGGCGGCTCCATGTCACGGCGTGGCTGCTCGATCACTGGGACGCCGAACCGCCTGTGCACGACGCTGTCGTGGATGCCGCACAGGCCGGCGAGACGCTCGCATCGCTCGAACGCGTCTTCGCCGAAGTGCGCGTACACCCGGGACTGCGGTCTCGACTCGGCTGGGACAACGGACCGCTTGCCGGACCGGCGAACGGCCCGGCGTTCACGTCCACCGTGGACTGGCCCCAGGAGTTCGAGCTCACGCTTCCAATCCGTGGAGGACTCGGGTTTTTCCTCACCGAGGCACTCTCGAACGCGATGCGGCACGGTCTCGCCGGCACGCAGCCGTCGATCACGCTTCGCTGCGATCGAGTCCGCCGAGAGCTGCTTTGCGAGATCGCGAACGAGCAGCGGCCCGACGCGCGCGTTGCGGAAAGCCGCGCGTATGGGGGACTGTCGATCCTCTCCGGGATGGCCCGTCTTTTCGGATGGCGCGACTTCGCCGCTGCTCCGGACGACGGCCGCTTCGTCGTGGCGTGGCGCGCGCCGCTCACACGGCGTGACGCGCCTGGCAAACCGGATTGACCGAGCGGGCCGCGATAGACCTCGGCGGCTTTGATGCGCGCGTAGAAGGCTGCGTTTATCCCAGATCCACTGTGATTTGGCGCCACTTGCCCTGGTTGAAACGCATGACGCTCAGCGCGCACCGCGTCGCATGCCCCACGAGAATCGCGACCCAGATGTGCATCGGCTGCAGCGTTCCCGTCTGCTGAATCGCGTAGCAGATACTCAGCGGAATGACGATCTGCGACACGATCGAGATATAGAGCGGGCTGCGCGTGTCCCCCGTGCCCTGCAGGCCGCCCGTGTACGTCAGCGCCACGGCGATGAAGATCCCTGAGAAACTCAAGACGCGCAGCAGCTGCGTGCCGATCTCCACGACCGCCGGCTCGTTGAGGCCGAACACTGCGAGCAGCTGACGCGGAAGGAAGAGGAAGAACGCGCCGATGCACGCCGCGCCCGCGACACCGAACCGCGCGGCGATATGCACCGCCGCGTCGGCGCGATCGGGCTTGCCCGCGCCGAGGTTCTGGCCGGCGACCACGGCCGCGGCCCCCATCAGGCCCGCCGCCGTCCACGTGATCAGGGAGAACAACTGCGAGTAGCCGACCGCGAACGCCGCCTGCGCGGCCGCGCTCTGCGCCAGCGATCCCACGAACGACAGCATCAGCACGCCGCCGACGTTCATCGCAATTCCCTGAATGCCCGTCGGCAGCCCGAACTTGAACAGGGCGCGGATGATCGCCCAGTCCGGCCCCCAGCCCTGTCCGCGCGGGAACGACACGACCCACGTGCCGCGCCAGAGATGCACGAACGCGTAAATCGCCACGAGACCTGACGCGATCGCCGTGCCCATGGCGGACCCGGCCGTGCCGAACGCGGGAATCGGCCCGAGGCCGCGAATCAGCACGATGTTGAGCGCGACGTTGAGCACGGTCATCGCGACGCCGAGCACCATCGGCGTGCGCGCGTCTCCGGCTGCGCGTAGCGCGCCGCCCAGCATGAAGAACACGAGCATGCCCGTGCTGAAGCAGAACATGATGCGCAGGAACGGCAGCGCCTCGCGCTTGACCTCCGGCGCGGCGTTGACGAAATCGAGTAGCGCGGGAGATAGGAAATACCCGAGCGGCGCCATGATCAACAGCGAGATACCCGTCGCCGTCAGAAACGCCTGATAGACGGTGCGGTTGACTTTCGCCTCGTCATTCGCGCCGACGAATCGCGACACCAGCACGCTCATGCCCGTGAACAGCGACATGATGAAGACGATCACGACGATGAAGATCTGGCTCGCGACGCCGATGGCGGCATTGGCCGCGAACCCGACGAAGTGGCCGACCAGAATGTGATCGATCACTCCCTGCAGCCCGCCGATCATGTTCGTCAGCATCGTCGGCCACGCGATCTTCCAGACCGCATTCTGGAGCGGGCCCTCGACGATGGACCGGTCGTATCTGCGTGGGACGGCGGGAGAGGGGGAAGAGGCCGCGGCTGAAGCCGGCGCTTCGTCCGCGACGACGAGGTCCGTCACGGTCAGTCGATGGGGAAGATATCCTCCACGCCCTCGGCAGGACGTGGAATGACATGCACACCGACGAGCTGGCCGACACGGCGGGCGGCGGCGGCCCCCGCGTCGGTTGCCGCCTTCACCGAGGCCGTGTCGCCGCGCACGATTGCGGTCACCATGCCGGCGTCGACTTTCTGCCAGCCGACGAAGTCGACGTTTGCGGCCTTGACCATCGCGTCAGCCGCTTCGATCATCCCGACGAGGCCGATCGTTTCGACCATGCCGAGGGCGTCGCCGTCGTGCTTCTTGTCGGCCATGACTACTTCTTTCCGAAACCCGACACGATGACGTCGAGGTTGTGACTCACGCGGATGCCGTAGATGCCGTCGGTCGACGCGAGCTTGTCGGCGCCGATCAGCGCGGCCTTGTCGTAGGTGCCCACGGCCTGGCCGTTGATCGTGCACGACGCCGTGCCGTCCTTGATGGCCCATGCGATTGTCTGCGTGACGCTGCCGTCGGCGACGGGCTTACCGACGGCCGCATGCGGGCCGCGCCCGAAGTTGACGACCTTGCCGCCGCTGAAGCCGCGCACGAGGTACGTGCCGTTGCTGTAGGCCATGCAGTAGACCAGATTGGGCGCGTCGGTCTCGAGATCCTTGCCGCCGATGAACACGCCGTACGGGTGCGGATGATTCGTGTCGGGCTTGGTTTCCTTGAACGTCGCGCCGACCGTGTAGTCGCCGCGCGCGGTGTTGGCCGGATTCCAGTAGAACGCTGCGGGGCCGATCGTCAGGTGCAGGTCCTTGCCCGAGTCAGCGAACTTCGAGTCGTTGATGGACTTGCCCTGTTTGGTGGCGGCTGCGTCGATCTTGCCGTGCCATCCCTTGACGGCGATGCCGCCGCCGGCGATCTTGCGATCGGCGTCCTGCCCCTGCGCGAGTACGGGGGCCGCGAGAGCGAAAGCGAGTACGACAGCTAGTGTGCGCATAAGAAGGGCATTCTACGTGATGCGCCCCCGCGCCGCCACCGGCAGCCGGTCCGTGACCTGGTCCCCGTCAGCCATGTGCACGTGGTCGACCAGGTTCGAGACGACGCACGAGTGGTTCGGCAGGATCCGCACACGGTCGCCGATCCTGAGCGCAGGCGCGCCAGGGCCGACCCTGACGGTCGCGTGCTCTTCCGACAAGCGCTCGATAGTGAAACCCTCGTGGGGGCGGATCGCACTGTCAGGGGACGGCGACAGCGCCCCATAGCCCGGCAGCGCCGAGAAGCCCCGCGCCCCGTCGTTCGTGAGCGTCTTGCTGCCGGCGTCGAGGATGATGCGATCCGCGTGCGCCGACACGACCGTCGAGAGCACCGTGAGCGCGCAGTCGTCTATTCCCGCGGCGCCGAGCCCGACCTGCGTGCGGTCGAAGTACACATAGTTACCCGGCCGCAGCTCGGTGGGTCCGGCGTACGTCAGCGAGAAGCGCGCCGTTGGCGTCGACCCGATACTGATCTCACTGAGCGCGACGCTTTTCTCCCTCCCGCGCGCGGCAAGGCGCGTCAGGGCATTCACTTCTTCCTCGGCAATCAGCGCGAGCGCGCTTTCGGATGCCGCGTGATAGCCATGCCCTGCGTGGCTCAGCAGGCCGAGGAGCTCGATGCCGGGCAGCACCGCCGCGAGCGCGATGAGGTGCAGCGCATCGGGCGACACCGGATCGACGCCGCAACGGTGAAAGCCGACATCGACTTTCACGAGGACGCGCAGGGTGCGGCCCGCTTTTCCCATGACCCGCGCCCACTCGCTCAATACCTCCGCATCGTCGACGATGATCGAGAGGCGGCAGAGATCCATGAGCGCGAGGATGTCGTGCTGTTTCGACGGGTGGACCGGGTAGGGGATGCGGATGTCTTCGATGCCGGCGGCTGCGAAGACGAGCGCTTCGGACGGCTTAGCGCAGCAGATGCCGGCGGCGCCGCGCGCGATCTGCATCCGTGCCACCTCGGGCAGCTTGTGTGTCTTGGCGTGCGGCCGGAGCTGGAAGCCGGCCGCGGCGGCCCCGCGCTGCATCGCGTCGATGTTGCGCTCGAGGCGCGCCGTGTCGATGACGACCGCCGGGGTCGCGATGTCAGTGAGCTTCACCGCCCAACGTTAACCCATGAACCCCGCGAAGCGCTTTGCGTCGACCGCGAAGCCGGGGAAGACGTGCGACGCGTCCCTGAGCTCGAGATGGCGCGTGACGACTTCGGCGAAGACGTCCCTGAAATCCGTCGTGATCGCGAGGTCGCGCCCTTCCCACCGCTGTTCGACTTCGAGGCCAGGCCAGCGGCCATACACCTTGCGTCCCTTGACGCCCGCGCCGAGCGCGATCATCGCGTTGCCGTGTCCGTGATCGGTGCCGCGGTTGCCGTTCTCGGCCACCGTGCGGCCGAACTCCGACATCGTCAGGATGACGACGTCGCGCATCGACTCGCCGAGATCGGTGGCCAGGGCGGCGATGCCGCGCGCGAAGTCGTCGAGCCGATTCGCGATGAGGCCGTTCGCGGCTCCCTCATTGGCATGGTGGTCCCACTGCCCCGACTCGGCGAACGCGATCTCGAGCCCCACGTCGGCCTTGATCAGCTGCGCGATCTGACGCAGCGATTCGCCGTAGGGGGAGCGCGGGTACACGGCGCCGTTGGCGGGCGTGTAGCGTGATGGGTCGGCGGCCTTGAGCGCGCGGACCGCGTCGAAGGCGTCCTTGCCGGTGCGGCCGAGCACCTGGTCTGCCGCGGCGGCGTACTCCGCTTCGAACGACGCCTGCACCATGTCGCTGCCCTGGCCCGCGCGGATGCCGAACTGGTCGAGGCGCGCGATCGCCAGCGCGGGCGACGTGCCCTGGAGCGCGCGCGGCAGCTGCGGTGCGAGCGCCACGGCGCGGAACGGCGTCGCCTTCTGGTGTTCCTTGGCGTGGAGATAGCGATTGAGCCAGCCGTCGCGCGTACTCTTGATGCCCGGCGTGCCGCTCTCCATGTAGTCCTGCGCGTCGAAGTGCGAGCGCGTGTCGTCGTGCGAGCCGGTCGCATGCACGATGGCCATCGAGCCGCTGTCCCAGAACGGCTTGAGTGGCGCCATGCGCGGATGCAGGCCGAAGAAGCCGTCGAGATCGATGGCGCTGTCGGGCCGTCCGGGCTGCGCCACGGCGATGCTGGGGCGCGCCTTGTAGTACCCGGCATCGCCGAACGGCACGATCATGTTGAGGCCGTCGACCGCACCGCGTTGAAAGATCGTGATGAGCACCTTGCGCCGCTCGGCCGCCCAGGCGGTGCGCGCGAGGAACGTCGGCGCGAAGCCAAGACTCACAAGAGCCATGCCGCCGTTCTTGAGGAAGATGCGTCTGTCAATCATGGCAACCTCGAAACTCAGGACTCAGGACTCAGGACTCAGAACTCAGAACTCAGAACTCAGAACTAGCGTTTCTGGAATTCGGGCGATCCGAGCACGAGCGCCAGGCGCTTCTGCCGATCGGCGGCCTGTGCGACGGTGGCGCGCGTGTTCGGCGACATGCGGTCGGCCGGCACGATGGCGTCGGGATCGATCTCCGCGGCGACGCGCGCGCCCTGCAGTTTGTTGGAAACGAGCGACACGGCGAAGTTCATGCGATTGAGCAGCGCGCCGGTGTTGACCCACGACGCCGCGGTGTCGTCGTAGCCGGTCGGCGGCTGCGCGCCATAGAGCGGCATGCCGAGCGTGCGGAGCTGCAGGACGACCGGGGCGGCGTTGCGCACGTCGGCCGAGGTCACGCGCAGCGCGCTCGCCACGAACTCGAACGGCGTCTTGACCTTCGCGCCCCGAGCCGCGTCCGCCATGAACTCGGGCGACAGCAGGATCGTGCGCGTGACCTTGCGCAGGTCGCCGCCCGTCTCGAGAAACACTTTCGCCGCGCGATCGACGAGTGCGGGGGGAGGCGTGTCAGAGACGAAACGCGTGGCCAGCTTCGTGGCGATGTGGCGCGCCGTCGCCGGATGCTTCGCGAGCAGGTCGAGCACGCGCTCACCGTCGCGCTGTCCGCCGCCGGACGGGAGCTTCTGGCCGAGCACCACCTTGTCGCCGGCGTCATGAATGCGCTCGTTGAACTCGAAGTCGCCGCCGCCGCCCCTCGGGCGTTCGATGGTCCAGCCCGTGAACGCGCGTGCCACGGCGATGACGTCCTGCTGGGTGTAGCCGCCGTCGACGCCCAGCGTGTGCAGCTCGAGAAGCTCGCGCCCGTAGTTCTCATTGAGCCCGCGCGGCGGGCGCTGCGGCTGCGCCTGCGGCATCGGTGCGCCCTGGCCCCCGCGCATCTGGCCGCCACGCATCTGTCCGGGACGGCC
>JALYRV010000166.1 GCA_030855205.1 Acidobacteriota bacterium | reverse complement strand
GCTGCGCGGCGTCGTGCACGATCCGACCGCGCGCCGCATGAACGGCGTGGCGGGCCACGCCGGACTCTTCGGGACGGCCGACGATCTCACGCGCTTCGCGCGCATGCTCCTCAACAAGGGATCGATCGGCGCCGCGCGCGTGCTGTCGCCGCTGAGCGTCGAGCGCATGACAGCGCCGTCGACGCCGCTGCTCGAGCCGAACGTGCGCGGGCTGGGCTGGGACATCAACTCCGCCTTCTCGAGCAATCGCGGCGATCTGCTGCCGGCCGGATCGTTCGGCCACACGGGATTCACCGGCACCTCGCTCTGGGTCGATCCCTCGAGCGGCCTCTACGTCATCTTCCTGTCGAATCGCGTGCATCCCGACGGCAAGGGTGACGTCACGCCGCTGCGCGCGCGCGTCGCCACGCTCGCGGCAGCCGCGTTCGTCGAAAGCTCCGCGATCGGCACGACGTACCCGCGAACCCAGTTCGACGTGCCGAGCACCCCGGCTCCCGCACCGAGCACAGCGCTCGCCGGTGTCATGTCGGGTCTCGACGTGCTCGTCATGAACGGCTTCGCGGAGCTCAAGGGACGCAACGTCGGGCTCATCACCAACCACACCGGGCGCTCACGCGACGGAGCGGCGACGATCGATCTGCTGTCCAAGGCGCCGGGCGTCAAGCTCGTTACGCTCTTCAGCCCCGAGCACGGCATTCGCGGCATCCTCGACGCGACCGTGCCTTCGTCGGTCGACGAGAAGACGGATCTCACGATTCATTCGCTCTACGGCGACACGCGGCGGCCCACCGACGCGATGCTGACCGGCGTCGACACGATCGTTATCGACCTGCAGGATATCGGCGCGCGCTTCTACACCTACATCACGACCATGGCGTATGCCCTTGAGGAAGCCGCCAAACGCAAGATCCGCGTCGTCGTGCTGGATCGTCCGAACCCGATCAACGGGTTCGCGATCGAGGGGCCCGACATAGACGAGGATCAGCGCGGCTTCACCGGCTACATGACAATGCCGATTCGCCATGGGATGACGCTCGGCGAGCTGGCGCGGCTCTTCAACGCGGAGATGAAGATCGGCGCGGACCTCCAGGTTATCGCCATGCGCGGCTGGCAGCGCGATGCGTGGTACGACCAGACGGAGCTGCCGTGGATCAATCCGTCACCGAACATGCGCAACTTGATTCAGGCGACGGTCTATCCAGGCATCGGCGCGTTCGAGGGCACCAATGTGTCGGTCGGCCGCGGCACCGACACGCCCTTCGAACAGATCGGGGCGCCATGGATTGACGGGCGCGCGCTCGCGTCGGCCCTCAACGCGCGGCGGCTGCCCGGTGTCAGCTTCTATCCCGTCCGCTTCACGCCAACATCGAGCAAGTTCGCGAAGGAAGAGTGTCAGGGCGTGTTCATCCTGGTGCTCGACCGTCTCGCGGCGCGCCCGGTCCGGATGGGGGTTGAGATTGCGGCGGCGCTCGTGAAGCTGCACGGTGCGGCGTTCGACATCGACAAGGCAGCCCGGTTGTTTGGATCGAAGGCTGACCTCGCGCGGCTCAAGGCCGGGGACGATCCTGCCCGCATTGCGGCCGGATGGGTTGCCGCCGAAGCACGCTGGCGCCGCGCCAGGGCCAAGCATCTTCTCTACTGACTTCGCGGTCTGTACCGCTGCAGACGCAGCTCATCCCTCGATTGCGCCAGCTCGTCGCTAATTCCCGATCCGGAGAATTGGACGTCGCGCATTCGGGAATCTGGATACTGGCCCCCTGATATCTCTCTAACCCATTGAAAACAAAGGACAAGCGAATGGGTTCGCCATTTGCACTGTGCGTTGTGCCCGCAGTCAGCGTCCGGTGGCGCAAGTCGCCAGTCCTGGAGGATGACGGACTCACTGGCGCGGGTAATGTCCGATTCGCAATTCCTTTGGAGGGTTAGATGAGATTTCGCATGACCCGTTGGCTGGTTATGGCGCTCGCGCTGGTCGCGTTCGCTACGCCCGCTTCGGCGCAGGTTTACACAGGCCGTATCGATGTGACGGTCTCAGACAGCACGGGGGCGATTCTGCCTGGCGTGACGGTCGACATCTCTGGTCCGCAGAGCCGCACCACCGTGACCGACGCGAACGGTGAAGCGCACTTCCTGAATCTCGCTCCCGGCATCTACACGGTGTCCGCGAAGCTTCAGGGTTTCAACGAATACATGAACCGCACGATCCCGGTCGGTGCCGGCACCAACGTCCCACTGCGCGTGACGATGGCCGTCGCCGGCGTGGCGACGTCGGTCGAAGTGACCGGCGCGGCGCCCGTCACCGATCCGAAGCGGATGACGACGTCGACCAACGTCACCAACCAGGAGCTCCAGGAGATTCCGTCGGCGCGCGACCCGTGGGTCGTCCTCCAGACGGTCCCCGGCGTCATCGTCGACCGCGTCAACGTCGGCGGCGCGGAGTCGGGACAGCAGTCGAACTACCAGGCGAAGGGCTCCGCGAGCGGAGACAACACCTGGAACATCGACGGCATCGCCATCACGGACATGGCGGCGCTCGGTGCCTCACCGACCTACTACGACTTCGATATGTTCCAGGAAATGCAGGTCACGACGGGTGGCTCTGACCTGACCATGGCGACGGGCGGCGTCGGCCTCAACTTCGTGCTCAAGAGCGGCGCCAACACGCCGCGCGGTTCGACCCGCATCTACTTCGAGAACGAAGACATGCAGGCGAACAACCTGCCGGACGACCTCAAGGCGTCGATCGGCGGCACCACCGGCAAGGGCAACCGCATCAAGGAATACATGGACTACGGCGCCGAGCTCGGCGGTCCGATCTTCCGTGATCGCCTGTGGGCCTGGGGCGCGTATGGCAAGACGGACGTCACCACGATTACGCTCGCCAACACGCCTGACCAGACCATCCTCGACAACCGCTCGATGAAGCTCACGGGTCAGGCGTCGCAGAACATCCGCGGCTCCTACACGTTTTTCCGCGGCGACAAGCTGAAGTACGGCCGCGACGCGTCGGTCAGCCGTCCGCCCGAGACCACGTGGGACCAGTCGGGTCCCACGACGATGAACAAAGGTGAAGTCAACGTGGTCCTCAGCGACAACGTGTTCCTCACCGGCCGAGGCGCGCACGTCAGCGGCGGCTTCGTACTCACCCCGCAGGGCGGGCTCGACACGCCGTGGTACACGGACGACGCCGGCATCAACCGTGGTTCCTATGCGGAGTTCGCGTTCGACCGTCCGCAGGTTGCGTTGTCGGCTGACGGCAACTACTTCCGCGGACGTCACGAAGTGAAGTTCGGCGGCGGCTACCGCAAGGCGGAGAGCGGCTCGGCAGGCACCATCCCCGGCTACGGCGGCACGGCGGGCATCCACTCGACGCACGACGGATATCCGACGATGATCGCCGACATCTGGGTGCCGGCCAGCAACCGTACGCAGGCCGACTACACGCACGCCTTCATCGGCGACACGATCTCGTGGGACCGTCTCACGCTGAACGTCGGCGTCCGCTGGGACCGTCAGGCGGCAGGCACGCTGGAGAGCACGCAGAAGGGCTTCGCGGCCTTCTCGACACTGCTGCCCGACGTCACGGCTCCGGCCCTCGAGGACGCGATCGTCTACACGTCGTTCTCGCCGCGCATCGGTGTCACGTATGCCCTCGACGACGCGCGCAAGACCATCGCGCGCGCGAGCTACGCGACGTTCGCCGACCAGCTCGGGTCGACGGCCGCCTCGTTCCTCTCGACGGTGGCCGACCGCGGCCTCTATGTCTACGACGTGATCGACCGCAACGGCAACCGCGTGGTTGACCCGAGCGAAGTCGGCAGCATCGCGGACTGCTCCAACACGGGCCCGCGTTGCTACCCCTACGGTTTCGACATCACGAACCCCGGTGGGGCCGGCGCGTCGCAGCACACGATCGGCGACTACAACACGCCGCTCACGCACGAGTTCCAGCTGGGCCTCGATCGTGAAGTGATGCAGAACTTCGGCGTCAGCGGCACGTTCACGTTCCGTCACTTCAACAACTTCAACCGCCGGAACAACCCGGGACTCACCGGCGACAACTACCGCCAGATCAGCACCTTCACGGGTTCCGACCCGGTGGTCGGCGACTTCGCCGTGCCGATCTTCGGACCGATCACGATTCCTGCGAAACCCTCGGCGACCGAGTTCCGCAGCAATCCTGATTACTACCAGCGCTACATGGGTCTCGAGCTCGCGGCGACCAAGCGCCTCTCGAACCGCTGGATGGCGCGCCTCGGCTTCTCGACGAACTCCCACAAGGAGTACTTCGATTCGCCGAACGCGTACGGCAATCCGACGCCCGGACCGACCGGCAACTTCACGTCGGGTCAGCTGGTCGTGAGACAGAGCACCGGCAGCGGCAAGGGAAGCATCTACCAGATCCTGCCGGCGTACCAGTTCGTGGCGACCGGCATGTATCAGGCTCGGTGGGGGATCAACCTCGCCGCCAACCTGGTCACGCGCCAGGGCTTCGCGACGCCGTACTTCCGCTCGAGCGTGGTCACGGCGGATCCGCTCGCGCGCAACAAGACGGTGGGGCTGTTCGACGAGAACGGTGAAGACCGCCTCCCGAACGTCGCGTCGCTCGACTTCCGCGTCGGCAAGCAGTTCGGCTTCCAGCGCGCGAGGATCAATCTCGACCTCGACATGTTCAACGTGCTGAACTCGGCCACCGTGCTGGGCCGCCAGTACGACCTGCGTCTCGCGGCCTTCAACTCGGTCCGCGAGATCATGAACCCGCGCGTAATCCGCGTCGGACTGCGCGTCGGTTTCTAGTTCGTTCCTTCGACTCACGGCCCCGGCACCCCGGCAATATCGGGGGCCGGGGCCGTTCTTCATTTAAGTTACGATCTCCCTATGAAGATTCGAATCGCACCTGTTGTGCTGGCGCTCGCCGCGTACTCGATGCCTGCCGCTCCGGCGCACGCGCAGGAATGGCGCGGTGTCGGCCGCGCGGGCGGCTTCGTCGTCGACGAAGCGAAGAAGCCGATTCAAGGCGTGCGCGTGAAGGCGACGCTTCCGGCCTCGCAGAACCGCGGGCCAGAGCCGGGTACCTCCAAGGCCAACGGCGAATGGGCAGTCGGCGGACTCACCGGGGGAAGCTGGTCGCTCGACTTCGAAAAGGACGGGTACGAGACGCGCCGCATTACGGTCCCGATCAGCGAGGGCGGCCGGCTGCTGCCACTCGAGATCGTGATGAAGAAGGCCGTCGTCGTCGTCGTCGTGGATCCGAATGAGGCCATCAAGGTCAGGCTGACGGAGGCGTCGGCGCTGATGTCCGCGGGCAAGTTCGCGGAGGCGCGCATGATTTACGAGGCGCTGCAGACCGAGCATCCGCAGGTGAAGCAGTTCCGGCCGCTGATCGCGCGCGCGTACTACGGCGAAGGAAACAAGGAGAAGGCGATCGAGATCCTGCGCGCCGCCGCAACAGCCGATCCCGCAAACGTCGAAGTGAGCATGCTCCTCGGCAATCTGTTGATGGAGGCGGGCAAGGCGGACGAGGCGAAAGCGGTGATGTCGGCGATAGACGACTCGAAGGTGACCGATCCGGTTGTCTACGTGAACATGGGCATCGGGCTCCTCAACGAAGGCAAGCAGGCCGAGGCGATCCCGTGGCTCGATCGCGCGATCACACGGTTCCCCACGAAGGCCGACGCCTACTACTACCGCGGCGTGTCGTATCTGGGCATCGGCAAGCAGGCAGAGGCGAAGGCGGACCTGGAGAAGTTCGTGAAGCTTGCGCCGGCCGACGCGCCGGAGCTTCCGACGGCGAAGAAGATTCTCGAATCGATCAAGTAGCGCCTGCTACTTCGACCACTGCAGGCGGCTGAGTGCTTCAGCCGCCTGTTTTGCGTACGGCCCTCCCAGCGCGACGCAACGCTCATAGCTCTCGGCCGCGCTCTTCCGATCTTCCTCCGGCGCGACCCAGCGCCGCTGACTGCTGACATACCGCAGCTCGCGTGCGTAGCGCAGCTCGTACGCGCGTCCGAGATTGAGATGCGTGACGGCATGATCGGGCGCGGCCGCCGTCGCTTTCGTGAACGACGCGATGGCGTCGTCGAGCGCGCCGCGGCGCACCTGGATGACGCCGATCCCGTTGTGGATGTCCGGGTCAGACGGCCAGCGCGCGGCGGCCAGCCGCAGGATCGTCAGGGCGCCCGTCAGGTCACCCAGCGACGCGTGTGTGGCGGCGAGATCGGTGTAGACCGATTGATAGGCGGGTGCCACAAGTCGCAATCGCTCCCACGCCGCTATCGCGTCGCGCGGACGGCCGAGCCCGGCGTGCGTGAGGCCCAGCGCATAGAGCGCCCATGGACGCACGCCGGCGCTCGCGGCAGCTTCAGTGAAAAGAGGAAGCGCGGCCTCGAGATCACCCCGCTGATACGCCGACCACGCGCGGCCGGCGGCGGTAGTCTCACTGCCTGCTCCGGAACCCGCATCGGCGTCCGACAACTCCCGCACGCGCGCGGCCGCGTCCGGCCGCAGACCGACTACGGCCGTGGCCGAGGCCGCCTCCACCGAAGCAGCAAGTAACTCCGGCGGTGACACAGGTGCCGCGGGCGTGGGTGGCGGGGGAGCCGGCGGATCGACAACTGGTACAGGCGCCGGCTCAGGCTCGTTCCGGTTCATCGGCGAGGGCACGAGCATCTGTGACGGGCTGATCGCCAGATAGCCCTTTCGCGCCCGGACCCGCGCGCCCTCGCGCTTGACGCGTACTTCGATAGACCTGTACTTGCCGTCGAACTTGATGTTGGCCGGCTGATAGCCGAGCACGTAATACCGGCTCGCGTCAGCCGCCACCGTGTCGAGCGCGCGGCCGATGTTGTTCTCGTTGCGGATCATCATGCCGCCCGTGTCGATCGCGAGGCTGTTGACTCCGTCTTCCTGCGTGTCGAAACCCATCTGCGCGCCTGCCGCGTCCGCCACGGCCGCCTCGTCGATGATGCCCGCGCCGCGGCCTCGGTTGAGGCCTCGGACGTCGATGGCGTACACGCGCGCACCCGCGTTCCCAATCTGTCCGACGACGGCGCCGAGCGTCGTCTCCATGCCCGCGGTCACGAATCCTTCCGAGAGGAAGACGACGGTCTTCGGGCCGGTCATGCGCGCGAGCCCTGACGCCAGGGCGTTCACCGTCTTCAGTGTGTCCAGCGCTGCCCGGCGCATATCGGTTACGACGCGCTGCGCCTTCTCGCGCACGAAGGGCTCGGGGTCGGCGTTGGCCGGGCACTGGCCTGGATCGTCGGCGCACGCCCGCCGCACGACGGCCTCAATCGCCTCTCGCCTGTTGTCGACAATGCGCACGGCTTCGTCTCCGTTGAGCAGACGCGGCCATTCACGCGTCATCTGGATCGACCGGCTCCGCGCGTCGCCGCTGGCTTTCACGCTCGCGATGGACGAGACGAGCTCGGCGCGCACGGTCGTCAACCTGCCGTTGACCATGCCTTTGCCGTCGATCACGCCGGCGAGATCGCCTTCCCTGAACCGATCGCGCACGAATGCGCCCAGGGCCTCGCGCGCGCGCTCGAAGCCGCTGCCCGGTGTCAGGTGATTGATGTCGAAGAAGAAGATCCAGGTAGAAGAAGGTGGTTGAGTCGGTTGAGTTGGTGCAGGGGGTTGAGTCGGTGGCGCCCCTGCTGGGGACGTGTCTCTGCCGACCAGCGAGATGGCGACCAGAGGCTGGGGCACGCCGTCTTCGAGGATCTCGAAATCCTCCCGCGCGAGGTTCGCGATGAAGCGTCCGGCCGCATCGAACACGCGAACGTCGAC
>JALYRV010000351.1 GCA_030855205.1 Acidobacteriota bacterium | reverse complement strand
CCGCGGCACGGTGAAGAACATCACCGACTACGGTGCGTTCATCGACCTGGGCGGCATCGACGGCCTGCTGCATGTCACCGACATGTCGTGGGGCCGCGTGGCGCACCCGTCGGAGCTCTTCAAGGTCAACGACGAGATCGACGTCGTCGTGCTGAAGTACGACCCGGCAAACGAGCGCGTCTCGCTGGGCCACAAGCAGCTGGTGCCGGATCCGTGGTCGAACGTCATGGAGCGCTACCCGGTCGGCGCGCGCGTGAGCGGCAAGGTCGTCAGCCTGACCGACTATGGCGCGTTCATTGAGCTCGAGCCCGGCGTCGAGGGACTGATTCATGTCTCCGAGATGTCGTGGAGCAAGCGCGTCAAGCACCCGTCGAAGATTCTCAACGTCGGGGACGCTGTCGAGGCGATGGTGCTCGGCGTGGATCCCGGCGCGCGGCGTATCTCGCTGGGCCTCAAGCAGGTCGAGCAGAACCCGTGGCACGAGCTCAACGACAAGTATCCTGTCGGTACGACGATCAAGGGCAAAGTGCGCAACCTCACCGAGTTCGGCGCGTTCGTCGAAGTCGAAGAGGGCATCGACGGCCTGATTCACATCTCCGACATGTCGTGGAGCAAGCGGATCAAGCACCCCTCGGAAGTCCTCAAAAAGGGTGACGTCGTCGACGCGATGGTGCTCAACATCGACGCCGAGAACCAGCGCCTGTCGCTGGGGCTCAAGCAGCTCCAGACCGACATCTGGGACGAGTTCTTCTCGCAGCACAACGTCGGCGATCAGGTCGAAGGCAAGGTCGTGCGCATGACCAACTTCGGCGCGTTCGTCGAGCTGGCCGAGGGCATCGAAGGCCTGATCCACGTGTCTGAGTTCGACGACACGGCGGCCGCGGGCAAAGAGGAGAAGCTCGATCTGCAGGTCGACCAGACCTACCAGATGAAGATCATCAAGCTGATCCCGACCGAGCGGAAGATCGGCCTGAGCATTCGCGCGCTGAAGAGCGACGAGTTCCGTGCTGACTGGGAGGCCTACACCGATTCGACAGGCCGTCCGGAAACCACGCTCGGCGACCACTTCAAGCGCCAGAACTAGCACCTGACCGGCTCACGCTCGCGGCTCACGGCAGTAAAGCCGTCAGCCGGGGGTCGTGGGCCGATTTTGCGAAGACGAGGCCCATGTGAATTCCGGAGCAATGACGAAGGCGGAGCTCGTCGAGGAAGTCTCGCGGGTCTCGGATCTCACCAAGAAGCACTCCGAAGTCATCGTCGACACCGTCTTCAAGGCGATCATCGACGCGCTCCATCGCGGCGAGAAGATCGAGCTGCGCGGGTTCGGCAGCTTCCGCCTCCGCAAGCGCGAGCCCCGCAAGGGCCGCAATCCCAAGACCGGCGACAAGGTGGACGTGCCGCCGAAGCGCGTGCCGTATTTCAAGCCGGGCAAGGAGCTCAAGGAGCTGATCAACGGCTCGGAGGAAATGGAGACGGGCGATCGGGAGATCGTTTGATTGGATCGGCTCTATTCCCCGTGGCGGCTCAAGTACGTGACCGACGCGTCGACTGACCGGCCCTCCGGCTGCGTCTTCTGTTCCGCGCTCGAGCGCAACGATGCGCTCATCCTCTGGCGCGGGGCGCACACCTTCGTCATCCTGAATCTGTATCCCTACAACAACGGCCATCTCATGGTCGTGCCGCACCGTCACATCGGGCGTCTCGCGGATGCGGGCGCCGAAGAGCTCTCAGAGCTGATGGCACTCACGCGCACGGCCGAGATCGCACTGACCGAAGCCTACGCACCCCACGGTCTGAACATGGGGTTGAACCTTGGTAAGTCGGCGGGCGCGGGCGTGCTCGATCACCTGCACATGCACGTTGTGCCGCGGTGGGACGGCGACACCAATTTCATGTCGGTTGTCGGTGAGACACGCGTCCTGCCGGAGGAACTGCCGATCACCGCGGAACGGCTGCGGCCAATCTTCGTGCGCCTCGCGCGCTAGCGCTCACCCGACGCTCGGCGCGCCGGTCAGCCCTAGACGCGCCCAGACCGCGCGTTGCATGTCATCGCGCACGGCAAGCAGGCGATCGAAGGCATCGGCGGGCGGGTCCTGTGGATCCAGGTCGTAGTGGCAAAGCGTACCCAGCGGCTTGTCGTCGGGCGTACGGAGCGGCAGTCCGCAATAGAAGCGAAGCGTGTCCCTGATCGGATGGCCGGCGAGCCGCTCATCGAGCAACGAGTCGGTCACGACGAGCGGCTGCCCGTTGGCGACTGTCATGCGGCAATAGGCATCGTTCCAGACGACGTCCGCGCCGATCTCGATGTTGGGCGACTGCCGGTCGAAGAGGACGACGTTCTTCACGTGGGGGTAGTCGAAGGTGTAGACCCCTGTGAAACGGTAGGGCGTCCCAGCGTTGAGGCATTTGAGCGCGTCGAACAAGTCGCCGCGCCGGATGGCACGGAGCACCGTCGGATCTGGAGACATTGCCATCCTCAAATCATAGCGCCGCCGGCCAGCATCAGGAGCAAGACCGACAC
>JALYRV010000020.1 GCA_030855205.1 Acidobacteriota bacterium | reverse complement strand
TGGGTCTCGCTCACCGTCGACGGCGCCGCGAAAGTGTCGCGCGTCGTCAAACCCGGCGAGCGCGAGGTGTACGACATCCGCGAGGGCGCGGTGCTCACCGTCGGTGATGCCGGTGCCATGGCCTTCAGCATCAACGGCCGCCCTTCCAAGCCGATCGGCGACCGCGGCGTCGTCGAGACGCTGCGCATCACGCGCAGCAACTTCAAGGACTTCCTCCGCTAAGTTGATCACGCTCGACCCGGGCATTCGGTCGCCGCTCGTGGACATGTTCCGGCGGGGCGAAGCCGACCCGGACGTGCGGCTGCATGCCGCGCGCGGAGCGCTGGCGCCGCGCGCGCTCGAGCAGCTCGCGCTGCTGATGGTGTTGTCGGCCGACCCCGACGTCCGCGTGCGCGACGCCGCCGCGCAGACGATCGATCGCATCCCGCCGCCGTCGCTTGCCGCGTTCCTGGGCCGGGCCGAAGTGCCCGACGCGATGCGCCAGTGGTTCGCCACGCGCGAGGCCTGGACGCCGGCGCCGGCGGGGGAGGTCGACCCGGACGCCCCGTTGATCGACGCCAGCGCGGACGCCGCCGCGGCGGGCGATCTCGCCGCCGCGCTCGTCGACGCGAAAACCGAAGAGGAAGCGCGGCAGGTGCTGTCGCTGATGACCGTGCTCGAGCGCCTGAAGCTCGCGATGCGCGGCACGCGCGAGCAGCGCGCGGTGCTGGTGCGCGATCCCAACCGCATGGTCGCCGTGGCCGTGATGAGCAGCCCGAAGCTGAGCGAGCCCGAGGTTGAGGCGTTCGCGAAGATGACCACGGTCGGCGAAGAGGTGCTGCGGATCATCGGCACGAACCGCGCGTGGACGCGCAACTACACGATCGCCCTCGCGCTCGCGCGCAATCCCAAGGCTCCGACGGCGATTGCGCTGCAGATGGTGCCGCGGTTGACCGAGCGCGACATGAAGCAGATTGCCAGCGACCGGAACGTGCCCGAGCCCGTGCGGCTGTCGGTGCGGAAGTTCCTGATCAAGACGCAGCGCGGAGGCTAGAGAAACCGCCCGTGGCGGTTCGGCTGCCGCGCCCTCCTAAGGACGCGGCTTCTGTCGTGGCTTTCCGGTGCGGCGTGGCGCGCCGCCCCCGGTTTCCTTGTGCGCGTTCCATTCCTTGCGCATCTCGGCAAGGCCAGCCATGTAGACAGTGGCCTTCTGCCGCTCTTCGGCCGTCCCCAGTGTCTTGAGCAAATCGATCGCCGCCTCGAAGTCACGCCCGATCGACGTCTTCGTCGTCTCGAAGTACAGCCGTCGGATCTCGTCAAGCGCCTGGCTCATCGCTGGGCAGCAGTGTACCGCGATCGGCGCAGCGCCGCGCGGAACGTCTTGAACGGCCGTGCGTTGAGACAATCCTCCGCGCGGAGGCCCGCGCGCCGCGCCATGACGATGCCCCACTGCTTGAGCAGGAGGCCGCGCGGCGAGTGCGCGTCGGAATCGACGGCGATAAGGATGCCGCGGTCGCGCGCCTGGCGCGCGAACTCGGGCTTGAGATCGAGCCGGTCGACCTGCGAGTTGATCTCCATGGCCACGCCTTCGCGGGCCGCGGCGCCGATGACGGCGTCCATGTCGAGATCGGCGCCGTCCCGGCGGAGCAGCTTGCGGCCGGTGGGGTGCGCAAGCATGTCGACCCACGGGTTCGCGATCGCGCGGAGCACTCGCGCGGTCGCGACGTCGCGCGGCTGGGTCAGCGCAGAGTGCAGCGACGCCGCGACGAAGTCGAGCGACTGGAGTACCTCGTCGTCCAGATCCATGCGCCCGTCGGCAAGGATGTCGCACTCGATGCCGGCCAGCACGCGGATGCCGCGCATGCGGGCGTCGAGGGCGCGGATGGCTGCCGCGTGCTCGAGCGCGCGCACGTTGTCGAGCCCGTTGACCATCGGCAGCGCGTTGCTGTGGTCGGTGATCACGATGTAGTCGAGGCCGGCGTCGCGTGCGGCGGCCGCCATGGCCTCCGCGTCGACTTTGCCGTCGCTCGCGGTGGTGTGCATGTGCAGATCACCGCGCAGGTCCGACAGCTGCAGGAGTGCCGGCAGGGCGCCGCGGGCGGCCGACTCGATCTCGCCGGCGCCCTCGCGCAGCTCCGGCGGCGTCCATGCGAGCCCGAGCGCTTCGTACACAGCTTCTTCCGACGGCACGTCGAGCGCCTTGCTCCCGCGCGCCAGCGCGGACGCGGAGAGGGTGAGTCCCGCCGAGCCCGCGCGGGCCTGCAGCCCGTCGATGTGCGCGTCGCTGCCGGTCTGCCAGAGCAGCGTGAGCCCGAAGCGCGCCGGAGGCGACAAATAGAGGCGCGCCTCCATCCCGCCCCAGAGACGCGCGGCCATCACGTCGGGCGTGAGCAGTTGCGCGGTCTCGACGAGGCTGTAGCTCCGGAACGCCTCCTGAAGCGCGCGCTGGTCCGAGGGCGTTCCGGCCGCGACGATGTCGACGCCGGTGCAGAGCTCCACTCCCCTCCGGATGCCGCCGGCAATCGAGATCTGTGCGCGCGGCACTCGGTCGCTGAGCCATGCAGAGAGGGCGGCGGCGCGCTCGCGGCAATCGGGCAGCAGATGCCGCGGGGTGGCCGACGTCCGTTGCGCGAGCGCTTTCAGCAGCGCGGCTTCCTTCTTCGGTCCGAATCCCCGCACGGCGCGGAGCCGGCCTGCACGAATCGCCGCCTCGAGATCCGCGGGGCTCGCGATCCCGAGATCCTTCCAGAGCATCAACATCGTGCGCGGCCCGATGCCGGGCAGTTGCTTGATATCGAGCAGGCTCGCGGGCGTGCTCGCGCGCAGTCCGGTGAGCATTGCGGTCGTGCCGCTGCGCAGGATCTCGTCGAGCTTCGCGGAAAGGTCCTTGCCGATGCCGGGCAGCGCAAGGCGCTCGCCTAGTGACATGCCGGCGACGGGAGAGGGCAGCGCGGCCACGACCTGGGCGGCGTTGCGATACGCGCGAATCTTGAAGGGGTTGTCCTGGCTGATCTCCATGAGATCGGCCGTCTCCGACAGCAGCCGCGCGACCGCCAGATTGTCCATCAGCTGCGCGTGATGCGAAGGCCCTGCGCTTCGAGCGTGAACGGCAGCAGTTGCGCGCCGTTGGCCGTCAGCGCGCTGCGCACGGCCGGCACGTCGGCCGGATCCGCGAAGCAGAACAGGCATCCGCCGCCCCCCGCGCCGCACACTTTCGCGCCGAGCGCGCCGGCGCCGGCCGCCGCCGCAATCATGCGATCGATGTCGGGCGTGGTCACGCCTGGCGCGAGCCGCTTGCGGTTCTCCCACTCGAGCTGCAGCTGGCGTCCGACCTCGGGCCAGTCGCCATGTTCCATCGCATCGCGCATGGCGACGGCGATGTCGCGAATGCGGCCGAACGACGCGATCACCTCGGCGTCGCCGTCGATGTGCCGCTTCATCACGTCCCAGTTGTTGATGCCCGAGTTGCGCGATGCCTTCGTGTAGGCGAGCACGAGCCTGGACTCGAGCGCGTCGAGCTCGAGGGCCAGCGGCACGCGCCGCACGCCATCGATCGACAGCTTCACGGACGAGACGCCGCCGTAATACGCGGGGCGGTAGTCCTGCGCGCCCGTCGGCACGCTGATGACCTGCGCCTCGACGTTCATCGCGATCGCCAGCAGCGCCTCTCCCGCGATCTCGCGTCCCGTCCATGCGGCCATGCCGCCCGCGACGGCGACGTTGAGCGCCGACGATCCCGCGATGCCCGCGCCGAACGGCGATTCGGAGCGCGTGACGATGTCGGCACCGCTGATGTGGAAGTAGCGCGCGAGACGCGCGATGAGCGGGAGGGTGCCGCTCGCGTCGAGCGCTTCCCAGCCTTCCGCTTCGGTCTCCGTGCCCGTGTCTTCCGACAGCAGCCGCACGCGCGCGTCCTGCCGCGCGCGAATGGAGCAGTGGGCGCGCAGCGAGATCGCCGCGTTGAGCGTCTGCGCGTTGTCATGGAAGAGATAGAGCGGCCAGATGTCCAACGTGCCGCCCGCGAGGTCGATCCGGGTCGGCGCCGAGCTGTCGATACGCACGGCACGCATTATAGAATGGCCGTGATGTCTCTTCGCGATCTTCGCCGCACTGTGGGTCAGCTGGCCATCGTGGGATTCGACGGGCACAGCCTGCCGGAGGAGACCCGCGCGATCGCCCGTGAGTTCGATCTCGGCGGCGTGATCTACTTCGCGCGCAATGTCCAGTCCCCGGAACAGGTGGCGGATCTGTCGGCCGCCTCGCGGGATCTGGCGCGCGAGACGCCGCTCTGGATCAGCGTGGATCAGGAGGGGGGGCGCGTGGCGCGGCTGCGCCGCCCGTTCACCGAATGGCCGCCGATGATGACGCTCGGCCGCAGCGGCGGCGAGGCTCTCGCCGTGCGGTTCGCGCGCGCGCTGGCGCGCGAGCTCGGCGCCGTGGGCATCAACCTCGACTACGCGCCGGTGCTCGACATCCACACGAATCCCGATAACCCTGTCATCGGCGACCGCGCCTTCTCCGAACGCGCTGACGATGTCGCGCGCATCGCCACCGCGATCATCCGCACGCTGCAGTCGGAAGGCATCGCGGCGTGCGGCAAACACTTCCCCGGCCACGGCGACACGAGCACCGATTCGCATCACGAGCTCCCCGTCCTCGAGCACGGGCCGGATCGTTTCGAGTCGGTCGAGCTCGTACCGTTCCGTGCGGCCGTCGAGGCCGACGTCGCCTGCATCATGACCGCGCACGTGCTGGTGCCGGCCTACGACGCGGATCGTCCCGCGACGCTCTCGCCGCATGTCGTCGACGCCATTCTCAAGAAGCGTCTGGGCTATCAGGGCATCGTCATCAGCGACGATCTCGCGATGAAGGCCGTGAGTGCGAAGTGGGAGCTCGAAGACTCGTTCGTCGCGGCGATTGCCGCCGGCTGCGATGCCGTCCTCTTGTGCGACCCCAAACCTGACGAACAGGCCCAGGCGCTGGAGGCCGTGATTCACGCGGTGGAATCGAAACAGCTCAAATTGTCGCGTGTCGAAGACGCCCTCGCGCGACAGCAGCGCGTCAAGGCCCGCTTCCTCACAGGACGCCCGGCCGCGACCGCGCGGCTGAGCGACATTCTTGGATGCGCCGAGCATCAGGCCATCGCGGAAGAGATGGCGGCGCTCCGCTGATTCCGGCGATGGTGCGCCCGCGGGCCCTGCGCGCAGGCGATCGCGTCGCGATCGTTTCACCCGCGAGCCCGTTCGACCGCGCGGAGTTCGACGCCGGTGTCGCCGAGCTGCGCCGTCTCGGTCTGGATCCAGTCTGGGACGACCGCGTGTTCGCCCGCGAGCCGATGGTCTCGGGCCCCCCGGAGTTGCGCGCGCGCGCCTTTCTCGACGCGCTCCGCGACCCCGGCGTCGCCGCCATCGTCGCCGTGCGCGGCGGCTACGGCAGCGTGGAGATCCTGCCGCAACTCGACGCCCGTGAGCTGCGCGATGCGCGCAAGATCATCTGCGGCTACAGCGACATCACATCGCTGCTCGTGTACGCCGTCTGCCACGCGGGGCTCGTCGCGTTTCACGGTCCGATGCTCGAGCGGCGTCTGTCGCGCGGCGCCCTGGGCTACGACGCCGCGTCGTTCAGCGCGGCACTCTTTCGTCCCGTCGCCATGGGGGAGCTCAGGCCCGACGGGATCTCGGTGATGAAGACCGGAACGGCGCACGGGATGCTCGTCGGCGGCACGTTGACCCAGCTCGCCGCCGGACTCGGCACGCCGTTCGGCATCCGCCTCGACCGGCCGTCCATCCTGTTCATCGAGGATGTCGGCGAGCGCCCGTACAAACTGCGCCGGATGCTCGTGCAGATGCAGCTCGCGGGCGTCTTCGACCGCGTCACGGGGATCGTGCTGGGCACGATGACCGGCTGCGACGAGTCGCCGCACGGTGCGCTCTCGGCGTGCGATGCGATCGACGCCTTCTTCGCCGGCTTCGATGGGCCGATCCTTTCGGGGTTTCCGTCGGGCCACGGCGACGCGCCGCTCTGGACGCTGCCATTCGGCGTGCAGGCGTCGATCTCGACAGACGATGGCGCGCGGCTGACCATCGAAGAACCTGCCGTTGACTGAACGGCTCGCGCCTACTGAGGAGATCTGCATGGCCCGCCACGTTCACCTGATCGGCATCTGCGGCACGGCGATGGCAACGCTCGCCGCGATGCTGCGCGCGCGCGGCTTCGACGTGCGCGGCTCCGACCATCACGTCTATCCGCCGATGAGCGACTTCCTGCGCGGCGAAGGCATCACGCTGCTCGACGGCTACAGCGCGGATCACATCTCCTCCGACCTCGACCTCGTCGTTGTCGGCAACGCGATCTCGCGCGGCAACGCCGAGCTCGAAGAAGTGCTCGATCGCAAGATTCGCTTCTGTTCGCTGCCCGAGGCGATCCGCGACCACTTCCTCTGGGGCGCGCGCTCGATCGTCGTCGGCGGCACGCACGGCAAGACGACGACGACGTCGCTGGTGGGGTGGACGCTGACGTCAGGCGGGCTCGATCCCAGCGTGCTGGTCGGCGGCATCGCGGGCAATTTCAACTCGAGCTACCGGCTCGGGCAGGGACGCGCCTTCGTCATCGAGGGTGACGAGTACGATTCCGCGTTCTTCGACAAGACCGCGAAGTTCCTGAAGTACCTTCCCGACATCGCCATCGTCGGCAACCTGGAGTACGACCACGCCGACATTTATCCGGACATGGAGTCGCTGCGCATCGCGTTCCGCCGCTTCGTGAATCTGGTGCCGCGCA
The DNA here is from genome assembly GCA_030855205.1 of Acidobacteriota bacterium. Taxonomy (GTDB): domain Bacteria; phylum Acidobacteriota; class Vicinamibacteria; order Vicinamibacterales; family SCN-69-37; genus JALYRV01. The sequence continues at coordinate 18,114 of JALYRV010000020.1, read as the reverse complement.
ACGGGCTGCTGCTCGTGGGCGCCGACAGCCCGGAGGCGATGGCGCTGGTGCCCGGCGCGCGATCGCGCGTCGAGACGTTCGGCCTGGCGCCAGGAGCCGGCTGGCAGGCGCACGAAATCGAGTCGACACCCGAAGGCATGCGGTTTTCCGTGCGGAGGGGGGGAGAGCCGTTCGCGCAGATCGTACTGCCGCTCTTCGGCGAGTTCAACGTGCGCAACGCGCTGGCGGCGATCGCCGTCGGCCACGCCGAAGGCATGTCCCCGGCGGCGCTTGCGATCGCGATGAAGGAGTTCAAGGGCGTCCGGCGCCGGCTCCAGCTTCGAGGCACAGCCGCCGGCGTGTCGGTGTACGACGACTTTGCGCATCATCCGACGGCCATCGCCGAGACGCTGCGCGGCATCCGGTCCGCCTTTCCCGATCGCCGCGTGTGGGCGGTGTTCGAGCCGCGGTCGGCGACGTCCTGCCGACGCGTGTTCCAGGAAGAATTCACGAAGGCGTTCGCGGGCGTGCCGGTCCACCGCGTGATCATTGCCGCCGTGTTCCGTGCGAACTTGTCCGACGATGAGCGGCTGTCGGCGGAGGAGCTCGTGAACGATCTGAAGGCGCGGGGCGTCGGCGCGGCGCACATTCCGGCCGTCGACGACATCGTCGCCGAGATTCAGCGCGAGGCTCAGGCCGGCGACCTCGTGGTCGGCATGTCGAACGGCGGTTTCGACGACTTCCACAACAAGCTGCTGACGGCCCTGGGAACGCGCACGGCGTGAGCGCCGAGGTCCGCCTGCTGGGTGACGCGGCGATCGTCGTGACGTTCGGCACCGAGTTGTCCGAAGCGGCCAACGATCGGGTGATGGCGCTGGCGCGCTCGCTTCGGGTCGAGCCGCTCGCCATTCCGGGCGTCACGGATGTCGTGCCCGCGATCGCGTCGCTGGTCGTGCATTTCGATCCGCGCGGCGCCGATCTGCCTCATGCCGCCACGGCCCTGGCGCTCAGGGCCGAATCGGCGGCTGCTGTCGTGGCGTCCGCACCCGGCCCGCTGCACGAGATTCCCGTGCGTTACGGCGGGACGGCAGGCCCCGATCTCGCAGACGTCGCGGCATTTGCCGGCTGCACGCCGGCCGACGTCGTCGAGCGCCATGCCCGCGCGATCTATCGCGTCTACATGCTGGGGTTTCTTCCGGGCTTCGCCTATCTCGGCGAGGTCGATCCGGCCATCGCGGCTCCGCGGCGCCCAACGCCCAGGCAGAGCGTGCCCGCGGGATCGGTTGGCATCGCCGGAAGGCAGACCGGCGTGTATCCACAGGCGGCACCGGGAGGCTGGCAAATCGTGGGACAGTCGCACCTGCGGTTGTTCGACGAGGCGCGAGGGGTCTCCTTGCTGCAGCCGGGGGACCGCGTGCGATTCGTGCCGGAGGATCTGGCGTGAGCGTCACGGTCGTCCGGCCGGGCATGCTGACCACGGTGCAGGATCGCGGGAGGCATGGGTTCCAGCACGTGGGCGTGCCCGTCGCCGGCCCGATGGACTGGTGGTCGCACGACGCGGCGAATCGGCTTGCCGGCAACGATTCCGGCTGCGCGACTCTGGAGGTGACGCTGATTGGTCCGGAACTTGAATTGGGCCGGAGCGCGATCGCAGCTGTGGTTGGAGCTCACTTCGAATTGACCGTGTCGGGCCGGGCCGTGCCCATGAACCAGGCGTTTGCCGTGGCCGCGGGCGCGCGCCTGTCGTTGGGAGCGCGTTCGTTTGGGGCCAGGGCCTATCTGGCGCTCGACGGGGGCTTCGACGTGCCCATGACCATGGGGAGCCGCGCCACCCACGTCAGAGCGCGACTGGGAGGCCACGAAGGGCGGGCGCTGCAGCGAGGCGACGTCATTGCGCTCGGGCCGTCGCAGGCGCCGGTGCCAGGCGCCGGGGTCGCGGTGCCGTCGCATGCCCGCGTCGCGCCGCCCGCGACCCTGCGCGCCATCGCGGGTCCCGACACGCCACCGGCCGCGTTCTGGGATGCGGTGTTCACGATCTCTCCGCAGTCCGATCGCATGGGCTACCGGCTCGACGGCCCTGCCATCGGCGCCGCCGGCGATCACTTGTCATCGGGCGTTGCGATGGGCACCGTGCAGGTCACGCCGTCCGGCACCTGCGTGCTGCTGATGGCGGATCGCGCCACCAGCGGCGGGTACGCGCGGGCGGCGACGGTGATCACCGCGGATCTCCCGCTGGCCGGGCAGCTCGCGCCCGGCGACACGCTTCGATTCACGCGCATCACGCCCGCCGCCGCGCGCGCCGCGGCCGCCACCGTTCACTCGCTCCTTCCGCCGCGCCAATCGTGACTGACGCCTCCCTCTCGTTCGATCAGCAACTGACATCCGCGTTCGGGGATCGCGCGCGCCGCGACGTGCCGCTCGCGCCGATGACGACCTTCAAGGTCGGCGGCGCGGCCGACTGGCTCGTGGACGTCAAGAGCGAAGAGGAGCTGTCGTCCCTGCTTGCGACGGCGCGGGAGGCGGGGCAGCCCGTCACGATTCTCGGCGGCGGCTCGAACGTGCTCGTGTCCGATGCCGGCGTACGCGGCGTCGTCATCCGCGTGCGTCCGCTGGAGGTGAGCCAGACCGCGCCGGACCGCGTGCGCGCCGACGCGGGACTGACGATCAACGGCCTGGTGCGATGGACGATCAATCGCGGGCATGCGGGACTCGAGGCATGGGCCGGTACGCCGGGCACGGTCGGCGGCGCGATCTACGGCAACGCGCATTTCGGCGGACGCAACATAGGCGACCTCACGGTGGCGGCGCGCGTGGTCACGCCTGGCGGCGAGGCCTTCACGCTGCCGTCGAGCGAGATGGCGTTCGGCTATGACACGAGCCGGCTGCAGCGCACGCGCGAAGTGCTCCTCTGGGCGGAGTTCGCGATTGGCCGCGGGGAGGTCGAAGGCCTGCGGCTGATCGCGCGCGCATCGCTCGCGCACCGGAAGAAGACGCAGCCGCTCGACACCCCGAGCGCGGGCTGCATCTTCCAGAATCCCGATCCGGCGCGCGACCGCGTGCCCGAAGGCATTCCGCTGTCGGCAGGCGCGCTCGTGGATCGCGCGGGCCTCAAGGGCAGCCGCCTGGGGTCCGCGAAAGTCTCGGATACGCACGCCAACTTCATCGTCAACGAAGGCGGCGCGCGCGCCGCCGAGATCCACGCGTTGATCGACACCTGCAAGCGCGCCGTGCACGAGCGGTTCGGCGTGGCGCTTCGCGAAGAAATCGTTTACCTCGGGGAGTTCTGATGGCGGATTTGCACATTGAGGGCGGGCGGCGGGTCGAGGGACGGATTACGGTCGAAGGCAGCAAGAACGCGGCGCTGCCGCTCATCGCCGCGTGCCTGCTGAGCGAAGACTGGTGCGAGCTCGACAACGTGCCGCGCATCCGCGACGTCGAGGAGATGTGCCGTCTGCTCGAGAGCGTGGGCGCTGAAGTCGAAGGCGTCGGCACGCCGACGCTTCGCATTCGCGCGCCGAAGCTGTCGTCGCATCAGCCGTCGCCCGAGCTCGTGGGCAAGCTTCGCGGATCCGTGCTGCTGCTCGGCCCCCTGCTCGGGCGTCTCGGCAAGGCCGCGATCGCGCCGCCGGGAGGAGACTTTCCCGCGCGCCGAACGATCTCGACGCACGTCCAGGCGCTCGTCGAGATGGGCGGCCGGATCGTCGACGCGCCGGGGCACGCGCTCGAGGCGCCGGAGGGACTCTCGGCTTCGTCGTTCTACCTGCTCGAGGCCTCGGTCACGGGAACCGAGACGGCGCTGATGGCCGCCGCGTGCGCGACCGGCCGCGTCGAGATGCGTCACGTGGCCACCGAGCCGCACGTCGTGGAGCTGTGCCGGTTCCTCGAAGGCATGGGCGTGAGAATCGAGGGCATCGGCACATCGACGCTGAAGATCGACCCTCCGAAAAAGCTGAAAGGCACGAAGCACCGGCTGTCTGGGGACTACCTCGAAGCGGGGAGCTGGGGCGTGTGTGCGGCCGTCACGGGTGGCGAGCTCGAGATTCGCGGCGCGCGCTTCGAAGACATGGAACCCATCGCCGTCGTCCTGCGCCAGATGGGGATGGAGTTCGAGCTCGAGGACGACCGGTTCCACGTCAAGCCGTCGACGCTCGTGTCGACGCCGCGCATCACGACGGGCCTGTGGCCGAGTTTCCCGAGCGACTACGTGTCGCTCGTCGCGGTGCTCGCAACGCAGTGCGAAGGCAAGACGCTCATTCACGACTGGATGTACGAGCTTCGCCTCTTTGCGCTGGAACAACTGAGCTCGATGCGCGCGAACCTCTTCCTCTGCGATCCTCATCGCATCATCGTCACCGGGCCGACGAAGCTGAAGGGACGCCGGCTCGACAGCCGCGACATTCGATCGGGAATGGCGCTGATTGCGGCGGCACTCTGCGCCGAAGGGGAGAGCGTGATCTCGCCCGTCGAGACCGTCGAGCGCGGCTACGCGTCCGTCGTGGACAAGCTCGCGTCGCTTGGCGCGCAGGTCGAGCGCGTGAGCGGCGGACGCCGGGCGACCGACGAGAAGTAGGCGCGGCTAGAAGCCGCCGCCTCCGCCCGGTTTCTTGGGCGGGGGTGGTGGCGGACGCACGGTGAGCGACCCGCCTCCGGGCAGAGTCGTCAGCGGCACACCGGGCTGCACCAGCGGGCCCTGCGGGTCCTGGGGCGCCGGCAGCGGGTCGCGCGGCACACTGGTCGGCCCCATCGCTTCGCGAATCAGATCGTTCAGCGGATTCGCACCGGGCGCGCTCGCATCGCGCGCCATCTTGAACGCCTTCAGATCCTCTTCCGTGATGTCGAGCACGCGCACGATGTGCGGCGTCATCGTAATCACGATGTCGGTCTCTTTCGTCTGCCGCTGGTTGCGCGCGAAGAGCCGGCCGAGAATCGGGAGGTCGCTCAGTCCGGGGATACCATTCAGCACGCTGCGCTCGTCGTCGCGGATGAGGCCCGCGAGGATGTTCGTCTCGCCGTCTCGCAAGCGGATGGTGGTGCTGACCGCGCGGTTGCCAAATGTCGGCAGACCTTGATAGCCGGCCCCCGCCACGTTGCTGATCTCGACCTTGAGCGTGAGCGTGACCTGATCGTCGTGATGCAGTCTCGGCAGCACGTCGATGTTGACCCCGATGTTCTCGTAGACGATCGACGTGATCGACTGCTGGTTCACGCCGCCTTGCGCGATTGGCACGAAGGTCGTGACCGGCACCGGCACGCGCTCGCCGAAGCGCGCCTGCGCCGCGATGCCGTCAGAGATGCGGAGGTGCGGGCTCGCAAGGGTGCGGGTATTCGTGTCGGTCTTGAGCAGCCGGTAGTAGAGCGCGGGCAGCCCGAAGACGATGACGTCGGACTGCGAGAGCGAGCGAAGCCCTCGCAGCGTCAGGCCTTCTTCGTTGACGGAGAATCCGCCGTCGAGGCCGGGCCCGCCTCCGGATGCGATCTGCAGGCCGTATTCCTTGAAACGTTCGCGATCGACCTCCAGCAGTTCGAAGTCGATGACGACTTCCGGCCGTGCTTTGTCGATGGCCCCGAGCAGGCGGCCGACCGCTTCGATGCGCTCCGGCGTGTCCCGCACCGTGATGGAGTTGGTCGCGGTCGTCGCGTAGATCTGGCGCGCGTCGACGACGACGCGGAGCAGGTCGGTTGTTTCCTTGAGATCCGCGTTGCTCAGATAGAACGTGCGGACGACTTCTTCCTGATACTCACGCCGCTTCACGGCGGTATCTGGGATGACCGTGATAGTGCGCGGCGCCGTCACGCGCCAGAAGTTGCGCGTGCTCGTCGATACGGCGTCGAGTGCGTCGCGCAGCGACTGGCCGCGGAAGTCGACCTGCGCCGGCGCGCTTTCGAACGACGGGTCGAACATGAGGTTGATGTTGGCGAACTTCGCGAGCATCTGATACAGCTCGCGGCTCGATGTGCGGGGGCCCGTGACGATCGCCGACGGCATCGTGACGTCGTCGGGAAGATCGAGGCCGGGCGGCGGCTGCAGCCGCGAGTTGCGTACGAGCGTCTGGAGGGCCGTCTGGCCGTCCCCAGACACGGCAAGCTTCGCGCGCAGCGCCGCGCGCGCCTTGCGCAGATCCTGCTCGACGTCGGCGGAGGCGGGATTCAGCTCGTTGGCAATCTGCAGCTCGATCAACGCTTCTTCGTGGCGATTCTGCGCCGAAAAGCGCCGCCCGCGGCCCTGATGGACGTCGGCCGCTCGCAGGCGCGCGCGGTCGAGTGACGCGCGCGCTTCGCGGTCGTTCGGTCTGGTGCGCAGCACTTTGGTGTACTCCGCGACCGCGAGATCGTAATCCTGTCTCTGTTCGGCGCGCTGTCCGGCACCAAGCGTGGCCGCGGCACAACCCGCCGCGACGGCCGCCGCGCTCACCAGACACACGACGAGCGCCGCCGCACGCAGCCGCTTATCCACCACCGGACCTCACTACTTCGACGCCGCGGGGAATCGCGAAGGCAAACCGGCTGTCGGCCAGGCCCACGTTCTCCTTCAGTTTCGAGAAGACGAAGATGCTCGTGCCGCCCTGCTGATCCTGCGCGACGAGCGACGTGATCTGCATGGTGGCGCGGCTGACGACCAATGTCAGCGTGTCGAACTCCTGCTGCTTTCGCTTCGGCGTGAGCTTGAGCCGGTACGACGCCGCGTCCTGCCCGTCGAGCGCCGCGGTGAAGTCGCGCGTCAGATCGCCGCGGCCGGCAAGGAACAGGGCGGCGGTCGTGTCGGCGCCGCCCGGCGGCACCTCGCTGACGATCACTTGCCGATCGGCGGGGAGGTAGGAGTAGAGCTTGCTGCCGTCCGAGACAAATTCCTTCTTCTCGGGCGAGGTGTAGGCCCAGCGCATGCGGCCCGGCTTCTTGACCTCGAGGGTGCCACGCTCGACGGTCTTCTGCCGGAGCACGCCTCCCTGGTACGTATGCGTGAAATCGGCGGTGAAGTCGCGCACGCCGTTGTAGCGGCGCTGCACCGCCGCGGCGATCTCGCCGGTCGACGCCGGGGGAGCCGTCTGTGCTGCGGCGAACGCAGGCAGCGCGGCGGCGAGGGCGAAGACGGCGAGCCGGTGGAAACCTGTCATGGAGCTTTCATTCTAACAGCCGGGCAAAGGACGAGCTGCCGCGGTCCGCCGCCTTCCGATTAAACTAGGGGCATGGATGCGAACAATGCCACCGCCCTCAGGAACGCCTGGACCAGCGTGCTCGAGGCGTCCGACGAGTTGAGAGCGACCAGCCTGGACCAGGTGGATCTGGAGGCGATACAGCCAAAAGTGCTTGCGCAGGCCAATGCCGCGCAAGCACTGCGGGGTCTGGTAGAGGAGTTGCGGCGGCAGGTCGCCGAAGGCCGCTAGGCCCTACTTCTTCCTGGGACCGGGCTTCTTCTTCGTGCCTCGCGCGCGGGTCTTCCTCGCCGGAGTCTTGCGCCGCGCCTCTTCGCCGCCGCGGATCGACAAGGCCCATCGCTGCGTTTTCGATCGCCTGTCCTCCGAGTTCCCGCCGTCTTCGCCGTGCGCGGCCGCCTCATTGATGCCCGCCTCGGCCAGCGTCGTGAGCAGCTGATCGGTCGCACCTTCCTCATCGAGCGTGGCCTGCAGCAGGTCCGCGACCTCGGTGTTGCCGAGCAGCCGCGCGTGCGTGCGCGCGGTGCCGTACGAGGCGATCTCGTAGTGCTCGACCTTCTGCGCCGCGCCGATGAGCGCGGCGTCGAGCACGGCCTGGTTGGCGTCTTCTTCCATCTCCTCGCGGCCTTCGTCGATCAGGCCCATGATCCCGTGACACTTCTTCCGCTTGGCTTTCTGGCCGAGCAGGTCGAAGCACCGCTCGAGCCGCTCGATCTGTCCCACCGTTTCCTGCAGGTGCGCGGCGAACGCCTCCTTGAGCTCCTCGGAACCCGCGGCCTTGCGCATCTTCGGCAGGGCCTTCCGGATTCGATGTTCGGCGTCGTACAAATCGCGAAGCTCGTGAATGAGCAGGTCGCGCAGATCGTCCATGGCAGCCATGAGCAGGGTGTCTCCTGAATACGCGCGGCTCAATGCCGCGCATGCGCAGAGCGAAAGCACGCATCGTGCCCACGGATGAGACTCGCGTGAATGCGAAGGGTGTGATGGTGGACCGCGCGAGGATCGAACTCGCGACCTCTGCGTTGCGAACGCAGCGCTCTCCCAGCTGAGCTAGCGGCCCCCGAGGTGGATTGGGTGACGTGCGCCGGCGGGTTGCACCCGTCGCGACGTGTGCCGTGACGCCCTGCTTTCGAGCGCCGCGAACGAAAAAGTATACCACGCGGCCCGGGTATACTCGCTGGGATGAGCGTGCACAAAGTGGAGCGGATAGGGGTACTCACGGGCGGTGGCGATGCGCCTGGCCTCAACGCGGTCATCCGCGCCGTCGTGAAAGCCTCGGCCAATGCCGGCCTCGAGTGCGTCGGCCTCGAAGACAGCTTCGACGGCCTGATCGAGCCCCATCGTTCGCGCACGCTCACGCCCCGCGACGTCACCGGCATTCTGCGGCTCGGCGGCACCATCCTCGGCACCACGAATCGCGGCAACCCCTTCGAGTACCCGGTCGAGACCAGCGGCGGCTCGCGCGACTACTCCGACCGGTGCTGCGAGATGTTCCACCAGATGACGCTCGACGCCCTGGTCGTCATCGGCGGCGACGGCACGCTGGCGATTGCACACGAGTTTTCGAAGAAGGGCATCCCCCTGGTCGGCGTGCCCAAGACCATCGACAATGACATCTGCGAAACGGTCAATACGTTCGGGTTCGACACGGCGGTCTCGTTTGCGACCTACGCCATCGATCGCCTGCATTCGACCGCGGAGGCGCACCATCGCATCATGGTCGTCGAGGTCATGGGGCGCTATGCGGGCTGGATCGGCCTGCACTCGGGCATTGCCGGCGGCGCCGACGTCGTCCTGATTCCCGAAGTGCCGTTCGACATCGACAAAGTCGCCGCGCACATCATGGCACGCGAGCGCTGGGGCGCGCGCTTCAGCATCGTCGTCGTCTGCGAGGGGGCCACGCGCGTCGGCGGGTCCCGCACGGTCGTGAAGGAAGCGGAGCTCGGCACGGTCGAACGGCTCGGCGGCGTGGGGGCGATCGTCGCCGCCGATCTCGAGAAGCTGACGGGCAAAGAGGCACGCTACGTGGTGCTGGGTCACCTGCAGCGCGGCGGGTCACCGACGGCATTCGACCGCGTACTGGCCACGCGCTTCGGTACGAAGGCGGTGGAGTTGATCGTGGAAGGGAAGTTCGACCGCATGGTCGCGCTCCAGTCGCCGCACATCGTCGACGTGCCGCTGGAGAAGGTCGTGGGACGCACGCGCAACGTGCCGATCGACTCGGATCTGCTCGTGACCGCGCGCTCAGTGGGAATCTCGCTAGGAGATTAAGGGGACGGGTGTCGAAGAGACCCGTCCCCAGTTCCTACTCTCGAAGAGACCCGTCCCCCGTTCTTACGGCAGCGACGCGAGAAACAACTCGCGCGCATCGCCCGTGCCGCAGCCGAGCACCGTCATCAGCAGCAGGCGGGCCTTGGCGCCCGTCAGATCGCCCGCCAGCAGCACCCCCGCGCGCTCGAGATCCAATCCGCCGCCTTCGTAGCCGTAACGCGCGCTCACGCGTCCCGTCACGCATCGTGACGCCGCAGCGACCGTCACGCCAGAGGCGGCCGCGTCACGAAGGGCCGGCATGATCGACGGCGGCACGTTCCCGCGCCCGAACGCAACGATGACGAGGCCGCGGGCCCCGTTGGCGACCGAGGCCCGCACGAACGTGTCGTCCATGCCCGTCGCCGCCTGTATCAGGTCGACGCGCGTCTCGATACCCGTTGTCCGGAGCCCGGGCCCGGCGCCGGCGGCGCGCCAGGACGGGCGCGCCGGGCGCTCCCTCCGGAACACCACGCGGCTGCTGTCGACAATGCCGATCGGACCGAACTCCGGCGCGGTGAACGACCCCGCCGCTTCGGTGTGCATCTTGATCGCTTCGGGTGCCGAGAGCACCTGCTCGTTCATGACGATCACGGTGCCCCGGCCGCGGGATGAGGGAGACGCGGCAACGCGTGCGGCCGCGATGAGGTTCGCGGGGCCGTCCCAGCTCGCATCCGACATCGTGCGCATCGCTCCGAGCATCGCCACAGGCTTGTCGGAGGTCAGCACGAGGTCGAGGAGATAGGCCGTCTCTTCGAGTGTGTCGGTGCCGTGCGTGATGACGAGGCCGTCGACGTCGGACCGTTCGAGCCACGCGGCGGCCCGCTGGGCCAGCGCCCACATCTGATCGGGTGTGACGTGCGGCCCGGGGAGCCGCGAGATGTCTTCCGCTTCGATATCGGCGACTGCCGCGAGCTCCGGGACCTGGGCGAGGATTTCGCGGCTCCCGAGCGCCGGGACCGCCGCGTTGGTAGCCGGATCGACACGCATCGAGATGGTGCCGCCGGTAAACAGGATCCCGATCTTCGCCATCGGCCGGGTCCGATCAGGCCAGCACGTCGAGGTACTTCAGCGCGCCGCCCGTATTGAAGACGACGACAGTGTCATCGCGCTGGACGAGGCCGCGTGCGACGAGTACCCCGAGCGCGTGGACCGCCGCCCCTCCTTCCGGAGCTGTGCTGATGCCCTCGAGCGCGCCCGTGCGGCGCATCGCCGCAATCATGTCGGCGTCGGAGACCGCAACAGCGGTGCCGCCGCTCTCGCGCACCGCACGCAGCACCAGGAAGTCGCCGATGGCGCGCGGGACGCGCAGCCCGTCGGCGGCCGTGCGCGCGTTCTCCCACGGCTGCGCCTTCTCGGTACCTTCTTCGAATGCGCGCACGATCGGCGCGCAGCCGGTGGCCTGCACGGTCACCATGCGCGGCCGCTTCGCGCCCGACAGCCAGCCGAGCGCCTGCATCTCGGCAAACGCCTTCCACATGCCGACCATGCCGGTGCCGCCGCCGGTCGGATAGATGATCCAGTCGGGCAGCTGCCAGCCAAGTTGTTCGGCAATCTCGTATCCCATCGTCTTCTTGCCTTCGATGCGGTACGGCTCCTTCAGCGTAGACACGTCGTACCAACCCGGCGCCTTGCCGTCTTCGGCGGCCTGGCGGCCGGCGTCGGTGATCAGGCCGTCGACCAGCGTCACGTGCGCGCCGTACAGCTCGCACTCGCGTACGAACGGCACCTTGACGTCCTTCGGCATGTAGACGCGGGCTTCGATACCCGCGCGCGCCGCGTACGCTGCCATCGCGTTGCCCGCGTTGCCGGCGGTGGGGATCGACAGCGTCGTCGCGCCCAGGTGGGCGGCGCGCGTGACGGCAGCCGACAGGCCGCGCGCCTTGAAGGAGTTCGTGGGATTGAGCGATTCGTCCTTGATGAACAGGCGCGAGAGCCCGAGCTCCGCGCCCAGCCGCGGCGCGGCGAGCAGCGGCGTCCAGCCTTCACCGAGCGAGACCGGCGCTTCGCCGTCGAACAGTGGCATCAGCTCGCGGTAGCGCCACATCGAGGCTTCGCGGCCGACCAGCGACTCGCGCGTCCACGCCGCGCGCGCCGCCTCGAGATCGTAGCGGGCGAGCAGCGGGGCGCCGCACGCGCAGAGGTGATGGCGTCCGCGCGCGTTGAGCGTGGCCGCGCCACACGGCACGGAGCATTCGAGATGCGAGAAGAACGACATCAGCGACCGAGCAGCTCGTGATCCTTCTTCTTCTGCAACTCGTCGATCAGGCCGACGTGCTGGTCGGTGATCTTCTGCACTTCGTCGAGGCTGCGCCGCTCATCGTCTTCCGAGATCTGCGAGTCCTTGAGCAGCTTCTTCAGCTTGTCGTTTGCGTCGCGGCGCACCTGGCGCACGGCGTTGCGCCCTTCCTCGGCGTACTTGTGCACCAGCTTCGAGAGCTCCTTGCGGCGCTCTTCGGTCAGCGGCGGAACGGGAATGCGCACCGTCTTGCCGTCGTTCGAGGGGTTGAGGCCGAGGTTGGCTCCCTGGATCGCGCGCTCGATGGCGCTGAGGATCGACGGATCGAACGGCTGCACCGCGATCATCGTCGGCTCCGGCACCGACATCGTGGCGACCTGGTTCAGCGGCACGGTGGAGCCGTACGCTTCCACGTGCACCGCGTCGAGGATGTTGATCGAGGCGCGCCCCGTGCGCACGCCCGAGACTTCGCGGCGCGCGTGGTCGATCGCGCCGTCCATCCGCCTCTTGATTTCGTCGAACAGGCCTTTCAGGTCACTGACGTCCATGACGGTCCTCTGATTGATGGGGGATCCGGAGATCCGCGCGGTTTAGATCATGCCCTGACGGTGGTGCCGACCGGCTCGCCGTTGATGACACGGCGCAGGTTGCCCGCCTGCCGCAGGTTGAAGACGATGATCGGGAGCTTGTTGTCCATGCACAGCGAGATGGCGGTCGCGTCCATGACCTTGAGCCGCTTCTCGAGCACTTCCTGATAGGAAATGGTGTCGTACCGCGTGGCGGTCTTGTCGATCATCGGGTCGGCCGTGTAAATGCCGTCGACTTTCGTGCCTTTGAGAATCACGTCGGCGCGCATCTCCATCGCGCGGAGCGCCGCGGCCGTGTCGGTGGTGAAGTACGGATTGCCGGTGCCGGCCGCGAAGACGACCACGCGCCCCTTCTCGAGGTGCCGCACGGCGCGCCTGCGGATGAACGGCTCGGCGACCTGGCGCATCTCGATGGCGGTCAGCACGCGTGTGGGCACGCCGGCATGCTCGCAGGCGTCCTGCAGCGCGAGGGCGTTGATGACGGTGGCCAGCATGCCCATGTAGTCGGCTGTTGCGCGGTCCATGCCGCGCGCGCTGGCCGCCAGGCCGCGGAACAGGTTTCCGCCCCCGATGACGATGGCGAGTTCCACGCCGTCTGATTTGATGTCGTAGATTTCTTTGGCGACCTGTGACGTGACCGCAGGGTCGATGCCGTACGGCACCTCGCCCATGAGCGCTTCACCGGACAGTTTGAGGAGGACGCGTCGAAAGGCAGGGGCCACGACAGACGATTATATGAGGTTCGGCGTTCGAAGATCGAAGTTCGACGGTCCCTGAACTCCGAACGCCCGAAACTCGCGGGCTATTCGCCTTCGCCCACCTTGAAGCGCGCGAAGCGGGCCACCGCGATGTTCTCGCCGAGCTTGGCGATGGCGGCCGTCACGATCGCGCCGATGGTCATTTTCGGGTCGCGAATCGAGGGCTGGTCGAGCAGGCACGTCTGCTCGTAGAAGCTATTGAGCTTGCCCTCGACGATCTTCTCGATCACGTTCGCCGGCTTGCCCGACTCGGCCATCTGGCCCTTGTAGACGTCGCGCTCCCGGTCGAGAATCGCGGCCGGCACGTCGTCGCGGCGCACGTAGGTGGGGGAGGCCGCGGCGATGTGCATCGCGATCTCCTTGACCATCGCCTGGAAGTCGTCGGTGCGCGCCACGAAGTCCGACTCGCAGTTGACCTCCACGAGCACGCCGATCTTGCCGCCCATGTGGATGTAGTGGCCGACCAGCCCCTGATCGGTCGAGCGGCCGGTCTTCTTCGCCGCCTGCGCGAGGCCGCGCTTGCGGAGCAGCGTGACCGCCTCGTCCATGTTGCCGCCCGCCTCTGTCAGGGCCGCCTTGCACTCCATCATCCCCGCGCCGGTCTTCTCGCGGAGGTCCTTGACCTGTGCTGCACTGATAGCCGTAGTCGCCATGTCTGTCGTGATCCTTGCTGGGAATTCTTGAACGCTGAATTCCGGATTCTGAATTACTGTTGCCGCCGTCAAAAAAAAAGCGCCGGCGCGGTTGCCCGGCCGGCGCCCGGAGAGTGACCGGCGGGCCTAGACGGACGCGGCCTGCTCGGTACGAGGCGCGCGGGGGCCACGGTCGGCCGCGCGGCGGGCTGCCGCGGCAGCCGCGTCGCTGGCTTCGTCGGCCTGCTGCGTTTCGCGAACGCCGCGGCCCGCGATGATGGCGTCGGCGATGCGCGAGGCAAACAGCTTGATCGAGCGCAGCGCGTCGTCGTTACCCGGAATCACGTAGTCCACTTCATCGGGATCGCAGTTGGTGTCGACCACGCCGATGACCGGAATCTTGAGCTTCCGGGCTTCGTCGACGGCGATCTTTTCCTTGCGCGTGTCGACGATGAAGACCGCATCGGGCAGCTTGCCCATGTTGCGGATGCCGTCGAGGTTCTTCTGAAGCTTGCGCTTCTCCTTCTCGACGCGTGCGATTTCCTTCTTGGTGATTGTCTCGTAGCGGCCATCGGTGGCCATCGCTTCGAGCTCGCGAAGGCGCGCCAGGCTGCGCTGAATCGTCGTGAAGTTGGTGAGCAGACCGCCCAGCCAGCGCTGGTTGACGAAGTACATCCCGCAGCGCAGCGCTTCTTCGGCAATCGCGTCCTGTGCCTGCCGTTTGGTGCCAACGAAGAGCACCGTCTTGCCTTCGGCGGCAAGCTGTCCGGCGAACTGCTCGGCCGTCTTGAACAGCCGTGCCGTCTTGCCCAGGTCGATGATGTAGATGCCGTTCCGCTCGCCGAAGATGAACGGCTTCATCTTCGGATTCCAGCGCTTGGTCTGGTGTCCGAAGTGGACGCCAGCTTCCAGGAGATCCTTCATTACGGTCGCGCTCAAATTGCCCTCACTGACTCTAACGTTTCGAGAACTGGAAGCGCTTGCGCGCTCCGGCCATGCCGTACTTTTTCCGTTCCTTCATGCGCGAATCGCGCGTGAGGAAGCCTTCCTGCCGCAGCTTCGACCGGAACTCCTCGTTGTACTCGACCAGCGCGCGCGCGATGCCCAGACGCAGCGCGCCGGCCTGGCCCGCTACGCCGCCGCCCGTCGTCGTGGCCAGCACGTCGAACTTGTCGGCCGTTTCGGTCAGGACCAGGGGGTTGCGGATGACGAGTCGGAGGACTTCGGTGGGGAAGTGGTGCTCGACAGGCTGACGGTTGACCACGATGGCGCCGGTGCCGGGCCTGAGGAAGACGCGGGCCGTCGACGTCTTGCGCCGGCCGGTCCCGTAATACTGAATGAGTGCCATAACGCTTACGCGACCTCTCGCTTCGCCGGCTTCTGCGCGGCGTGCGGATGATCCGCCCGCGCGTACACCTTCAACTTCCGGTACATCGCATTGCCCATCTTCGTCTTCGGGAGCATGCCGCGCACGGCTTCCTCGACAATGCGGGCCGGCTTGGTCTGACGCACGACCTTCACGCGGTCGGTGCGGACGCCGCCCTCGTAGCCGCTGTGGGTGCGATAGACCTTCTGGTCTTCCTTGCGGCCGGTCAGCCTGACCTTCGCCGCGTTGATGACGACCACGTGGTCGCCCGTATCGATGAAGGGCGTATAAATACCCTTGTGCTTGCCCTGCAGCAGTCGCGCCGCGAGCGTCGCAATACGTCCGAGGACCTGCCCCTCAGCGTCGATGACATGCCACTGCCTCTCAATCGAGTTGGCAGATGGGATAAACGTGCCCATGACTCCTCTTTCAGCCCAATCCAGCAAACGGCAAACCAAGAGGATAAAGGTACCCACGAAAACTGTCAACTCTAACGTGCTCCAAGAGTTCCGGCGTTTCGCGCGGCCAGACATTCCTCCGCTTACAAATCCGTCAGCCGCGGATCAGTTTCGTCAGGAACTACAGACCTCGAGCCTTCGAGCCGATTCCATTTCTGCACGCAGTAACGCCGTTTACGGCGGGGACGAGCTGGCACCGCGCTTGCGCTAGGCGTCACCGTCCGTCCCGACTGCTTCACTGAAATTGAACATGGGTTTGCTCCCTCGCTTTCGCCGGGCTCGTCCCGTCGTCGGCCTCGACATCGGCTCGAGCGCCGTCAAGGCGGTCGAACTGCGTCCGGCCGGAAAACTCTGGAGAGTCGTGGCCTGGGGCGTCGAGCCCGTGCCCCCCGACAGCATCGTCGATGGGGCCGTCATCGACGGCACGGCCGTCGCCGACGCCATCCGCCGTCTGTTCGAGGGGCGGCGCATCCGCACCAAGGAGGTGGCCGCGTCGCTCTCGGGCAACGCCGTCATCGTCAAGAAAATCACAGTGCCGGCCATGACCGAGGAAGAGCTGGCCGACTCGATCGTCTGGGAAGCCGAGCAGTACATCCCGTTCGACATCCAGGACGTCAACCTCGACTATCAGGTCCTCACCCCTGCGGAAGAGGCCGGGCCGAAGGGGACGATGGACGTGTTGCTGGTCGCGGCGAAGAAGGAAAAGATCGTCGACTACACCGGCGTGATCACGCAGGCCGGCCGCACGCCCGTCATCGTCGATATCGACGCGTTCGCCCTCCAGAATGCCTACGAGGTCAACTACGGCTTCACCGACGGTGAGGTCGTCGCGCTCATCAACGCCGGCGCGAGCGCGACGAACATCAATATCGTGCAGGGCGAGCAGTCCGTCTTCACACGCGACATTTCGATTGGCGGCCACGCGTACACCGAGGCGCTGCAGAAGGAGCTCAATCTGCCGCACGAGCTCGCCGACGCGCTGAAGAAGGGGGACGGGGCGGGCGGGGATTTCGGAGGCGTGACGTATGAAGACGCGCGCCCCGTGTTGCGCGCGATCTCCGACAACGTGCTGCTCGAGATTCAGAAGACGTTCGACTTCTACAAGGCGACCGCGGCGTCCGATCGGCTCGACCGCATCGTCGTCGCCGGCGGCGCGTCGCGCGCCGAAGGGTTCATGGAGATGCTGGGCGAGCGTTTCGGCGCTCCGGTCGAAGCGCTCGATCCGTTCCGGCGCGTGCGCTTCGACGCCGCAAAGTTCGGCGTCACCGACATAGAGGCCGTCGCTCCGATGGCGGCCGTAGCGGTGGGGCTCGCGCTCCGCCGGGTGGGGGACCGATGATTCGGATCAACCTGCTCGGCACCGAGCGCGCCAAGGTCCGCACGCGCGCCGGCCTGAGTGAGGCGCAGAAAATCACGATTGGCTGCGCGGCCATCATGCTGCTCGCGGCCGGTTACATCGGGTACCGCTTCTGGGCGATCGGCCAGGAACAGGCGCGCGTCGAGCAGGAGTTGACGGCGACCGAGGCCGAGGCCCAGCGTCTGCGCGGCGTGCTGACCGAGGTGCAGCGCTTCGAAGCCCAGAAAGCGGCGCTCACGCAGCGCGTGTCGCTCATCGAGCAGCTGCGGCGCGGCCAGACCGGCCCTGTGCACATGCTCGACGAGATCAGCCGGGCGCTACCCGATCGTCTGTGGCTCGTCGAGCTCACCCAGAAGGGTGACGACGTGACGATCGACGGGCGCACCAACACGCTGAGCTCGCTGTCGGACTTCGTAGCGAACCTGCAGAACTCGCAGTATTTCAAGCGCCCCGTGGAGATCGTCACGAGTGCGGCCGACACGGATCCGCAGGGAGAGATGGTGCGCTTCGTCGTGCGCGCCACGTTCGTGCCCGGCGGCAACGCGCTCGCGACGGCCGCCCCCGGGGCGCCGGCGCCACAAGGCAGGGACTAATGGCGATCAGCCTCAGCAACCTTCCGTGGTACGGGCAGATTGGCGCGTTCGTCGTCGTCTGCGGTACCGCGGTGTGGGGCTTTCACAATTTCTATGCGGATGAAGCGCTGGCGGAACTCGAGGGTCACCGCACCCGCGTGGCCACCCTGCGTGCCGATATCGACCGCGGCGTCAACACCGCGCGACGTCTGCCGGAGTTCCGCTCGCAGGTGGTCGAGCTCGAGCGCCGGCTCGACGAGCTGAAGTCGATCCTGCCCGACCAGAAGGACGCGCAGGATCTGCTCCGCCGGGTGCACACGCTCGCGCTGCAGTCGAACCTGACAATCCGCGGCTTCAATCCGAAGACGTCGGCGAAGAAAGCGCTCCACGAGGAATGGCCGATCGAGATGCAGATCGAGGGGAGCTATCACGACCTCGGTTTCTTCTTCGATCGCATCGCGCGTTTTCCGCGCATCATCAACGTCGGCGATCTGCAGATTCGCGCGCGCGAGGCGCAGGGCTCAGGATCGACGATCACGGCGCGCTGCACGGCGACGACGTTCGTGCTGCTCGAGCCGCCTCCGCCCGGGGCCCCTGGTACGCCAGGCGCAGGCAGGGCAGGCGGGCCCGGCGTGCCGCCGGCGGGAGCGCCGCGTTGATCCTCACGCTGCTTGCCACGCTTGCGCTCGCGCAGGCCGCGCCTCAGGC
>JALYRV010000165.1 GCA_030855205.1 Acidobacteriota bacterium | reverse complement strand
GAGCTCCGGTTTGTCGTCGCGCTCGGGCTCGACGTGCCGTACAACGCGCCGCAGGTTCGTGTCGATCACGAGGGTCGACCGGCAGCAGGGACAGGTCGCTTCGAACTCCGATTTGAGCTTGGACATATGGGTGATCTGGCCTGAAAAGCGGTTCCGGGCGCTTCGGATCTATCATAGACCCATGCTAGGCAGGGCGTCGAAGCGTCATAGAGTCGCATGGTGGTGCGTCATGTCCCTCTGCTTATGGGTGGGGGTTCCTGCGGCGGGCCATGCTCTCAGGCAGGCAAAACCGCCTCAGGCCGTACCGCCCAAGCCAGGGCAGCAGCCGCCGCCGAAGCCTGGCGCCCAACTCGGCGCCATCCCCATCGATACGCCGAAGCCGCCGCCGGCGGGGGCGATCCGCGGGCGCATCACGTCCTTCACGGACGGCAAGCCGCTCTCGCGCGCGCGCGTCATTCTCAGCCGCCCCGATCAGGAAACCAACTGGGTCACGATCACCGATGATCAGGGACGGTACGAGCTGACCGAGCTCGACGCATTCGACAACTACATGCTCGCGGTGAGCAAGTCGGGGTACGCGCCGAGGCTGTGGGGCGAGAAGCAGTTGCCGGAACCGGCCACGCCCATCAAGATCACCGACGGGCAGAAGCTCGAGAATGTCGATGTCGCGCTCGCGCAGCACCTCTGGGTATCCGGCAAGATTCTCGACAGCGACGGCACCCCGTTCGCGGGCGGGATCGTGTCGGCCCTGCGGCCGGTCTTCGTCGGCGATCGACGCGAGATGGTCACCGTCGCCGAGATCATCACGAACGACAAGGGCGAGTATCGCCTCTTCGGGCTGCCCGCCGGCCAGTACTTCATCAGCGCCGTCGACCCGGCGTTCCTCGCCACGCGCGATCATCTCGGCCCGCTTGTCTACGCCGCAACGTTCTACCCGGGGGTGCCGTCGCCGGAAGACGCCACGCGCATCACGCTCGAGCCCGGACAGCCGCGCGACAACATCGACTTCCCTCTCCGCATCGTCAAACCGGCGCGCGTCAGCGGCAAGATCAGCCCCTGGAACAACGAGCAGCTGTTTTCGGGCGCCGTGGTCATGAGCCCGTTCCGCGCGGATCGCGCGGCGTCGTTCAGCCTGACGGATGTCGACATCAAGCCTGACGGCACCTACGAGTTCGCCAATGTGCCATCCGGACGCTTCATCATCCGCTCGCGCGGCGAGACCGACGAAGAAGGCATCACGATGTTTGCCGCCTTCACGATCGGCGTCGTCGAGCGCAACCTGACGGCGGTCGACATGACGTTGTACCCGGGCGCGCGGATTCAGGGCCTGGTCGAGTGGCACGGCGCCACGCCGCGGCCGACGAGTCTGCCCGAAACCCGTGTCCGCGCGCCGATGCACGATGGCAGTCAGTTCGGAGACGCGCTGACGGGCCACATCAAGGATGACAACTCGTTCCTCATTCGCGGCGCGATGGTCGGCGGGCATCTGCTCCGCGTCGAGAACCTGCCGTTCCCGTGGAGCGTCAAGTCGGTCTTCTACCGCGGGCAGGACGTGACCGATATCCCCATCAGCTATGAGTTCAATCAGCTGGTCACCGGCATCCGCATCGTGCTGACCGACAGCACCACGAAGCTGGCCGGACGTCTCGTCTCGACCGCCGATGACGACTTCGAGAGTTACAAAGTGGTGATGTTTCCCGTCAGCCAGCTGCACTGGAAGCCGGGCAGCCGCCACATCAAGCTCGTGCGCCCCGATCGGGAGGGACGCTACTCCTTCGTGGGCCTGCCGCCCACCGTCTATTACCTTGTCGCCTCGCGCGACGTCGACGAAAGCGATATCGGCGACATGAGCGTGCTCGAGCGCCTGGCGGCGGGCGCCCTGACGGTGCGCCTCAATGAAGGCGAGCAGAAGCTCCAGGACCTGCGCACGCGTCGCTCCACGCGCGGCACCGGCGCCGCGGCGCCGTACGCCCTCTCGCGGTGAGCTGGCTCGCACTCGCCGTCGCGCTCGTCCTCCTCTGGCTCGTCCTCGTCTTCCTCTTCACGCCCGGCATCACCTACCACGTACGCGCGCGCGTGCCGCTCGACGATCCCGGATTCCTGCACACGATCGAGTCCACCTGCCAGGCCGCCGCCCACAGCGGCAACCGCGTCGACGTCCTGACCAACGGCGATCGGTTCTACCCGGCGATGCTGGATGCGATTGGCAAGGCCGAGCGGACCGTCACCATGGAGTGCTACATCTTCCAGCCGGGGCGCGTGGCGGACGCCTTCGTTCGCGCGCTCTGCGACCGGGCGCGAGCGGGGGTGAGCGTGACGATCGTGCTCGACGCCATCGGCAGCTGGGGTATGAACCGCGCCAGAACGGCGCCGCTGCGCCAGGCCGGGGTGCGAGTGGAGTTCTATCAGCGCTTCCGCTGGTTCTCGCTGATGCGGCTCAACAACCGGACGCATCGTGAGCTGCTCGTCGTCGACGGGCGTGTGGCATTCACGGGAGGCGCGGGCGTCGCTGACTGGTGGAGCGGCACACATGCCGGTGAGAAGGCCTGGCGCGACACGATGGTGCGCGTCGAGGGACCGGTGGTCGCGGCTTTGCAAGGCGTGGTCATCGAGAACTGGCTGGAATGCTGCGGCGAAATCATCACGGGAGAAGACTTCTTCCCGCCGCTCGCGCCGGCGGGCGATGTCCATGCTTTCGTCGTCAAGAGCTCGCCCTCCGATCGTGCCACCGTTTCGCGGGTTACGTTCCAGCTTCTCATCGAGGCTGCACAGCGCGAAGTCCGGATCAATACGCCTTACTTCCTGCCCGACAAGTCGCTCCGGGCGTGCCTGGCCGCCGCTGCCGCGAGAGGCGTCGAGATCAGCATCGTCGTGCCCGGCTGGCGCACCGACCAGCGCTGGGTACGCTTTGCGAGCCGGCGGATGTTCGGTGAGCTGCTCCGGGCAGGCGTGCGCATCTTCGAATACGAGCCGTCGATGACGCACTGCAAGATGCTCATCGTCGACGATGGATGGGCCGTCGTGGGCACGACGAACATCGACAACCGTTCGTTCGAGCACAACGACGAGATCAATCTCGCGCTGTGCGATCGCCGCGTGGCCGCACGGCTGCATGCCGATCACGAGCGTGACGTCGCCGCGAGCCGTGAAATCACCCTCGACGCCTGGCAGCGCCGCCCCGTCTGGGAGCAGTTGCTCGGGCCGGTCGTCTGGATTCTGGAGCGTCAACAGTGAGCGAGACGGCCCGCGGACGCAAGTGGGTCGACCTGCGCGTCGCCACCTACAACATCCACCGCTGCCGCGGCATGGATCGCCGTACCGATCCCGCGCGGATCGCGAAGGTCATCCAGAGCACGAACGCCGACGTGGTTGCGTTGCAGGAGGTCATCGGCGCGGGACCGAATGGCACGGTCAACCAGGCGGAGGAAATCGGCGCACTGGCCGGCATGGGCTGGGTGATGGCCCCCGCACGCGAGCTGCGCGGGCATCTCTTCGGCAACGTCGTCATGAGCCGCCTGCCGATGACGGCACACGCGCATTGCGACCTGACGTGGCGATCGTGCGAGCACCGCAACGTGCAGCGTGTGGACGTCGACGTCAACGGGCGCGTGGTCCACCTGTTCAACGTCCATCTCGGCACGGCACTGCTCGAGCGCCGCTATCAGGCCGGACGCCTTGCGGCGTACGTGCACGACAAGCGTGTCGAGGGCCCGAAAATCGTCGTCGGCGATTTCAACGAATGGACGAAAGGGCTGGCGACGACGCTGCTGTCACAGAAGCTGAAGGCGCTGGATCTCTATCCGCACCTCAAGCGCCGGCGGACCTACCCCGGCATCTTCCCGTTCCTGCATCTCGATCACGTCTACTACGAGGGAGAGCTGGAGATCCAGAAGGTGGAACTCGTGCGCACGCGCCTCTCGCTCATGGCCTCGGATCACCTGCCGCTGGTCGTCGAGCTGCGCATCCTCTGCTAATCAGCGCGTCAGGCGCAGCATGGCGATCCCCACGGCCTTGACCGCGCGCACCATGTTCTGCGGTTCCCGATCGGTCGTGTTGGCGGGCGTGTCCCCCGACGAGTGATAGTAGGCCGAGTAGTCGATCTCGAGCTTGCGCGATCCCGGTTGCCCAGGCACGTCCCACCCTTCGGTTTGATCCAGCACGGCGAGCTGATCCCACGCGGCGGTGTAGACCGTCGTCGACGGAATCTGCAGCTTCGTATAGTCGGTGCCTTTGTACTGTTTCGGAAGGAACGCGTACGAGTCGGTGCCGCCCTGCGACGGGTTCGTCGCGTACTCCGGCCAGAATCCCGGCTTGCCGACGTAGTCCGCGCCGACGGCGGCGAGCGTGCCCAGCAGGGTCTTGTTCCAGGGGACGTCGTTCGATTCGAAATAGATCGCCTCCCGCTCGGCGCCGGTGCCGGTTTCGTCGAAGTTGAGCACGCCCTGCAGCGCCGAGAGCGCGGGCCCTTCGCGCTCGATCCACGCGCGGGCGGAGTGGTACTCGCTGCCCCAGATCACGAACTTGATCGAGTGCTTCGGCTTGAACTGCCCCGTGTCGGCCAGGGCCTTCATCACGCGCGCGATCTCCATCACCGTCGCTTCGCCCGAGGCGTTGTCGTCAGCGCCAGGGCCGCCCGAATCCGAATCACCGTGCGCGCAGATCAACCAGTATTTGGAGGGATCGGCGCCGGCGATCGTGGCGGCCACGGTTTTTACGGGAGCCTTGCGGGTGTTCGACACGAGCGCGACGTCGGCCTGCAGTCCGCGCGCGGCGGCGGCACGCAGCGTTTCTCCATCGAGATAGCCGACGGCGAAGGCCGCGATCGGATTGTCTTCGCGCGCGGCGAGCGCGGACAGACGCGCGGCTTCCATGTACTTGCCCGCCTGGTGCGGCGCGCTCGTGACGATCGCGATCGGGCGGTGCGGCGATTTCGCAATCGCCTGATACGCGCGGCCAACCGGCCCCGGCGTGTAGAGCACGGCGCCGGCCCACTCCGGCGCGGGGACCACGGCCGCGAGGTCCTTGACGAATAGAATCTTCCCGCGCGCGCCGACGGCGACCGGCGGTGAGTAGCCGAGCGGCCACGCCGACTCCAGGCGCCCGCCGGGCGCGATCGACAGCGTCCAGCTGCTCTCCCAGTGGGCGAGCACCGCGGGATCGTCGGCGACGATGACCGGCAATCGGAGCTTCTGGAAGTAGGCGCGGCGGTACTCCGCCGCATTGTCTCCCGATGGCGTTCCCCCCATGCGCGGGCCGAGCGCGACGAGCTCGCGCACCATCCGCTGGAGCCCCGGCTCGGACACGGCAGCCGCAAACGCGTCCTCGGCGGGATGTTTCGCGCTCTGCGCGGCGAGCGGCGTCGTGATCAGGAGCGCGGCAAGCGTCAGGCCCGGGCGGAGTCTCATGCCTCCGATTGTATAGCGGCGCCCGCGGCGGTCCGGCGGACGGCGCTTGACGCAATAGCTATCACAGTGATATCACTTTGCGATCAGAGAGGTGCTTCCCATGGTTGTTCGTGAACAGATCCGCGACGTTTTCTCCGGCTGGCTGATGCTTCCGCTCATTCTCGCCGCCCATGCCGTCCTCGTGTTCATGCTCGTCAACGCCGCGACCGGGAGCGGCGGTCCCGTGCCGATCGTCATCTGGGGACTCGGCCTGCTCGTCGCCTTCGTGCTGCTCTTCGGGTTCTTCATCGTCAACCCGAACGAAGCCAAGGTGCTGCAGTTGTTCGGCTCGTACGCCGGGAGCGTGAAGACGCCGGGGTTCAAGTGGGCGAACCCGCTGTATACGAAGCGTCACATCTCGCTGCGCGTCCGCAATTTCGAGAGCCAGAAGCTGAAGGTCAACGACAACGAGGGCAACCCGATTGAGATTGCCGCGGTCGTCGTCTGGCGCGTCGTGGAAACGGCGGAGGCGTGTTTCGAGGTGGACGACTACTCGCACTACGTGCACGTGCAGAGCGAGGCGGCGCTGCGCAACGCCGCGACGCACTATCCCTACGACGCGCACGAGGAGCACGTGATGTCGCTTCGCGGCAACACGGCGGACGTCGCCGAGCGGGTGAAAGGCGAAGTGCAGGACCGGCTCTCGCGCGCGGGCGTAGAAGTGATCGAGGCGCGCATCAGCCACCTGGCCTATGCGCAGGAGATCGCGGCCGCGATGCTGCAGCGGCAGCAGGCCGGCGCGATTATCGCCGCGCGCCAGCGCATCGTCGAAGGGGCGGTCGGCATGGTGGAGATGGCCCTCGAGATGCTCTCGCGCCGGGACATCGTCGAGCTCGACAATGAGCGCAAGGCTGCAATGGTGAGCAACCTGCTGGTCGTGCTCTGCGGCGAGCGCGGCACGCAGCCGATCATCAACACCGGCTCGATCTATCAGTAGCGCGATGGCGGAGCGGAAGCCTTTCCTCCTGCGAATCGACCGCGACGTGCTCGATGCCGTTCAGCGCTGGGCAGACGATGATCTGCGCAGCCTGAACGGCCAGATCGAGTTCATGTTGCGGAGGATTTTGAAGGAGGCAGGAAGGTTGAAGGACGAAAAACGAAAAACGAAAGACTGAAGACGAAAGGCCCGTCTTCAGCCTTCTTCTTCGTACTCGGTTTCTTCGGCGTGAATCGGGCGCGTCGCGGGGCGCAGCGCTTCGCGGAAGTCGTAGACGGGCAGGCTGCGCACATGGATGGCGTGCGGGCAACCCGACGCCTTCTCATCGACGACCACCGTCACGGGACTGCCTTCGACACCCGGGCGGAAACCGACGCGGCAACCGCACGAGAGCTTCGCGTGCGTGAATCCCTTCAGCATGTGGTCGATCATACTACAGCGAAGACTTACAACAGGGCCTTGACGTGCTGCTCGAAGAACTCCTTCGACTGCGTCCCCTTGTGCGTCTTGCAGACGGTGCCGTCCTTCTTGACGAAGATGGTGACGGGGATCGCCCACATGGGGCCGAACGCGCGCTCCACTGCCGGCTCGTCGAGGCCGACCAGCACCGGATAGTTCATGTGCTTCTCGGCGGCGAATGGCTTGAGCTGGGCCGCGGTGTCGTCGGTGGAAATGCCGAGAATCACGAGACCCTCGTCTTTGTATTTCGTGGCGAGCTCGTTGAAATACGGGATCTCCTCGAGGCACGGCGGGCACCACGTCGCCCAGAAATTGAGCAGCAGCGGCTTGCCGCGGAAGTCGGCGAGGTTCACTTCCGCGCCGTTCATGTCGCGCAGCTTCAGATCCAGCTGCGCCACTTCGGCCTCCGCGGTGCAGAGCCCTGACGCATCATTCGAAGCCTGAGGCGCGTCCTCTTTCTGCCCCGAACACGCGGGAAAGAACGGCAGCGCGATGGCAGCAGCAAGGAGACAGGCGACGGCCCAGCGGTTTCTCATCTCTTCAGTCTTCCGTCTTCAGTCTTACTTGTTCCTGCATCCACATCGCCGTGTGCTGAAGGCCTTCGCTGCGGCCGACCAGCGCGTAGGTGAGCGATCCGGACTGCCAGAGTATCGCCTTGTGGCCGAGGGCCTCAACCGCTCCCGAGCCCGGGCGTCCTTTGGCGAAGATGAACAGCGACAGCGGCCTGCCCTGCCGGGTGTAGACGACGTGCGCCATGTTGCCTTCGCTGGTCACGCACCGGCGAAGGCCGACCAGGGTCAGCCCGTCGGCCGCATGTCCGCCCGGGATCTCGACGTGTTGATTGCGCCATTCGAGCCAGGCGCGCTTGAGCTCGGCCGGCTCGCCCTGCGCGGGCAGACCGAGGCCGAGCTTCTCGCACTTGATGTGATCGGCGGCCAGTTGTGTGGCGATCGCCTGCGTGGGCATGAGGACGATGAACAGGAG
>JALYRV010000350.1 GCA_030855205.1 Acidobacteriota bacterium | reverse complement strand
CGTGCGCCGGCTGCCATCGCGCGCGCGACCGGCTCGCTCACGGCGCCATGCGCGTCGATCAGCTCCGCCGGCACGTCGAGCAGCGATGTCTTCACGTCATTGCCGTAGGCGACGATACCGCCGCGAAAGTACGCCGAGCTTCCGCTCGCGCCGGTCAGGCGCGCCGCGACGAGGCCCGCCGTACACGACTCCCCCACGGCGATCGAGAGCCCGCGCGCCGTCAGCAGTGCACCCACCGTGTGCTCGATCGACTGCCCGTCGGTCGTGAAGCACGCGGAGCCCAGCGCGTCGGCGATCCGCACGGCGAGATCGCCGAGCGCACGTTCGGCTTCCTCGCGTATCGCCCAGCGGCAGTTCAGGTGCAGCTCCACGAGCCCGGGCGACGCAAGAATCGTGGTCTCTATCGGTACGCGCGCACGTTCGAACGGCTGATAGATCGGCGCCGCGATCTCGTCGACCGACGACTCCGGGCGCCCGCTGACTTTCAGCACGCGGCGCCAGAGCGGCGTGCCCGTGCTGCGCGCGCGCAGCGTCTCCCCGGCCAGCGCGTCGAACATCGGGAGCAGCTCGCGCGGCGGTCCTGGGAGCGCGACGACCGTGACGTCGCGACGCTCGAGCAGCAGTCCCGGTGCGCTTCCGGCGGGATTCGCCAGCGGCACGGCCCCGCGAGGCACGAGCGCCTGCTTGCGATTGATCGCCGGCATCGGAATGCCGCGCGCCGCAAAACGCGACTCGAGCATCGCAACGAGCGCGGGATCCTCGACGAGATCGATGCCGGCGAATGCGGCAATCGCGTCGCGCGTCAGATCGTCGGCCGTCGGCCCGAGGCCGCCGCTCAGGATCACCAGATCGGCGCGCGCCGCGGCGTCGCGAATGGCGTGCGCGATCTCGTCCACGCGATCACCCGCCACCGCCTTGTGGCAGACGCGAATGCCGATGTCGTCGAGGCGCGCCGTGATCGCAAGGGAGTTGGTATCTGACCGGTGCGGCGTGAGCAGCTCGGTGCCAATCGCGATGATGGCCGCGGTCGAGAGCGACGGCAGCGTTACGTCAGCCACGTGGGGCCGTACCAGACCGCGAACCACATGATCAGGTTGCCGTACACACCGGCCATCGCGTCGTCGGCCATCACGCCGATCCCGCCGTGGAGGTTCTCCATCTGGCGTGCGGGCCACGGCTTGAAGACGTCGAGCACGCGAAAGACGAGAAACCCGAGCAGCACGCCGGCCCACGTGACCGGCACGAACATCAGCGTGATGAGCATCCCCAGCACTTCGTCGATCACGACCGGGCCGGGATCGATGCCGCCGAAATACCGTTCAGCGACGTTGCCGGCCCAGGTGCCGGCGATGAAGAGCAGCACGATGACGGGAGGCTCGATCCACGGGATCTCCGTCGCGCGGAGCAGCAGGAAGAGCGCGACGCCCGCCGCGGAGCCGAACGTGCCCGGAGCGATCGGCGCGTAGCCGATGTAGCCGACGGTCGCGATGAAGACGGCGGCGCGTGTCATGCGCGCACGACACGCGTTTCGGCGAGCCGATCGTGCAGCGCGCGGTGATCGCGAGGGCCCACGAACGCGGGCACGAACCCGAGGCCGGCCGGCAGCAGCGACGCGACGTAGCCGGCTGTGCGCAGCACCGCGCGGCCGAAGGTCACGCGGTCGTGAATGACGTCGTCAGCCGATGTGCCGACGACGCGAATGCCCGCGGCCATCTTGCCGATCGTCTGCCCCGTCGCGGCGGTGAACATGACGAAGTAGCCGCCGTTGAGAATCAGGAGGAACGCGAGGACAGGCCCGATCGACAGCTCGAAGAACTCGGCGAACTCGAGCCCCGCGAGCTTGAGCGTGAAATAGAGCACGCCGGTATCGATCGCGCCTGTGAGCGCGACGTCGATCAGCGCCGCCAGCAGGCGCCTGCCGCCGGATGCCGGCTCGCGCGGATCGGCACCGGGCGCGGCGTCGCGGCGGGCCGGGGAGACCGCCGGCTGGGGAAATCGCTCGGCGTCCTCGTCGGAGCCATCCGCCCTCTCCGGCGCGGCATCATCCTGGAAGTCGAACTCGGGAGGCGGCGGAGGCTGCGGCGTGACGGTCTGTGCGTAGCGGCTCTTGAGACGGGCCGGATCCTGCGTCGTGCGGCGCACCGACAGCGGCGCGCGCGGAGACGCCGGCACTGACACGAGCGGCCGATCGTCGTCGGTGAACAGCGGAAGGTCGCCCGCGGGGTCGTCAGCCGGAGGCGACGACATCGAGAAGTCGTGACCGCAGTTGCGGCACCGTTCCCCGGCCTCGAAACTCAGATAGTTGCACTTGGGACACTTCATCGCGCGTGCGCCGCGAGCAGGGCGTCCTGAATGCCGGCGAGCAGCGCGTCGGCATCGCGCCGCAGCGGATCGTCGGAGGGGATTGACGTCAGCGCCCGTGCCGCGTCCTGGAGACGGCCGCGCGAGTGCAGCGCGCGCGCGCGCACGAGCGCGGCCTCGCTCATAGTGATGACGGGTAACGGCGACGGGGGCAGCGCGCCGGCGACCCTGGCGGGACG
>JALYRV010000349.1 GCA_030855205.1 Acidobacteriota bacterium | reverse complement strand
GCGTACAACAACGCGACCGACCGGACGAACCTGTTCAACCAGACCGATCTCGTCCTTCGCGCCCGCACAGGCGGGATCGGTCACACCCTGCTCGTCGGCGCCGAACTCGGCCGGCAGGAGACTGACAACTTCCGCTCGACCGGCTTCTTCAACGGCACATCCACGTCGGTGCAGGCGCCGATCTCCTCGCCGACGATCGACGCACCCGTCACGTTCCGGCAGAGCGCCACGGACGCAAATAACCACGGCGTCGCCAGCCTCGCTGCGGTCTACGCCCAGGACCAGGTCGAACTCACCAGTCACCTGCAGGCCGTCGCCGGTGTGCGCTTCGATGCGTTCGACATCGATTTCACGAATAACCGGACGGGCGCGGCGCTGTCGGCGAGCGACCGGATGGTCTCGCCGCGTCTCGGACTCGTCTACAAGCCGATCCTGCCGCTGTCTCTCTACGGCAGCTACAGCCTGACCTTCGTGCCGCGAGCCGGCGAGCAGCTGGCTTCGCTGTCGGTGTCGAATGAAGCGCTCGAGGCGGAAGCGTTCCGCAACTATGAACTCGGAGCGAAGTGGGACATCCGTCCTGCGCTTGGGATCACGGCGGCTCTCTATCGCCTGGATCGAGGCAACGTCGCCGTCCCGGATCCCAACGATCCGACGCGATCGGTGCTGGTGGACGCGCAGCGCTCGGAGGGCGTTGAGCTGGAGTTGACCGGCGCGCTCACCCCGGTCTGGAACCTGATTGCCGGGTATGCCTGGCAGGAAGGAACGATCACGCGCTCGATCTCGGCGACCGCACAGACCGGCGCGTCACTGGCGCACGTGCCCGCTCACTCACTCTCGCTCTGGAGCAAGTACGGCATCACGCCGCGCTGGTCCGCCGCTCTAGGCCTGGTGCGCCGCACGGCGATCTTCGCATCCACCGACAATCGCGTCGTCCTGCCGGGCTTCACGCGCGTGGACGGTGCGGTGTTCTTCGACGTCACGGCAAGGGTGCGGGCGCAGGTCAACGTCGAGAATCTATTCGACGAGCGCTACTACGCGAGCGCGCACAGCAACTCCAACATCACGCCGGGCTCACCGCGCGCCGTGAAGCTCTCGTTCACGACCAGGTTCTAGTACTACTTTGGTAGATCAGCAGATTCGTTCGTCACTTTGTACGTATTGAGCATTTTGACCTTGTACTTTGTTCCCGGTTTCGGTACGCTCCGTCCCGGTGCTGCCGCGCAATGCGCCGGTGTGGTTAGATCGACTGCTCACGTGGCTCGAGCCGTTCGAGAGCGACTTCGGCCATGTGGCGCAGCGCGGGGCATTCCGCCGGTATCTGCTCGGGCTCTTGAGCGACAGTCGACGGAAATCGATGAGCGCGATGCTGGCGAGGGTCAGCGCGCCGGGCAGCTACGAGGCCTTTCAGCATTTCATCACCGACGCGCCTTGGACGGCGGAGCACGTGTGGCGGCGTCTGCGGGCGACGATCCCCGATCGCGAGGGCGTGCTGATTCTCGATGGCACGAGCTTCCCCAAGCAGGGCACGCGGTCGGTGGGCGTCGCGCGCCAGTACTGCGGCACCCTGGGCAAGATTGCCAGTTGCCAAGTAGCGGTGACGGTGGCGCTCTGGACGGGCGCCCGGGCGTGGATGCTGGGCGCCCGCTTGTATCTGCCCGAGACGTGGTTGACGCCAGAGGCGCGGCAGCGCGCCCGCATTCCGGCGTCGGTGCCTTTCCAGGAGAAATGGCGACTCGCGCTGACGCTCCTGCGGCAGGTACGCGCCAGCGGCATCACGGTGACGGCGGTGTTGGGCGACGCCGAATTTGGCGACAACGCCACCTTGCGTCGCACGTTGCACCGCGCGAAGCTGCCGTATGCCTTGGGCGTCTCGTCGACGCTGACCGTCTTTCCCGGTACCCCCGCCCTGATCGCGCCGGTACCCCGCGTGGGGACGGGACGCCCGCGGACGCGACGACTCTTGGCTCCCGGCGTCCAGAGCGTCGCGATCCGTGCGTTCGCCGCCGAGCAACCGGCCAAGGCCTGGCGCGTCATCACGTGGCGCAACGGCACGAACCGGCCGTGGCGCGCCCGCTTCTTCGCGCACCGCGTGACACCGGCGCACGACTGGCGCGAGCATCGCGTCGCGCCCGAAGTCTGGTTGCTGTGCGAGCGCGATCTGGGAAGCACGCCGCGCACCAAGTACTACCTGGTCGACCTGCCGGCAACCACGTCCCTGAAAGCGATCGTGCACTTGGCCCATCAGCGGTGGGCGATCGAGCAGCAGTATCAAGAGCTCAAGGACGAACTCGGGCTCGATCACTTCGAAGGTCGCTCGTGGCCCGGCTGGCAGCGGCACGTCGTGCTGACGGCGCTCGCGTATGCCTGGTTGCAACACGAGCGGGGGCGGCGCGGGGCACGACTCCCCACGTTGCCCGTCACACGGGCGGTGATCACTGAGATTCTCACCGCCCATTTCTTCGTCACGCATCCGCACTACTTGGATACCATGCTGAAACTCAGGGAAATCTCTCTACGGATCTAACAAAGTAGTACTAGCAG